>NZ_JBFUGC010000006.1:0-362319 GCF_056403115.1 Mesorhizobium sp. P3_A2
CGCATGCGACTTTGCGCCATCCGCTATCGCGGCCTGGCCAAGGCGGCAGGACAGGTCCTCATCGCGGCCATGGCCTTCAACATGCGCCGCTGGGTGACGCTGGCCACCTGATCCTGGGTCGCACTGCGCCCCGAACCCACCGAATACGCCAACTCCTACCCTATCCGGCCGCAAACCCGCGCCGTAAAGCACCTCGCTGCGCCCCTGCAGTCCCTCCAGGCGTCCAAAGCCTAATAACGCAACAGGCCCTAGATGGGGGAGGTCGCCGCGAAGCGGCGGGTGGGGGTGGCAGCGCGACGTCCCATGCCAAAACTCGATCGGTTCAAGCTGCAGTCTGCAAAAAGGCTCCGCGCGGCGATGACAGACGAGGAGCGCACCCTGTGGCGACATCTCTGGCGCATTCCTGTCGAAGGTACGCATTTTCGCAGGCAGGCGTCGGTAGGGTCTATTTCCCTGATTTCATCTCACACCGGCTGAAGCTGATCATCGAAGTTGATGGCGTCCATCACAGTTTTGATGACCAGCAGCGCCATGACGAGCGCCGCACGAAATGGTTCGAGAGTCAGGGCTACCGTGTCATCCGCTTCTGGAACCATGAAATCAAAAACGAACTGGATTCCGTGCTCGATACGATCTATGCGGCGGTGGAAGAACAGAAATCACACCTGCATTTGCGCGATGGTGCCGAAGGTATCGGCGGCTGAGAGGCCGCCACCCCACCCCGGCGCTGCGCGCCGACCCTCCCCATCAAGAGGAGGGTGGGAGCCTGACCATGCCTGACCTGCTTCTAGAACTTCGCTCCGAGGAAATACCGGCCCGCATGCAGCGCAAGGCGGCGGGCGATCTCAGGAAGATGCTGACCGACGGGTTGGTCGAGGCGGGTCTGACCTATGACGCGGCGCGCGAATATTGGACGCCGCGGCGCCTGGCGCTCGACATCAGGGGCCTGACCGCGCGCTCGAAGGACATCCACGAGGAGATCAAGGGGCCGTCGACGACGGCGCCGGACCAGGCGGTGCAGGGATTTCTGCGCAAGGCAGGCCTTGCCTCGGTTGCCGAGGCGCATGTCCATTCCGACCCGAAGAAGGGCGATTTCTACGTCGCCCATATTTCGAAGCCGGGCAGGGCGGCGGAAGCGATCATCGCCGAACTGGTGCCGGCCATCATCCGCAGCTTCCCCTGGCCGACATCGATGCGCTGGGGGCCGGCTTCGGCCAAGCCCGGCTCGCTGCGCTGGGTGCGGCCGCTGCAGACGATCCTGTGCACCTTCGGCCCGGAGACCGAGGAGCCGGTCGTGGTCGATTTCGAGATCGACGGCATCCGTTCGGGCAACGTCACCTACGGCCATCGTTTCATGGCGCCCGGTGAAATCACCGTGCGCCGCTTCGACGATTATGTGACCAAGCTGGAAGCGGCCAAGGTCGTGCTCGATGGCGACCGTCGCAAGGAGATCATCCTGGCCGACGCCCGCAATCTCGCCTTCGCCAACGGGCTCGACCTGGTCGAGGACGAAGGGCTGCTGGAAGAAGTGTCGGGCCTTGTCGAATGGCCGGTGGTGCTGATGGGCGAATTCGAGCAGGCTTTTCTCGCCATTCCGCCTGAAGTGGTCCGGCTGACCATCCGCGCCAACCAGAAATGCTTTGTCACCCGGCCGCAGGGCGATGGCGAAAACCTCTCCAACAGTTTCATCCTCACCGCCAACATCGAGGCCAAGGACGGCGGCAAGGAGATCGCGCACGGCAATGGCAAGGTGGTGCGCGCGCGCCTGTCGGACGCGCTCTATTTCTGGAAGACCGACCAGGGCGACCTGCCGGATCTGGAGCAGCTCGAGGCATCGGCGAAAAAGTTCGGGCTCGACCTGAAGAAGCCGCTCGACCAGCGCATGGCCCGCCTCGACCATCTCAATGTCACCTTCCACGCCAAGCTCGGCACGCAAGGCGAGCGGGTGGAGCGGATCAAGCGGCTGGCCGAGGAGTTGGCGCCGACAGTGGCGCAGTCGATCTCCCCCCTTGAGGGGGAGATGGCCGGCAGGCCAGAGGGGGTCGCTTCGGCTGGCGCGACGCGGTCTGGCCTCTCGAAGAAGGAGGGAGTCAGCGCTTCACGCGAGACGCCCCCCTCTGTCGGCTTCGCCGACATCTCCCCCTCGAGGGGGGAGATTACCGCGCTCGCCGGGCGCGCTGCTGTGCTGGCCAAGGCCGATCTGACAACCGAAGCCGTGGGTGAGTTTCCCGAACTGCAAGGCGCCATGGGCCGCAAATATGCATTGCTGCAAGGCGAGCATCCGTCCGTGGCTGCGGCAATCGAGGAGCACTACAAGCCGCAAGGTCCGTCCGATCGTGTGCCGACCGATCCGGTGTCGATTGCCGTCGCGCTGGCCGACAAGCTCGACACGCTGGTCGGGTTCTGGGCGATTGATGAAAAGCCGACAGGCTCGAAGGACCCTTATGCGCTACGGAGAGCGGCTTTGGGTGTGGTGAGGATGCTGGTCGAGAACGGCATCCGTCTGGCCCTGTCGTCCATTTTCGATCGCGCTGCCGCCAATTTCAAGGACAGCGGTGCAGGCCAGTCGACCGAT
This sequence comes from Mesorhizobium sp. P3_A2, assembly GCF_056403115.1. Classification (NCBI taxonomy): domain Bacteria; kingdom Pseudomonadati; phylum Pseudomonadota; class Alphaproteobacteria; order Hyphomicrobiales; family Phyllobacteriaceae; genus Mesorhizobium; species Mesorhizobium sp. P3_A2. Next base: position 2,576 of record NZ_JBFUGC010000006.1, read on the forward strand.
CTGCTCGCTTTCTTCCATGACCGCCTGAAAGTCTACCTGCGCGATCAGGGCGCCCGTCACGATCTCATCGACGCAGTGATCACGCCGCAGTCCGATGACCTCCTGCAGATCGTCCGCCGCGTCGAAGCGCTGGGCTCCTTCCTCGACACCGAGGACGGCAAGAACCTGCTCGCCGGCACCAAGCGCGCGGCAAACATTCTGGCGGCCGAGGAGAAGAAGAAAACAGTCGTCGCCGCGACCGTTGAGCCGGCGCTGTTTCGCGAGGAGGCCGAGAAATCGCTGTTTGCGGCGGTGAATCAGGCTGAGAAGCAAGCCGGCGAAGCGATTCGAAAGGAAGACTTTTCCGCCGCCATGCTGGCGCTTAGCGTGTTGCGTGAACCGGTTGATTCATTCTTTGAACGCGTTCTCGTGAATGATGAGGACCAGGCCGTGCGCGCCAACCGTCTGGCGTTGCTGGCCCGCATCCGCGCGGCCACTGACAAGGTCGCGGACTTCTCCAGAATAGCTGGCTAAAGGCGCGGGAATAACGCTAAAAATTTTCTCCCCCGCCGGCCGTTCGAGCCGGCTTACAGTCATATGGCGATGGTCTCTCCGTGGCAAAAAGGACATGTTCCCAACCCCCACGGAGGCTTCCATGAATTCCGCTCACGACATCGAAGTGACAGAAGAAACCTCGGGCACTCCCGAGGCGCTTGAATCCGCTTCCGAAAATAGTCTCGACCATGCCGCCGCCACGGCGGTCGAGGCCGCCGACCTGTCGGATGACGAGGAAGGCGATGACGAAGACAGCGACGAATCGGACCAGGAAGAAGGTGCCGAAACCATCGCTTCTTCCGACGACGATGAGGACGAGGAAGACGACGAAGATGAAGACGACGACGGCGTGAAGGCCGAAGCCGGCGGCGCTGACGAGACCGAGGAATCCGACGACGAGGAAGAAGCGGCCTGAGCTTTCAGGCAACTGACATCAAACGAAAAGGGCGGCGTTCACACGCCGCCCTTCTTGTTATCGAGGCCGACCTTGTCGGCCCTCTTGAAACCGACTCCGTCAGTCTTCCCGGAAACTGACTCCGTCAGTCTTCCCGAGGTTGACGAAGTCAATCCTCCAAAATGCTGACATGCACGCTGTCTGAATAGACGTCGACCTGGATCAGCGGCTCGCCGTTGACGATGGCGCGCCGCGTCGAGGAACTCATCGCCCCGCCGCGCTTCAGCAGGCGTTCCAGGTACGCGCGATCATCGTTGCTGCTGAACCAGTCGTCGCCCTGGTCGTCGGCGTCGCGGCGGTGGAACTTGTGCCAGTTGGCGCGGTCCTGTCGCACCATCTGCGCCGCGCTGCTCAGCTCGTAGCCGTCGCTGGCATGGTGGTCGCGATCGGAAATGCGCGCGACATAGGACCCCAGCATGTCGTCACCGGCCTGCGCGCTGCCGACGCCCAGAAATGACGCCAGCAACAGGCCGGCAATAGTCAATGATTTCGCCTTGTTCATGATACCCCCTTGCTCACTTGGAACCCGGCGCGCTCGTGCCAAAACCGATTGGCGAAATTGGGGACGCCGCCGCCAGGCCGATCGTGCGCCGGGGCGTCGATCGGCGTCAAGCGGACTGGCCGACTGTTTCGGCCGAATGGCTTACTCGGCTTTGCCGACGCCCTGGATCGGCTGCTGCGGCGTTGCCGCCGGCTGTGGCGCTGCCGGTTCCGACTCCGGCTTGCCGTTCGATGCCGTCGCAGTTCCTGCGGGTGCGGTCTCTGCCGCGGGCTTCGTATCCGCTGTGGGTGCCGCGGTAGCGGTGGCGGCTGGCTTGGCCGGCGCCGGCGAAGCGAAGGCGCCGCCGACGACGCCGCCGCGAATGATCATCGGGGCCTGTCCGTGCCTGGGCTTCTCGGGGATCGCCGCGACCTTTTCATAGGTGACGTCGGGCTGGGCATCGCCGAGCGCCACGATCGATGGCGCCGAGGCGATCTTCATCGGTTCGGGTGTGCCGACCTTGATGACCGATGGCGTGGATTTCGAGACGCCGAGAAAGACGATCGACGAGGCCTGTGCCCCACCGGTCATCGCCGCCAGGGTGAAACCAAGCGCTCCAAGCACACGCATCGACATCGAAACCAATCCCCTTGCCCAACAAGCCGGTAGCCTACCCCCAGTGGATTGACGCCGGCTTGCAGGGAAACATAGCATTTTAGGCATTGATAATTCACCAACGCCGGCTTGCCCGAAAATCACTGCCGTACTAGGTCCGGCGCCTGTGAGGTGAACAGAGTGGCTGAGATACTACCCGTCGGCGAAGCGATGGAGCGGGCGCTGGCGCTGCTCGAGGGCGGCGACGTCGTCGCCATCCCGACGGAGACCGTCTACGGACTGGCCGGCGATGCGACCAATGGCGTTGGCGTCGCCCGCATCTTCGAGGCCAAGGGCCGGCCGCGCTTCAACCCGCTGATCGCCCATGTCGCCGATCTGGCGATGGCCGAACGCATTGCGACCTTCGACCCGCTGTCGAAGCGGCTGGCCGAGGCGTTCTGGCCGGGACCGCTGACGCTGGTGCTCGCACTACGGCGCGGCAACGGCATCCATCCGCTGGTCACCGCCGGGCTGGATACGATCGCGCTGCGCATGCCCAGGGGGTTCGGGGGCGAGTTGATCGCCAGGCTCGGCCGGCCGCTGGCGGCGCCCAGCGCGAACTCTTCGGGCAAGATCAGCGCCACGACGGCCGAGGCCGTGGCGGCCGATCTCGGTGCGAAAATCCAGCTTGTCGTCGACGGCGGCGCCACCCCGGTCGGGCTGGAATCGACCATCGTCAAGGTCGAAGGCGATACAGTGCGGCTGCTGAGGCCGGGCGGGATTGCCGCCGCCGACATAGAGGCGGCCGTCGGCACCAAGTTGCTGCGCGGCGCCATATCAGGCATCGAGGCGCCAGGCATGCTGGCGTCGCACTATGCGCCGGGGGCGTCGGTGCGCCTCAATGCGCAAAGCGTGGCCGAAGGCGAAGCGTTGCTGGCCTTTGGCGCTGACCGCGCCGAAGGCTGGCAAAAGGCCGTCGCCTTGCGCAACCTGTCCGCGTCAGGGGACCTGCGCGAAGCCGCAAGCAATCTCTTCGCCTATTTGCAGGAACTCGACCGCAGCGGTGCGGCAACGATCGCCGTAGAGCCGATCCCGATCGAAGGCCTGGGCGAGGCGATCAACGATCGGCTCTTTCGAGCCGCCGCCCCACGTGACAAGCTCGACTGAGCGCCATAGTTTCTGCCCATGAACGATACCCCCTTCGATCTCGATCCCGCCCTCATCGACCGCTTCGCCGCAATCGTCGGCGACAAATATGCGTTGCGCGACCAGGTCGATATCGCGCCCTACCTCACTGAGCGGCGCGGGCTGTGGCACGGCAGGACAGGGCTGGTGCTGCGTCCCGGCAGCGTCGACGAGGTCAGCCAGATCATGCGGCTGGCGAGCGAGACCAGAACGCCGGTCGTGCCGCAGAGCGGCAACACAGGGCTGGTCGGCGCCCAGGTGCCCGACGCGTCCGGTAGCGAGATCGTGCTGTCGCTGTCGAGGCTGAACCGCATCCGCGAGATCGACGTGTTCTCCAACACGGTGACCGTCGAGGCCGGCGTCATCCTGCAGACGCTGCAGGAAGCCGCCGATGCCGCCGACCGTCTGTTTCCGCTGTCGCTTGCCGCGCAAGGGTCCTGCCAGATCGGCGGCAATCTCTCCTCCAATGCCGGCGGCACCGGCGTGCTTGCCTATGGCAATGCGCGCGAACTCTGCCTCGGCGTCGAAGTGGTGCTGCCGACCGGCGAGGTGTTCGACGATCTGCGCAAATTGAAGAAGGACAACACCGGCTACGATCTGAAGAACCTGTTCGTCGGCGCCGAAGGCACGCTCGGCATCATCACTGCCGCGGTGCTGAAACTGTTCCCCAAGCCCAAGGGCCGTGAAGTCGCCTTTGCCGGCCTGTCGTCGCCGCAAGCCGCCCTTTCACTGTTCAGCCTGGCGATGGACCGGGCAGGGGCGGCACTCACCGCCTTCGAATTGATCGGACAGCGCCCTTATGATTTCACGCTGCGGCACGCGCAGGGCGTCGCCCGGCCGCTGGCCGAAGACTGGCCCTGGTACGTGCTGATGCAGATCTCATCGGGCCGCTCGGCCGAGGACGCCAGGGGGCTGATCGAGGAGGTGCTGTCGGAAGGCCTCGAGCAAGGCATTGTCGGCGACGCGGTGATCGCCGCAAGCCTGGCGCAGGGCGACGCCTTCTGGAATTTCCGAGAGGTGCTGCCGGATTCGCAAAAGCCTGAAGGCGCCTCGATCAAGCACGATATTTCGGTGCCGGTGGCATCCATACCGGCGTTCATCGCCAAGGCTGCCGGCGCTGTCGCCTCGGTCAGCCCGCAGGCGCGTGTCGTCTGCTTCGGTCACATGGGCGACGGCAATCTCCACTATAACATCTCGCGGCCGGAGGGTGGTGACGACGAAGCGTTTCTCGACCTCTACCACGCCATGAACCATGCCGTGCACGATGTCGTGCGCGCCTTCCACGGCTCGATATCGGCCGAGCACGGCATCGGCCAGTTGAAGCGCGACGAACTGATCGCCACCGCGCCGCCAATGGCGATCGATCTGATGCGCCGGGTGAAGGCCGCCTTCGATCCGGCGGGCATCATGAATCCCGGTAAGGTTATCTGATCCTTTCAACATCTTGGGGCTGGTCTCATTCCGATAACCATCCCCTGAGATCAGCAAAATTTAACTGACTTTCTTAAGCGCAGCGGTAAGGAGCCCGCGCTACTGTTTCGCATAACGAGGCCGGGAAAACTGGCCCGGTGAGAACCGCAAAACGGCTCTCAGGAGAAACACAGGAAGGCAGTTGATGAACAGTGTACTGAAGCCCGTCTGGGCCGGGCGCAACATGCGTCTTGACCCATTCCGCCTGCCGCAAGTGGTGAGCTATGCCACGCGCGACGACTATGGCGACGTTACCTTCACCATCGACCAGCGAGGCGCCGTCATTCGCCGCACGCTCGAGATGAGCGGCCTGCCGGCGATCATCGCGCTGCCCGCCAATGCGTTTCGCGGCGTCGCCGCCCGCGCGATGGAGGATCCGGAAGGCAATGTGACGGTAACCCTGGAACTGCTGCACAACGACCCGATGCTGTCGGTGCCGCTGCTGGTGGCCGACGATCTCGACGACGTCGCCGCCGACTGGCGCGCCTGGGCCGATGCCTATCGGCTGCAGATGCTGCTGATCGAATCCGACGGCATTGCCCGCACACTGGAAGAATCGCTCGGCGCCGCCATCAAGGCGTTGCCAGCCAAGGATCGCCGCAAGGGCCGGGTCTCGACCACGCGCCGTCCGCGCTTCCTCGCCCGCCGCAGGGCCGGCGATCTCGGCCTGCGACTGGTTATTGATGGCGAAGAGATTATTTCGAGAGAGTAGTTTTTGCTTTACACGCGTTGGCGATTGGCGAAACCGCCAATGACCGCCTCTTCTCCCCGTCACTATACGGGGAGAAGTGCCCGGCAGGGCGATGAGGGGCGGCGCTGACCAAGCCGGTTGTCTACTTCAAACACCTGATCTAATGCGCGTGCCATCGCCGCTGTGCATCTCACCTTAACTGCAAAGGTTGGCGCTGCCCCTCATCCGGCTGCCGCCACCTTCTCCCCGTATAGAGACGGGGAGAAGGGAGCCTACACCAGCGGCTTCAGCGCCACCCACAGCGATCCGCCGATGAGGCCGAGGAAGATCAGCCAGCCGACCTGGTTGTTCGATTTGAACAGCCGCAGGCACTGGTCGGGATCGTTGATATCCAGAACCGCAATCTGCCGCGCCATATGCGCGCCGGCGGCAATCAGCCCGGCCAGCGCCACCACCGGCGCCTGTGCCGAGGCAAAGGCAATGGCGAAGCAGACCAGCGTGCCGCCATAGAGTCCGACCAGCCAGGTCTTGGTGTTGTCGCCGAACAGCCGCGCCGTCGAACGTACGCCGACAATGGCGTCGTCTTCCTTGTCCTGGTGCGCATAGATCGTGTCGTAGCCGATCACCCACAGGATCGAGCCGATATAGAGCATGATGGCCGGGCCATCGAGGTCGCCGAACTCCACCGCCCAGCCCATCAGCGCCCCCCAGGAGAAGGCCAGCCCAAGCACGAATTGCGGCCAGTTGGTGAAGCGCTTCATGAAGGGATAGACGGCGACGATCACCAGCGAGACGATGCCGAGCGGAATGGCGAAGTCGTTGAACTGCAACAGCACGACGAGGCCCAGCAACGCCTGGATGACCAGGAATACCCAGGCCTGGCGGCGGGTCACCTTGCCGGCCGGCAGCGGCCGCGAGCGCGTGCGCTCGACCTTGTTGTCGATGTCCTGGTCGACAATGTCGTTATAGGTGCAGCCGGCGCCGCGCATGGCGACGGCGCCGACAAAGAACAGGAACAGGAACCACGGCGACGGCAGCAGCGTCAGCAGCGGGTCGGTGGGGCGAGGATAGGCGCTGGCTGCAAGCGCTGCCGACCACCAGCAGGGCCATAGCAGCAATTGCCAGCCGATCGGCCGGTCCCAGCGCGCAAGCTGCGCATAAGGCCACAGCCAGCGCGGCAGTATCTTGTAGACCCAATGGCCGCTCGGCGCGTCAGCGACGCGGCCCTGGGCCGCTTTCGACTGGATGGTTTCCATCGTGCTGGAGTGGCAGCAGCAGCGAGCGCCGTCAAGCGGCCGCATTGTCGCTCAGGCGGTGAAAACATCGTGCGTGGCGAACCACGCCTTCGCCACCTCGATGAAGGCCAGCGCCGCCTTCGACAGCCTTTGCCTTGTGTCATGGGTGAGGATGATGCGCTGCATCGGCAGCGGATCCGACAGCGGCTTGCAGACCAGCGGCAGGCCGTCATAACTTCTGTCGCCATAGGGCCTTGTGTAACTCACCGCGACGCCGAAGCCGTTGGCCACCATGCTGCGCTGCAGTTCGAACGAACTCGTCGTCGACTGCGAGACCGGCGACAGGCCGCGGCTGAGGAACAGGTCCAGCATATGCTGCCAGCTGTGCGGCTGGTCGGTGGTGACAAGTGGATGGGTCGCCAGCTCCGCCAGGCTGACGCTGGTCTGGCTGGCCAGCGCGTGGCCTTGCGGCAGAAGCGCGTGCGGCCGCAGCTCATGCAGCAGGATGCGGGCGAAGTGCGAGGGCAGGCCGAGATCGTAGGTCAGGCCGAGATCGATGGCGGAATCGCCGAGCCGCCGGCCCAGCGTCTCGAAGGTCTCGTCGCGCACGACCACTGTGACCGCCGGGCAGCGCTGCGAAAACGCGCGGATCAGCGCCGGCGCGAAATAGGGCGCCAGATCCTCGAAGCAGCCGAGCACCAGCTCGCCGCCGACATCGGCGTCACGCGTCCCGAGCCCAACCAGTTCGTCCGCCTCGGCCAGCACCTGCTTTGCTTTGGCCACCGCGCTGCGGCCGAACGAGGTCAGTGCGATGCCGCTGCCGCGCTGGCGCACGAATAATTTCTGGCCGAGCGTCGCTTCGACATTGTCAATTGCCACCGAGATCGACGGCTGCGAGACGTTCAGCATCCGGGCGGCCGCGGTGACGCTGCCATGCCGGGCGACGGCAACGAGATAGCGCAATTGGGTGAGAGTCAGGTTCATAGGCCAAAGCTATAAGAGGGATGAAAGGTTATTATTTTACGCGATGTACGGCGGCTGCGATAGTCGGTCATCGAAACAGGGGAGACTGAGATGGCCGCCAGACATATCGGTGCCGCAGCGATTACCGACTACCAGCGCGACGGCGCCGTCTGCCTCCGCGGCGTCTTCAAGGACTGGGTCGACACCATCGCCGCCGGCATAGAGCGCAACATGCAGAATCGCAGCGCCACGGCGTCTGACATCGCCAATGGCAAGGGCAGCTTCTTCGACGATTATTGCAACTGGGAGCGCATTCCGGAATTCGTCGATGTCGTGCGCAATTCGCCGGCCGCCGAACTCGCGGCGGCAGCAATGCAGTCGCGCAGCGCCCAGTTCTTCCACGACCATGTGCTGGTCAAAGAGCCCGGCACGCAGAAGCCGACGCCCTGGCACCAGGACATCCCGTACTACTTTGTCGACGGCAGCCAGACCGTCAGCTTCTGGATCCCGATCGATCCGGTCAGGGAAGCGACGCTGCGGCTGATCGCCGGCTCGCACAAATGGGAGAAGATGGTTCTGCCGGTGCGCTGGCTTAACGATGACAATTTCTACGCCGGCGAGGGCGACTATCTCCCGGTGCCCGATCCCGACAACGACCCGTCGCTGAAGGTGTTGGAATGGGAGATGGAGCCGGGCGACGCCATACTGTTCGACTTCCGCACCGCGCATGGCGCACGCGGCAATCCGACGGCGGCACGGCGCCGGGCGCTGTCGCTGCGCTGGGTCGGCGATGACGCGCGCTATGTCGAGCGCCCCGGCCGCACCTCGCCGCCCTATCCCGGCCATGACATGAAGCCCGGCCAGAAACTGCGTGAGGACTGGTTCCCCGTCATCTACCAGAGTTGAGCGGCTCACTTCGATTGCCGGTGCGCTCGACGTTCCCGTGCGCAACCGGCAAGCAGTAGACCAAAAGTCTTGACCCGCGCCGCGCAGCGCAATAGCGCAGTCCCTGTCGTGAAATGACAAGGGACATCGGCATGCGCGTTTTGTTGATCGGCTCCGGCGGCCGCGAACATGCCCTGGCCTGGAAGATCGCTGCCTCGCCGCTCTTGACCAAGCTCTATGCCGCGCCCGGCAATCCCGGCATCGCTCGCGAGGCGGAACTGGTCAAGCTCGACATCGCCGATCATGCCGCCGTCGCCACCTTCTGCAAGAACAACGCGATCGACCTCGTCGTCGTCGGGCCGGAAGGCCCGCTCGTCGCCGGCATTGCGGATGATCTGCGCGATCAGGGCATCCGCGTCTTCGGCCCGTCGAAGCGGGCGGCACGGCTCGAAGGCTCGAAAGGTTTCACCAAGGACCTCTGCGCGAAATACGATATCCCGACCGCCGCCTATGGCCGCTTCACCGATCTCGCCGCGGCCAAGGCCTATGTCGAAAAGGTCGGTGCGCCCATCGTCATCAAGGCCGACGGGCTCGCCGCCGGCAAGGGCGTCACCATCGCCATGACGCTGGATGAGGCGCGCTCAGCACTCGACGCCTGTTTCGATGGCGCCTTTGGCGAAGCCGGCGCCGAAGTGGTGGTCGAGGAACTCATGACCGGCGAGGAGGCGAGCTTCTTCTGCCTGTGCGACGGCACCACGGCACTTCCTTTCGGTACCGCGCAGGACCACAAGCGCGTCGGTGACGGCGATACCGGCCCCAACACCGGCGGTATGGGCGCCTATTCGCCGGCGCCGGTGATGACGCCTGAGATGGTCGAGCGCACCATGCGCGAAATCGTCGAGCCGACCATGCGCGGCATGGCCGAGCTTGGCGCACCCTTCGCCGGCATTCTGTTCGCCGGGCTGATGATCACCGACAAGGGGCCGAAGCTGATCGAATACAACACCCGCTTCGGCGATCCCGAATGCCAGGTGCTGATGATGCGGCTGAAGGACGACCTTTTGGTGCTGCTCAACGCCGCCGTCGATGGCCAGTTGGCGCACAGCTCGGTGCGCTGGCGCGACGAGGCGGCGCTGACCGTGGTGATGGCGGCGCGGGGTTATCCCGGCACGCCGGAGAAAGGTTCGGTCATCCGTGGCCTCGAAGATGCCGCTGGCGACGGCGTTGAAATCTTCCATGCCGGCACCGCCATCAATGGCGGCGCGCTGGTCGCCAATGGTGGCCGCGTGCTCAACATCACCGCGTCAGGCAAGACGGTCGGCGAAGCGCAAAGCCGCGCCTACGCCGCGCTCGACCGCATCGACTGGCCGCAGGGCTTTTGCCGCCGCGACATAGGCTGGCAGGCGGTGGCGCGGGAGAAGGCCGGCGCGGCCGGTTAGTGTTGGCAGTCAGCGCTCGCGAACGAGCTCCGTCGAAGCGGTGCTGACCGGATCGGCGGCTTGGGAGAAGGCGGCCTCGAGCAGAGCGTCCGAGCGATACGCGGTCCGCTTCCAGGCGACATACTCGGCAATGCCGAAGCGCGCGCGGCGCGGCACCGTTTTGACCACCGGCATGCGGAAGGCGGCGCGGAATGTCTGCCAGCGCGCGCCGAGCACCGCCACCATTTCCTCGACGGTCGGCGGCGTCGCCACATCGGCATAGGTGATGGTGACTTTGCCGGCCAGCCCCGCCGCCCGCGAAACCGGCACCGGGATCGAGGCGAGGTAGTCGGCCGGCACATTGATCAGGCCGCCAAAGGGCCACTGCTGGCGCAGCATGGCTGCATCCATTGGCGCGACGTTGACGTCGATGTCGTTGGGCGTGCCGGCGACCCGGTAGGGGCAGCGCAAACGTCCGCAATTGGCCTGCGCCGAAAACTGCCACAGCGCATAGCCCTGCCAGTTGCCCATAGGAAAATGCACGTCGATATCGGGCTTGTAGCGCGCATACCAGAGCGGCAGCCGCGACAAGAGCCGATATTGATAGCGGTTGTCGGCGATGAACTGGGCGGTCTTGCCATTGGCGTAGAGTATCGGGAAACGGCCGATACGCCGGTGCACCTGGCGCACGAATTCCTCGGCATCGTCCAGCGACATCCACTGTGTCGGATCATTGCCTTCGAGGTCGAGGGCCATGAGATCGTCCGGCGCCGGTTCGGCAAAATCGATGAAATTGTTGGCCTGCTCAACCGGATTGCCGGGGCGGGCAAGATGATAGGCGCCCCATTTCAGGCCGAGCGCCTTGGCCACCACCTTGCGTGTCTGGAACAGCTCGCGCGTCACCGCATAGCGTCTCCACAGCGTCTTGCAGAGTTTGACCGTAAGCTCGTCGCCATAGCAGAAATAGGGCGGCGGCAGCCCGTCGGAGGCCTTGTTGATGAAGCCGATAACGCGCTTGTCGGTAGCAAGCTGCGCCCAGTCGATTGAATTGTATTCATAGGCGTCGACAACGAGCGCGCGGTCGCCGTCTCGCCACGGCTCCGAGAAATCGGAAGCTTGTGCCGCAGATATCAGCGCCATCATCGCCGCGAGAGCGATCGCTGAGCGGCGAAGAAGATGCGCCGGCGTTTTCAAACAGGGAATCCCCGCTGACCAAACACCGATCGTGAACCGGTATGGTTAAGGAAGTGCTTTCGGGGCGACAGCCGATCTCCCCCCTCGTGGGGGAGATTGCCAGCTCCGATGCTCACCGCCGCCCGACCGTCTGCACCTCGAACGGATCCGGCGCGGGCTGCTGCTGTAGCGTGCCTTCGGCGGCGCGCTTGCGGTGATGGGCAAGCGAGCATTTGGGCGAGCACAATATGCCGCGATCGGTCCAGTAGGCGGGGCCTCTTTCGAGCTCGCCGTGATAATACGAGAAGCCGTTTGCCTGATACGGCAGGCCACATTCGATGCAACGGTATGTCTCGGGTCTGGCAAGCATGTTGCCCCGGTCCAATCTGTCTTTTGTCTGCCGACGGATCATAGCAGCAGGATGTCGTTCCTTGCTGCAGAAATTTTGACAGGCAACGGCAGCGTTGCAAACAGGCTGTCGCCCCGCGATTTCGTCATTCTATGGCGAAGCAAGGAGCGAAGCGACGCGGCGCAGACCATAGAATCCATGCCGCGACTTCAAGGTGTTGCCACGGTCCAGAATTCTGCACCGCTGCATCCTTCGCGGGAGGTCGCGGCATGGATCCTCGGGTCTGCGCGTCCGCTCCGCCCGTGGATGACGAAGTTCAGTGCAAAATCCGCGTGACAAAGTTTGACGTTTACGTAAAAAGAAGGCTGGAGGCCGCCCAAAGGCGGATGGTTTTGCGTCGTCCCGGGTCCTAGGATCGAGAGGGCGAGCAGCGGAGGAGAAAGCGGCATGTACAAGGCGCCGGTCGACGACATTTCGTTCACGCTGAAGCATGTCGCCGGCCTCAAGCCGGCGCTCGACAGCGGCGCGTTCGGCGACCTCGGCGAAGACCTTGTCGACGCCGTCCTGTCCGAGGCCGGCCGCTTCGCCAGCGAAGAGGTGGCGCCGCTCTACAAGATCGGCGATGAGCACGGCGCGGTGCTGAAAGATGCAGCCGTCACCACGCCGCCCGGCTGGAAGGCGCTCTACCGCAGCTGGGTCGACGGCGGCTGGAACGCGCTGTCGGGGCCGGAAGAATTCGGCGGCCAGGGCCTGCCGACCATGCTCGGCGTCGCCGCGCTCGAAATGTGGAACTCCGCAGCCATGGCCTTCGGCATCGGCCCGACGCTGACCATGGGCGCGGTCGAGGCGCTGGACAAGCACGCTTCCGAGGCGCTCAAGGCCAAATATCTGGCAAAGCTCGTCTCCGGCGAATGGATGGGGACGATGAACCTGACCGAGCCGCAGGCCGGTTCCGATCTCGCCGCACTGCGCAGCCGCGCCGAACCTGCCGGCGACGGCACCTACCGCATCTTCGGCCAAAAAATCTTCATCACCTATGGCGAGCACGATTTCACCGACAACATCATCCATCTGGTGCTGGCCAGGCTGCCCGATGCGCCGGCCGGCACGCGCGGCATTTCGCTGTTCCTTGTGCCGAAACTCCTGGTCAATGATGACGGGACGTTGGGCGCCCGCAACGACGTCTTCTGTTCGGGCCTTGAGCACAAGCTCGGCATCCATGCCTCGCCGACCTGCACCATGATCTATGGCGATGGGTTCCGGGGTGCTGCGCCCGGCGCCATAGGCTGGCTGATCGGCGAGGAGAACAAGGGGCTCGCCTGCATGTTCACCATGATGAACAACGCCCGGCTTTGCGTCGGCATGCAGGGCGTGGCGGTTGCTGAAGCCGCGACGCAGAAGGCGATCGCCTATGCCAATGAGCGCCGCCAGGGCAAGGCGTCGGGCTATGCCGGCCCCGGCATGGCGCCGATCGTCCATCACCCGGACGTGCAGCGCAATCTGCTGACCATGAAGGCGCTGACTCAGATCGCCCGCGCCATCTCCTATTCCTGCGCCCACGCCATCGACCTGGCGCGGGTTTCGGCCGGCGATCAGGCCGCGCATTGGCGCGACCGCGCCAATCTCCTGACGCCGCTGGCCAAGGCCTTCTCCACCGATGTCGGCGTCGACGTCGCGTCGCTCGGTGTCCAGGTGCATGGCGGCATGGGCTTCATCGAGGAGACGGGCGCGGCAGCGCTCTATCGCGATGCCCGCATCGCGCCGATCTATGAGGGCACCAACGGCATCCAGGCGATCGACCTGGTAGCGCGCAAATTGCCGCTCGGCGGCGGCGAGCATGTGCATGGCTACATCGCCGAACTGAAGACCATCGCCGATGAGGTGCGGACCTCGAACTTGCAAGGGTTCGGCCGCACCGCCGAGACCCTCGACCGCGCGCTCGACGATCTGAGCGAGGCGACGCGTTTCCTGCAGAAGCTGCTGGCCGAAGGCCGTCTCGACGAAGCGCAGGCCGGTGCGACGCCCTATCTCAGGCTGATCTCGCTGGCCGCCGGCGGCGCCTATCTGGCGCGTGGCGGGCTTGCCGAGCAAAACCGCATCGCGCTTTGCCGCTTCTTTGCCGAAAACCTGCTTGGCGAAGTCGGCGCCTTGAAGGAACGCGTCATCGATGGCGCCGACAGCCTCGCCGCCGCCGGCAAGACGCTGATATCAGCCTGAATACCTAAAGCGCTCACCAGGGAAAGATGACCGTGACAGACCATATTCTCGTCGAGCGCCAGGGCGCCATCCAGATCATCCGCATGAACCGCCCGGACAAGAAGAACGCGCTGACGCGCGCCATGTACGCGACAATGTCCACGGCACTGGCCGAAGGCGACGCCGATCCGGCGGTCCGCGTCCATGTCTTCCTCGGCATGCCGGGCGCCTTCTCGGCCGGCAACGATCTCGCCGATTTCCTGGTCATCGCTACCGGCGGCGAGGGCGGCAACGAAGTCTGGGACTTCCTGATGGCGCTGGCCAAAACCGAGAAGCCGATGGTCTCGGGCGTCGATGGCATTGCGGTCGGCATTGGCACCACGCTCAATCTGCATTGCGACCTGACCTTTGCCACGCCGCGCACCGTGTTCCGCACGCCCTTCGTCGACCTCGGCCTGGTGCCGGAGGCAGGTTCCAGCCTGCTTGCGCCGCAAATCCTCGGCCGTCAGGGCGCCTTCGCGCTGCTTGGCCTCGGCGAAGGCTTTTCCGCCGAGCGCGCCAAGACTGCCGGTCTGATCTACGAGGTGGTCGAGGAGAGCGAGCTCGAAGCTGCGGTGCTGGCTGCGGCCGGCGCAATCGCCGCCAAGCCGCCTGAGGCACTGAAGATCGCCCGCGACCTTATGCGCGGCTCCCGCGACGACCTCGTCGCCCGCATCAAGGTGGAGAGCGAGCATTTTCGCGAGCGGCTGAAATCCGACGAGGCGCGCGCCGCGCTGACCGCGTTCATGACGCGGAAGAAAGGCTGAACACGCGTCAGGGATAGAGCCGCGTCTTGTCCCAGCCGCCTTCGGCGTTGCGCGAAAAGACGACACGGTCGTGCAGCCGGAACGGCCGGTCGTGCCAGAACTCGATCGCCTGCGGCACGATGCGGAAGCCCGACCAGTGCTTTGGCCGCGGGATCTCGCCGATCGGGTAGCGCGCTGTGTACTCGGCAACCGCTTTCTCCAGCGCAAAGCGGCTTTCCAGCGGCCGCGACTGCTTCGAAGCCCAGGCGCCGATGCGGCTGCCGCGCGGCCGCGTCGCGTAGTAGGCGTCCGCTTCGGCGTCGCTGACGATCTCCACCGGACCGCGTATGCGCACCTGGCGGCGCAGCGATTTCCAGTGAAAGCACATCGCGGCCTTCATGCTGCCAAGAATCTCGCGGCCCTTGGCGCTCTCGAAATTCGTGTAGAAGACAAAGCCGCTTTCATCGAACCCCTTGAGCAGCACCATACGCACATCCGGCATGCCGTCGGCATCGACGGTTGCCAGCGCGACGCCGTTGGCATCGTTGATTTCGCTCTTTGTGGCGTCCTCCAGCCAGGCGGCAAAGAGCCGGAACGGCTCGGCGGCCTCGGTAAAGTCACCAGTTGTTAACTCGGTGTCACTCATAGTTTTTCTCAAATTGTCTCGAAACTCAGGAGGTTGCCGATTGTCGCGTATCGCGCAAGCTTTTGACAGCGGTCAATGGAGCGCTTTCGCTTCGGCCAGTTCGAAAGCCGTGATCGTGATCGTCGCCTTGCCGCTTGCCGCCTGCGGCGCCGGCGGCTTCAGCCTGGAAAAAGCCGAGGTCGACCGCTCCATCGTCACCTCGAGTGCGCCGGCGCAGGCGACATCGACGGACGCCGATAACGCTTCCGACCAGACCACGATCGGCAATGCGGTCTCCTCAGCCGACTTAGAGGAGCTTCGCGGCCAGGCCGTGCCATGGGCGAATGCCGGTACCGGCTCGCGCGGCTCCATCACGGAACTCGCCGAGTTGCAGGACAATGGCCAGACCTGCCGCAGCTTCACCGCCTCGCGTGAAAGCTTCGACGGCGTCGCCTTGTTCAAGGGTGAATTGTGCATGGCCGGCGCCGGCGGCTGGCACATGCAGGACTTCAAGGCGCTTTAAGTGTTCCAGACCGCATGTGTGGCCCACATCGATAGGCGACTATGCGCCAAGAGCCGACCTCAAGTGGCCTCGACATCAATGTCTGCTTTCCGAAGGCCTGAGCGAGTCATTGGCTGTCCGTTCGGCTCGCCCAAATCCCAGTAAAGTCCTGCCATGAGCCCCAAGCCTTCTCGGGCAATGGCAACCGGCAGATGCTCATTGGGCGCGTGCTGCGAACATCCCGGATATGAATGCGGAACCCAAATGGTCGGCATTTCAAGAATTTCGGAAAAGACGTCGTTCGGCAGCGACCCGCCGAGGCTTGGCAGAATAGCGGGTTTCTTTCCCGTCGTACGGGCGATCGAATCTACCACCCAATTGACCCATGGATGGTTCGGATCGAGCCGCGTCGCGTGAAAAACTTCGTCGCGTGCTTTCGCAATCTGCACGGTCGAAAATCCGTTGCGGTCCAGATGACGGCGCAAGGCAGGGAGGATTTTCTCCACGTCCACGCCGATGACGAAGCGAAGCTGGCAACGCGCCCAGGCTCGGGATGGGATGGCGCCAACAGGCGTCCTTGGGTTCCCCGCCTCGAGAGCCAGAACCGAATATGAGCACCACGCAAAAACCTTCTCCGCAGAGGTCAGCCCAGGCTCGCCCCAATCGGGATCGATTTTGGGCTCGTCCGTGCCGTTCTCCACCTCACAGTCCGCAAGTACGCGTCGTACATCGTCGGGAATGCTTGTCGGAAGCCACTCCGGAATCCGAATTTTTCCAGTCGGCTCGGTGATGCTCGCAATGGCATGGGCAAGTTGAATGGCGGGATCCGAGAGGAGACCGCCCCAGTTTCCCGAATGATGGCTGCCCTTGCGCGCGTCGATCCAGATGTCGAAGGAGATAGAGCCGCGCGAGCCCAAAAAAACGGTCGGCCTTTCGGCGGAGAGGCGGGGACCATCCGAGGCGATCAGCACGTCCGATCGGAATAATTCCTTGTGGGTCTTGGCCAGTTCCCGCAGGCCAGGCGAGACCCGTTCTTCCCCCATTTCGAGCAGATACTTGGCATTGAAGCCGAGCCTTCCGCGCGTCTCGATCACGGCTCGAAGAGCGCCGACGTTTATCGAATGCTGACCCTTGTTGTCGGCGACGCCGCGTCCGTACCATTTGTTGTCACGTTCGGTCAGACGCCACGGGGAAAGTCCCTCGTCCCACTCGTCATCCAACCCGCGAATCACGTCGCCGTGGCCGTAGCCAAGTACCGTCGGACGTGCCGTGTCTTCTGTGCGTTCGGCGAAAAAGAATGGCCAGCCGTTCTGGCTAAGCGTTCGGCAGGCAAAGCCAAGCAGTTCGAATGTAGGCTTTATCTCCGCCTCGATATATTCAACCAGCACATGTTCGCGATCAGGGTTCTGACTTTCTGTCGGCATGCCAACCCGACGGGCCAAATCCTCCCGAAAAGCGCCTGAATCGAAGTAGGCCTCCGATCGAGCTATCGCAGCTTCGCGTGTCATGCCTTCAGCCTAGCATCGGTGGTCTTGGACGGCCAGTCGTGCTTCAATTTCGCCGTCTATGTGGCTATGCGCCACTGGAATTTCTTCCTATGCGAGCGCATATAGGGGGCAACGTGGATTCACTCTTTTTCCAGGGCAGGACGCATGCGCGACCCCTATGAGGTGCTGGGCGTTGCCAAGAACGCATCGGCCAAGGACATAAAATCGGCCTACCGCAAACTCGCCAAGAAGCATCATCCGGACCAGAACCCGAATGATCCCAAGGCGAAGGACCGGTTTGCCGCTGCCAACCAGGCCTATGAAGTGATCGGCGACGAGAAGAATCGTGCGGCGTTCGACCGCGGCGAGATCGACGCCGACGGCAAGCCGAAATTCCAGGGTTTTGAGGGCGCAGCCGGTGGCGGCGATCCGTTTGGCGGCTTTCGCCGCCAGCAGGGCGCCGGCGGCTCGCGCTTCGAATTCCGCTCGGGCCGTCCGGGCGGCGATCCGTTCGACGGCAACAGCGACATCTTCAGCCAGATCTTTGGCGACGCTTTTTCCGGCGCGCGCGGCGCCGGCGACCGCCGCCAGCCGGTGCAGGCAGCGGACCTCAACGTGACGCTCGACGTCACCATCGAGGAGATGGCGACCGCCGAAAAGGTGACGGCTATGTTCCCCGACGGCCGCAAGATCGCGGTCAAGCTGCCGGCCTATGTCGAGGAGGGCCAGACCATCCGGTTGAAGGGCCAGGGCGAGCAAGGACCGGGACAGCCGGGCGATGCGTTGGTCAAGATCCATATCCGCAGGCACCCGCGCTATCGCATCGAGGGCCGCGATCTGCATGCCGATCTGGAGGTGGCGTTGGCCGATGCGGTGCTGGGCGCCAAGGTACCGGTCGACACGCCCACCGGCAGGCTGGCGGTCAATGTCCCGGCCTGGTCGAGTTCGGACAAGGTTCTGCGTCTCAAGGGCAGGGGCTTGCCGGAAAAGGCCGGCGGCCATGGCGATCTCTACGCCCATGTCCGCATCATGCTGCCGGAAGGTGGCGACAGCGAGCTCGAAGCGCTGATGCGCGGCCGCAAGGGCTGACGCGGCTGCTTTTCGCCTGCTGGCTAGGCGTCGGGCGCTGCTTCCTCCATGCGCCGGATGGTTTCGCCGAAGCGGCGCAAGGCCTGCCGCACCGGGACATGCGAACTCTCGATCTCCAGCAGGATCATCGTCTCGCTGCCAAGGAAGGCAGCGCTGACCAGGCTGGTCACCTCGGCGGCGGAAAATGGTCCAAGGCCGCCAAACCGCCGCTCCGCCTCTTGCGCCAGTCCGTCCAGCAGTTCGAACCAGCCACGCAGGTCGCGGCGCACCGCCTTGGCGATTTCGGGGCTCGACAGGCTTGCAGCGATCATCTCGTGCAGGATGCGGACATAGCCGGAGGCCAGATCATCATCGAGGAAATCGCAGGCACGCTCCCAACGCCGCCACAGCGGCATCGGTGCTGCAAACGTCTCCGCCTGGCGCTTTAACAGCCCTTCGTTCAGATGATCGAGCAGGGCCAGGAACAGCCGTTCCTTGGAGCCGAAATGATAGTGGATTTGGCTGAGCGGAACGCCGGCGATCTCGGCGACCCGGCGCGTCGACAGATCGGCATAGCCACCTCGATACAGGCATAGTTCGGCTGCCGAAATCAGTTCGGCACGCGTGTCGCGCTTTGGCTTGTTCTGGGGTGGGGCGGCGGCTTTGACAGCGTCCGTCATACGGCGTGCCTGCCGTTGGAATCGGCACAATCTGGGCGGGTCATTGGTTCTCCTGTCCGAGGCTGGGCGTCTCACCACCATATCTCGGTCGAGCGACCGATCAAGTTGACTCGCTATCAAGTTTATGGTTTTTGACATGAATTCGGTCGACCGACCGAATTTTGATGCTTGCATGGAGGGGCAGTCATGGCGGGAGCAATCACCCTTATCTACGGCGTTGCCGCATACCTGATATTTCTCGGTTCGTTTCTCTATGCGGTTGGTTTCGTCGGCAACATTGCCGTGCCGAAATCGATCGATTCAGGGATCGTGGGAAGTCCGGTCGAAGCTGTCATCGTCAACGCATTGCTGCTCGGCCTTTTCGCCGCCCAGCACAGCATCATGGCGCGGCCGGTGTTCAAGCGCTGGTGGACGAGGATTGTCCCGCACGCGGCCGAACGCAGCACCTATGTGCTTTTGGCCAGCCTCATCCTGCTTTTGCTCTACTGGCAATGGCGGCCGGTCCCCGGCCCCGTCTGGACGGTCGAGAACCCGTTCTGGGTCGCCGTCCTCCATGGCGTGTTCTGGCTCGGTTGGGCTGTGTTGCTGATCAGCACCTATCTGATCAACCATTTCGAGCTGTTCGGCCTGCGCCAGGTCTTCGCGGCTTTGCGCAAGGGCAAACTGCCGGAGCCGGTGTTCAGGACGCCGCTTTTCTACAAATGGGTCCGGCACCCGATCTATGTCGGCTTTCTCCTGGCCTTCTGGGCGACGCCGTCCATGACATGGGGCCATCTGCTCTTCGCAGCGGGCAGCACCGGCTACATCCTGCTCGGCATCTTCCTCGAGGAACGCGATCTCGTCGCGATGTTCGGCGATCAGTACCGCCTCTACCGCAAGCAGGTGGGCATGCTCATTCCCTGGCGCAAAGTCGCGGAATAGGGTCGCATCCGGTGCCGACCGGCCGATTCGGCTGGTCGGTCGCGGACCTGTGCCGTCGAGGCGCGCTGGCCGCAGTGAACCATTTGAAGCTCACAAACACGTTACATACCCCCAATCGTTGTTTGCCCAGTGTCTGAATTGAACGCGCGGCCCGTCTGCGCTTGATGCGCCTTTCTGCCTGTGCGATAGGCACTCCAAAGCAGAACATCTTTCGGAGAGCGCTGACATGGCGGGTGGACAGGGCCTTATGGCCGGCAAGCGCGGGCTTATTCTGGGCGTCGCCAACAACAGATCGATCGCCTACGGCATCGCCAAGGCCTGCGTCGACCACGGCGCCGAGATCGCGCTGACCTATCAGGGCGAGGCGTTCAAGAAGCGCGTCGAGCCGCTGGCTGCGGAACTGGGCGCCTTTGTCGCCGGCCATTGCGATGTCACCGACCCGGCGAGCCTCGACGAGGTTTTCGCCAATGTCGCCAACCATTGGGGTGGCAAGCTCGACTTCCTCGTCCATGCCATCGCTTTTTCCGACAAGGACGAGCTGACCGGCCGCTATGTCGAGACGACTCGCGACAACTTCCTGCGCACCATGGACATTTCGGTCTATTCCTTCACCACCATCGCCAAGCGCGCCGAGGCCTTGATGACCGATGGCGGCTCGCTGCTGACGCTGACCTATTATGGCGCCGAAAAAGTGATGCCGCATTACAACGTCATGGGTGTCGCCAAGGCCGCGCTCGAAGCCAGCGTGCGCTATCTCGCCGTCGATCTCGGCGGCAAGAAGATCCGCGTCAACGCCATCTCGGCCGGGCCGATCAAGACCTTGGCTGCTTCGGGTATTGGCGATTTCCGCTACATCCTGAAGTGGAACGAGTACAACTCGCCGCTGAAGCAGACCGTCACCCAGGAAGAAGTCGGCGATTCCGGTGTCTATTTCCTGTCCGACCTGTCGCGTGGCGTCACCGGCGAAGTGCACCATGTCGATTCCGGTTACCACGTCGTCGGCATGAAGGCGGTCGACGCGCCGGATATTTCGACCGTCAAGGATTAGTTCTGCCGCTATCTCTGCCCGTCTGTCCTGCTTTCCGGAAGACCTGATGGTTCCGCTCGTCTACATCGTGCGCCACGGCCAGACGCAGTGGAATGCCGAGTTCCGGCTGCAAGGGCAGGCCGACACCGATCTCAATGAACTCGGCCGCGAGCAGGCGACCCGCAATGGGCGGCGGCTGGCCGAACTGATTCAGAATCCCGAAGATTTCGACTTTGTCGCCAGCCCGATGAAGCGGACGCGCGAGACGATGCAGCGGCTACGCTTGGCAATGCAGCTCGATCCCGACGCCTTTCGCACCGACCCGCGCCTGGTCGAGGTGCATTTCGGCGACTGGCAGGGGTTCACCTTTGCCGAACTCGAGGCACGTAGCCCCGGCTCGGTCAAGCCGCGCCGGCGCAACAAATGGAATTTCCAGCCCCCGGGTGAGGGCGCCGAAAGCTACCAGATGCTGCTCGAACGGGTGAAGCCGTGGTTCGAAGCGCTGGACCGCCAGACGGTCTGCGTCACCCATGGCGGCGTTGTCCGGACCCTGTTTCGGATGGTCGAAGGTGTTTCCGAAGACGAAGCGGCGAGGCTGGAAGTACCGCAGGACCGCGTGCTCAGGCTGCAAGACGGGCGTCTGGAGTGGCTTTAGGCTAAGCAATTCCAGGAAAAGTGTGAAACGGTTTTCCGTCCGGAATTGCGTGAATCAAAGAGATAGCCGGAGCATCGAGCGGCCGAACAAACAGGACGTCCGTCCTGTTTTGTCCGCAGGGCGAAAAACCCTGTTCGATGCTGGTCCTATTCGGTGTCGGCCTTACTCAGTATCAGGCAGTTCCATGTCGGTGACGACGTTCTCGCCATTCGTCACGTCATAGGCGATCACGATATCCATGCCGGGCTTCAGCGAGTCGAGATCGGTCTCGGCGTTGAGCTTGTAGGACTTGCCGTCCTCCAGCGTCAGCGTCAGCGCGTCCTTGTCGACCTTCTTGATCAGGCCTTCGGTCTGGCCGGCATAGGCGGCGGTGGAAATCAGCAACATGGCGGCAGCAGCGCCGATCAGGGTACGCATCGTCGTCCTCTTTGTCATTGCGCCTGCACGGGTGGCGGCGAGCTTTCAACGGGCGGATGGAAGAGAGCAGAAACCAACCGAATGTGTCAAAACTAAAACCGCCGGATCACAGTTTGACCGCTGTGGAAAACGCCAATAGAAGGCACCCTTGATCCGGTTCCGCTGCCGGGCAGGGCAAAATTCCATGTCTCACAACACGTTCGGCCATCTCTTCCGCGTCACCACCTGGGGCGAAAGCCATGGCCCGTCACTCGGCTGCGTCGTCGACGGCTGCCCGCCCGGCATCCGCTTCACGCGGGCCGAAATCCAAGCCGAACTCGACAAGCGCCGTCCCGGCCAGTCACGTTTTGTGACCCAGCGCCGCGAACCGGACGAGGTCAAGATCCTGTCCGGCTTCATCCTCGACGAGGATGGCGAGACGATGATCACCACCGGTACGCCGGTCTCGATGCTGATCGAGAATGTCGACCAGCGCTCCAAGGACTATGGCGAGATCGCCCGCCAGTACCGTCCCGGCCACGCCGACTACACCTATGACGTCAAATACGGCGTGCGCGACCATCGCGGCGGCGGTCGTTCCTCGGCGCGCGAGACGGCAGCGCGCGTGGCTGCCGGCGCGCTTGCCCGCAAGGTGGTGCCCGGCATGGTGGTGCGCGGCGCGCTGGTCTCGATGGGCGAGAAATCCATCGACCGTGCCAACTGGAACTGGAATTTCATCGGCGACGCCGAAAACCCGTTCTTCACCCCGGACCCGGCCTCGGTTCCGGTCTTCACCAGCTATCTCGACGGCATCCGCAAATCCGGCTCCTCGGTCGGCGCGGTGATCGAAATCGTCGCCGACGGCGTGCCGGCCGGCCTCGGCGCGCCGATCTACGCCAAGCTCGACCAGGATATTGCGTCGGGCCTGATGTCGATCAACGCCGTCAAGGGCGTGGAGATCGGCAATGGCTTCGAGGCCGCCCGCATCACCGGCGAACAGAATGCCGATGAGATGCGCATGGGCAATGACGGCAAGCCGGTCTTCCTGTCCAACAATGCCGGCGGCATTTTGGGCGGCATCTCGACCGGCCAGGCGATCGTCGCCCGTTTCGCCGTCAAGCCGACCTCGTCGATCCTGACGCCGCGCAAATCCATCGACAAGGACGGCAACGACGTCGATGTCATGACCAAAGGCCGCCACGACCCCTGCGTCGGCATACGCGCCGTGCCGATCGGCGAGGCCATGGTTGCCTGCGCGATTGCCGATCACTATTTGCGGCACCGAGGACAGACGGGAAAGGGAGGGGCATAGGGCAGTAAGGCAGTAGGGCAATATGTTACGCAGCCCGCCGAACACAGCCAGATTTTCCTTTTCCCTACTGCCTTACTGCCCTATTCCCCTACTGCCCTGTGAGCGAAGCGAGCCAATGCCTTACGACCAGAAGAAAATCGTCGAAGCCCTCCGCGCTTTCGAGCGCGGTGAGATCGTTGTCGTCATGGACGATGACGGACGCGAGAACGAGGGCGATCTGATCGTTGCCGCCGTCCATTGCACGCCGGAGAAGATGGCCTTCATCATCCGCCACACCTCCGGCATCGTCTGCACGCCGATGCCGCGCGAGGAGGCGAAGCGCCTGAACCTGTCGCCGATGGTCGCCGACAATGATTCCGCCCACACCACCGCCTTTACCGTCAGCGTCGATTTCAAACATGGCACCACGACCGGCATTTCAGCCGACGACCGCACGCTGACCGTGCGCAACCTCGCCAACGGCAATGTCGGCGGTTCGGATTTCGTCCGTCCGGGCCACATCTTTCCGCTAATCGCCCGCGAAGGTGGCGTGCTGATGCGCTCGGGCCATACCGAGGCCGCGGTGGACCTGTGCAAGCTCGCCGGCCTGCCGCCGGTTGGCGTCATTTCCGAACTCGTCAACGACGACGGCACCGTCAAGCGCGGTCCGCAGGTGTCGGCCTTCGCCGAAGAACATGGCCTCAAGCAGGTTTCGGTCGCCGACCTTATCGCCTACCGGCAGCGCAAGGAGACACTGGTCGAGCGCGTCGCCTGTTCCGAAATCGACACGCTCGGCGGCAAGGCGCAGGTTTTCACCTACACACTGCCCTGGGATTCCATGCACCATGTCGCGATCGTCTTCGGCGATATCCGCGATGGCGAGGACGTGCCGGTGCGGCTGCATTCCGAGGATGTGGTGACGGACGTATTCGGCACCAGCCACCGGCTCGACGGCATCATGAAGGCGATGGGCGAACGCAAGCGCGGCGTCATCGTCTATCTCAGGGAGGGCTCCGTCGGCGTCGCCCATCAGGAGCGCAAGCGGCCGCTGAGCGGCGACCGCGAGGACCATGAAGAGGCACGACGCCGCGAGAACGAATGGCGCGAGATCGGCCTCGGCGCGCAGATCCTGAAGGATCTCGGCATTTCCTCGATCAACCTGATCGCCTCGCGCGAACGCCACTATGTCGGCCTCGAAGGCTTTGGCATCCACATCGCCAAGACCGAGATTATCTAAAGCAGAAACGCCCGGTCTGTTCGAACCGGGCGTCTAGCAAGTCACTCCGCAGGAATGGCGGCCGCGTCGCATCCGTCCAGCTCGCATTCATGGGTGGCCAGGCTGCGCTGGCCGGCGAGCACCGTGACCAGTGCGATAGTGCCGGCCGCCACCGAGACCCAGAACCCGTTCCGGGCGCCGAACTCATCCACCACCGCGCCGGCGGCAAACGAGCCCAGCGCCATGCCGATGCCGATCCCGGTCATCACCCAGGTGATGCCTTCGGTCAGCATCGCTTCCGGCACGTGCCGCTCGATCAGGCCGAAGGCGGTGATAAAGGTCGGCGAGATCGCCACGCCGCTGACGAACACGGTCAGCGCCAGCTGCGGTACCGTGCCGGCTGTGAGCGGCAGCAGCGTGCCGAGCGCGACGAGGGCGACCGCGATGGCCAGCTGGCGTTGCAGCGGCGCCTTCAGGCTGACGGCGCCGACGACGAGGCCAAGCACGAACGATCCCAAAGCATAGACACCGATGACAAGGCTGGCAGCACCTGGCTGGCCGAGCTCCTTGGTGATCGCAACCGTGGTCACTTCCGTCGTGGCGAAGGTGGCGCCGACGAAGATCAGGGCGAAGGTGATGATCTGCACCGGCCGCAGCCGGATTGCCGAGCCGCTCGAGACATGATCGACCGGCCGGACTTGCGGTTCGGTCGAGCGCTGCAGGATGAAGGCTGTCGAGCCGATGGCGAGGAACAGCGTGCTCACCAGAATACCAGCTTCCGGGAACAGGGCGGCACTCAACCCCACCGACAGTGATGCCCCGGCGATGTAGACCAGTTCGTCCGCCGCCGACTCGAAGGCGAAAGCGGTGTTCATCTGCGGCCGGCCGCGAAAAATCTCGGTCCAGCGCGCGCGCACCATGGCCGGCACGCTGGGCATGGCCGCGGCCGCCAGCGCCGACACGAACAGTGTCCATACCGGCCAGTCCTGATTGGCTGCCGCAATCAGGATCGCAAAGGCGAGCACGGTGACGATGGTGGTGGGAGCAACGATGCGCGTCTGGCCGAGCCGGTCGACCAGCCTTGAGATTTGCGGTGCAACGAAAGCATTGCTCAGCGCGAAGGTCGCCGCGACGGCGCCGGCCAGCCAGTATTCGCCATGCGTTTGCGACAGCATCGCCACGATGCCGATCGGCGCCATGGCGATCGGCAGGCGGGCCAGGAAGCCGGCAGCGGCAAAGCCCTTGGCTCCTGGGGCACGAAAGATTTCGGCGTAGGGGTTTTGCATGGCTTGGTTCCTCGACAAAGGCCAATTTGACAATTACATACGATGCGTATGATTATTAGATAGAGCATACGCATCGTATGTCAATTGGCATACGACGCGTATGTTAATAAGGCCAGAACCATGCACAGACCCCGCAAGGAGATGATCGCCGAAACGCGCGCCAAGCTGATCACGGCGGCCCGCCACGCTTTCGGCACGATCGGCTATGCCGAGGCGTCGATGGACGATTTCACCGCTTCGGCCGGGCTGACGCGCGGCGCGCTCTACCATCATTTCGGTGACAAGAAGGGGCTGCTGCAGGCGGTCATCGCCGAAATCGACGGTGAGATGGCGGTTCGCATAAATGAGATCGCGTCGAAAGCGCCGACCCGCTGGCAGCATTTCGTCGACGAATGCACGACCTATATCGAGATGGCGCTGGAGCCGGAAATCCAGCGCATCATGTTCCGCGATGGTCCGGCCGTGCTCGGCGACCCGGCGCAATGGCCGAATGCCAATGCCTGCGTCGGTTCAATGACCGATCATCTGACCAGTCTGCAGCAGGAGGGCGTAGTCGTCCCCGGCGTCGATCCCGAAACCGCCGCGCGGCTGATCAACGGCGCCAGCAGCCAGGCGGCGCAGCGCATCGCCAATTCGAACGACCCCGAAGCGACGTCGAAGACCGTGGTGGCGGCCTTCAAGCAGTTGCTGGAAGGGTTGCTGAAGAAGCAGGATGCGCGGCCGGTCTGAAATCTCATCGGCCGAGACCCGGCATCTGCCGAGATTGACAATTTTCGGCCCAAGTTCATCCTCCCCACCCATCTCTGAGGGGAGATTCGGGCATGTGGGATTTCGAGATCGGCAGGTCGGTGTCCATCATGATCAGGACATGGCCGTTCATCGTCTTTCGCATGATCGTCTATTTCGGCATCACCCTGGCCTATATCGTGGCGACCGGCAGCGGCGCCTCCGTCGGCTATGGCGTCGGCCATATCTCCACCGATCCCGACGGGCCGCTTTCTTTTGCGCTCTGGGGCGGCATCGTCGGCATCGGTGTCGTTTCGATCGCGCTTTATTGGATCCGCGAGTACATCCTCTACGTCGTCAAGGCCGGCCATATCGCCGTCATGGTCCATCTGATCGACGGCCGCGACGTCCCCAATGGCCAGGACCAGATCGCCTATGCCCAGGATGTGGTGAAGGAGCGTTTCGCCGAGGCCAACATCCTTTTCGTGCTCGATCAGCTGGTCAAGGGTGCCATCCGCGCCATCACCGGCCTGATCGGCGGCATCGCCGCCTTCCTGCCCATTCCCGGCCTCAGCGGCCTGGTCGCCTTCATCAACACGGTGATCCGCCTGTCGCTGACCTATGTCGACGAGATCATCCTCGGCTACAACATCCGCATCAACTCGTCCTCGCCCTTCGAGACGGCGCGGCAAGGCGTCGTGCTCTATGCCCAGAACGGCAAGACCATGGTCAAGAACGCCGTCTGGCTGGCCGTCATCATGTGGGGCGTGTCCTTCGTCATCTTCCTGCTGATGCTGGCGCCGGCTGCCGCCATTATGTGGTTCATTCCGGGGCAGCTCGGCGGCTGGGCCTTCGTGCTGGCGATCTTGCTGGCCTGGGCCTTCAAGGCGGCCTTCATCGAACCCTTCGCCATCGCCTGCCTGATGCAGGTCTATTTCAAGACCATCGAAGGCCAGGTGCCGAATGCCGATTGGGACCAGCGGCTGGCCGAGGCGTCGTCCAAGTTCAGGGAACTCAGGGATAAGGCGCTGGCCTCGTTCGGTGGCTCGCGCTGGACGCAGCCGAGCACCTAATCCCTGTTGAACGTCGCGACAGTGCGGCGTCAAACCATGGTCAAAGCGGCCGGGCGCGCCTATATCGGGTCATGGTCACCAGGCTCTACACCCATCCGATCTTCCTCGAACATCTGACGCCGCCCGGTCATCCGGAGCGGCCAGATCGCTTGCGCGCCATAGAGCGCGTGCTCGACGACGAGGCCTTTGCCGCGCTCGACCGGGTCACCGCGCCGCAAGGCGACGAGGCCACCATCCTTTACGCCCACCCTGAGGACTTTGTCGCCCGCGTCCGCGCCGCGATCCCCGAGAGCGGCATCGCCTCGATCGATGCCGACACCAGCGCCAGCCCGAAAAGCTGGCAGGCGGTGGTCACCGCCATCGGCGCGGCCAACGCCGCCGTCGACGATGTCTTTGAGGGCCGCGTCGCCAACGCTTTTGTTGCCGCGCGTCCGCCCGGCCACCACGCCGAAAAGACCACGGCGATGGGGTTCTGCCTGTTCAACACCGCGGCCATCGCGGCGCGTTATGCGCAGAAGAAACACGGCGCCGAGCGCGTCGCTATCGTCGACTGGGACGTCCACCACGGCAACGGCACGCAGGACATTTTCTGGGACGATCCGTCGGTGCTTTACTGCTCGACGCACCAGATGCCGCTCTATCCCGGCACCGGCGCCAAGAACGAAACCGGCGCCGGCAACATTGTCAACGCGCCGCTGGCGCCACAGACCGGCTCAGACATGTTCCGCGATGCCTTGCTGTCGCGTGTCCTGCCGGCGCTCGACAATTTTGCGCCGGACCTGATCATTATTTCCGCCGGCTTCGACGCCCACCATCGCGACCCGTTGGCCGAGATCAATCTCAGCGAGGACGATTTCGACTGGGCAACCGGCCAACTGCTGGAGCGCGCCGGGCGCCACAGCAGCAACCGGCTCGTCAGCCTGCTCGAGGGCGGCTACGATCTGCAGGGACTGGCATTTTCGGTCGCCGCCCATGTCGGGCGGCTGATGAAGGGATAGAGTATGGCTGGCGAAGCAAATGAAGACGTCAAGGCGATGAGCTTCGAGCAGGCACTCGACGCGCTGGAAAAGATCGTCGATGATCTCGAACGCGGCGACGTGCCGCTCGATCAGTCGATCAGGATCTATGAGCGCGGCGAAGCGCTGAAGGCCCATTGCGACCGGCTGCTGAAGTCGGCCGAGGACAAGGTCGAGAAGATCAGGCTGTCGCGCGATGGCAAGCCGGTGGGAACCGAGCCGCTCGACGCGGAGTAATTTGTCAAACGGGGCGGGCAGAGAAAGCAGGTAAGGAGTTCAAGCATGTGCAGAAACATCAAGACGCTGTTCAACTTCGATCCGCCGGCAACCCATGACGAGATCCGCGATGCCGCCCTTCAGTTCGTGCGCAAATTGAGCGGAACGACGCGGCCCTCGCAGCGCAACCAGGCGGCCTTCGACCGCGCCGTCGAGGCGATCGCCGAATCGGCGCATGAATTGCTGCATTCGCTGGAAACCAACCATCATCCCCGCAATCGCGAAGAGGTGGCAGCCAAGGCAAAAGCCAAATCGGCGCTGCGCTTCGCCTGAGGAAATCCAGATGAGCTTCTTCCCCGGCAAGGACCCTGAGCCTGGCGACGCCTTCGCCAGCGACCAGATCGAGCTGATGGTCATTCCGAACGCCAAGGATATTGGCGGCTTCCAGGTTCGCCGCGCTCTGCCGACGGCAAGGCGGCGCCTGGTCGGTCCGTTCATCTTCTTCGACCGCATGGGTCCGGCTATATTGCGCGGCGGCCAGGCGATGGATGTGCGTCCGCACCCGCATATCGGGCTTTCCACCGTCACCTATCTGTTCGACGGCAAGATCAGGCACCGCGATTCGCTCGGCACCGAAATGGTCATCCAGCCCGGCGACGTGAATTTGATGACCGCCGGCCGCGGCATCGTCCATTCCGAGCGCACGCCCGAAGAATTGCGCGGAGCGCCGATGTCGGTCTCCGGGCTGCAGACCTGGCTGGCGCTGCCCGACGGCAAGGAGGAGGTGGCGCCGGTGTTCGAGAACACCGCGGCACTGCTTCTGCCCGAAATCGACGCCGAAGGCGTCAGCGGCCGTGTGGTGATCGGCGATTTCCAGGGACTGCGCTCGCCGGTAAGAGCCGACACCGAAACGCTTTACGCCGATCTGCGCCTGGCGCCCGGCGCCAGCGTCAAAATCCCCGCCGACGCCGAGGAACGCGCCATCTACACGCTGGACGGCGATGTCTCGATATCGGGCGACCGCTTTCCAGCCGAGCGTCTGCTCGTGTTCCGGCCCGGCGACGAACTCGTCGTCTCATCCGAACGCGGCGCCCATTTCATGCTGTTTGGCGGGGCATCGCTCGGCTCCCCACGCCACATCTGGTGGAATTTCGTCTCGTCGTCGAAGGAGCGTATCGAACAGGCCAAACAGGAATGGAAGACGGGCCGCTTCGATATCGTTCCTGGAGATGAGGAAGAGTTCATTCCGTTACCGGACAATTAACGTCAGCAACACCCGCGTCACTGACACGCATTTACATTCGGCGGGCGGAGGCATATTTCGCCCATGATCAACGCGCATGAACGAAAATAGCTGGGCAGGCTCCTAAACAGTGAACGCAACGCTGCATACGCCGCTTCTCGACAAGGTCCGCATTCCAGCCGACCTGAAGAAACTTGACGAAAGCGAGCTGCCGCAGCTGGCCTCGGAGCTGCGTGCCGAGCTGATCGATGCCGTCTCGCATACGGGCGGGCATCTCGGCGCCGGCCTCGGTGTCGTCGAGCTGACCGTGGCGCTGCACTATGTTTTCAACACGCCGGAAGACCGGGTGATCTGGGATGTCGGCCACCAGGCCTACCCGCACAAGATCCTGACCGGTCGCCGCGATCGCATCCGCACGCTGCGCCAGGAGGGCGGCCTGTCCGGCTTTACTCGCCGCGCCGAGAGCGAATACGACCCGTTCGGCGCCGCGCACTCCTCGACCTCGATTTCCGCTGGTCTGGGCATGGCGATGGCGCGCGACCTCTCGGGCGGCAACAACAATGTCATTGCCGTCATCGGCGACGGCGCCATGTCGGCCGGCATGGCATTTGAAGCATTGAACAATGCCGGCGCGCTCGATGCCCGACTGATCGTCATCCTCAACGACAACGACATGTCGATCGCCCCGCCGACCGGCGCCATGAGCGCCTATCTGGCGCGGCTCGCTTCAGGGAAGACCTATCTCGGCCTGCGCGATTTCGGCAAGAAACTGACCTCCTATCTCGGCAAGCGCGCCGATCGCGCCATCACGCGGGCGGTCGAGCATGCGCGCGGTTATGTCACCGGCGGCACGCTGTTCGAGGAGCTTGGCTTCTACCATATCGGCCCGATCGACGGGCACAATCTCGAACACCTGATCCCGGTCTTGAAGAATGTCCGCGACAATGCCGACGGCCCGGTGCTGATCCATGTCGTGACCCAGAAGGGCAAGGGTTACGGCCCGGCCGAGGCCGCGCCCGACAAATATCACGGCGTCAACAAGTTCGACGTCATCACCGGCGCGCAGACCAAGGCGCCGGCCAACGCGCCGGCCTACACCAAGGTGTTCGCCGAAAGCCTGATCCAGGAGGCGCGCGCCGACGACCGCATCGTCGCCGTCACCGCCGCCATGCCGAACGGCACCGGCCTCGACCTGTTCGGCGAAGCGTTTCCGACCCGGACCTTCGATGTCGGCATCGCCGAGCAGCATGCGGTGACGTTTGCCGCTGGCCTCGCCACCGAAGGCTACAAGCCCTTCGCCGCCATCTATTCGACCTTCCTGCAGCGCGCCTACGACCAGGTCGTCCACGACGTGGCGATCCAGAAACTGCCGGTGCGTTTCCCGATCGACCGCGCCGGCTTTGTTGGCGCCGACGGCGCCACCCATTGCGGCGCTTTCGATACCACCTTCCTGGCGACGCTGCCGGGCTTTGTGGTGATGGCGGCCGCCGACGAGGCGGAGCTTCGCCACATGGTGCGCACCGCCGCCTATTATGACGAAGGCCCGATCGCCTTCCGCTATCCGCGCGGCAACGGTGTTGGCGTCGACATGCCGGAGCGCGGCTCCGTGCTCGAAATCGGCAAGGGCCGCATCGTCAGGGAAGGCACCAAGGTGGCGCTCCTGTCCTTCGGCACGCGGCTGCAGGACTGCCTGATCGCCGCCGAGGAACTCGGTGCGGCCGGACTTTCGACGACGGTTGCCGACGCCCGCTTCGCCAAGCCGCTCGACGAGGATCTGATTCGCCGGTTGGCCCGCTCGCATGAAGTGCTGGTGACGGTGGAAGAGGGCGCTGTCGGCGGCTTCGCCAGCCATGTGCTGCAGTTTCTCGCCCATGAAGGCCTGCTGGAAAGCGGCCTGAAAGTGCGCCCGCTGGTGCTTCCCGACGAGTTCACCGACCACGCCAAGCCGGAAAAAATGTATGCAGACGCCGGGCTCGACGCCGCCGGCATCGTGCGCACTGTCTTCATCGCACTCGGCCATTCCGCTCGCGCCCAGCGCGCCTGAACAAATCTCGCGCAACGCGCCTGAATCACAATCTCACGCCTTTGAAGCGGTTTGCCGGCTTTCTTTCGTAACGTTCTGTTAACGCTTCTGTTTGGCGTTTCGCTTACCGTGTCTTTTGGCCGTTTTTCAACGCCGCCCTGCTAGAACCGGACCAAGGCAGGGAGTTAAAAACAATGCGAACGCTTCTGTGCGGCGTGGCCCTTTTGGCCGTCATCGCCGCGCCGGCCGTGGCTGAAACCCGCTATGACCGCAAGCTCGAACAGGCGGTGGTCGAGATCGTCGCCGGCAAGATGGGCAACATCAGGGGCGGCTTCTCCTACAAGCAGGTGCCGCAGTTCGTCGTCGTGCCCGACGTACCGGCTGCGCCCATCGAGAGCCCGCCCAGGCAGGCTTCTGGCGACGCCAGTGACGGGCTAACGCCTGCCGTCGAGCGGCCGGTCTCGCGCACGATTTTTTAGAACCACATATCGCGCACGCAGCGACCATCGCGTGGCAGGTCATCAAAACTGTCCAGCCCGTCGAAATGATCGATCGGCAAGTCAGCGACCGCCTCAGGCGGCGCCAGCCTGACATTGACGGCGATCCGCGTGCGCCCGCTGTCACCGCGGCGCAAGCCGCGCCAGGCAAGCACAGGTCGGGCAAAACAGAATTTCGAGCGAGGGCGTCTCCTTGCCGGCCCGCATGTAGGAACGCACCGGCCCCACGACGCGGATGCGCTCGTCGACAAAATCATAGGCCCAGAGGGTGCCGTAGCGGCGGCAAAGCGTACAGTTGCAGGCGGTGATCGGGCCGGGGTCGCCCTCCAGGCTCCAGTGGGCGGCGCCGCAATGGCAGGTTCCCGTCAGCATTGGTCCTCCTCCGTATTGCCTGACCATCCCGCCCCGGTATCTTTCAGCTGGGCATGTTCTCGAACTGGGGAAGGTCAAGTGGCTTTACCCATCCGAGACGACGCCTGGTGAACATCTCGAGTTTCGGCGCGATCAACTCAGGGCGGTCGAGACTTCCGAGCTGGACGAACACTGTGCCGGGGAAGCCTTCAAGATTGTCCGTGAATACCCGCGCCGCGCATTCCGGGCAGTAATTCCGGTCGAGCCCATTGCCCGAATTGGCGATGTAGTGAAACGCTTTCGGCTTGCCGCTGATCAGCGTGAAATCATCCTCTGGCACGGCGAAAAACGTCGCAGCTTCACCGCCGGAAGCCTTCTTGCAGTCGAGGCAGTGACAAATTGCAATGAACGTGGGATCGGTATCAAACTCGAACTTGACGGCGCCGCAGGCGCACTTCGCAGTGTACTTCTTGGCCATCACTTGGTCTCCTTGTATTGCAATGCCAGTGGTTTTAAACGTGCCACCCTGCGTTGCATGAAGCGTCGTTAGGGGTCGCCTTCAATCGTCCAGCGGGCGGCGCCGCAATGGCAGGTTCCAGTCAGCATTGGTGTTCCTCCGCAATGCGTGAGCGCCCCCGGCCATCTTGCCGGACTTGCTGTGATATTCAACCGGCCGACTGATCTGCGTCTCCGGTTCCAGTGTCGCTCTCATCCAATGTCCTTGCCTTCGCGACCGGCTTTCGCCATGAAGGCCAATGAACTCCCCTCTGCCAGCCAACACACGCCAGCGGCTCGACGAATTGCTCGTCCAGCGCGGCCTGTTTGCAAGCCGCTCGCGCGCCCGTGACGCGGTCGAGCGTGGAACTGTCTCGGTCGACGGCGTGGTCGCCCGCAAGCCCGGCCAGACCGTCCTGCCGCAATGCCTCATCGACATCGACGATCCCGCACAGGGCTATGTCTCGCGCGCGGCGCTGAAGCTGATTGCCGGGCTCGACCATTTCAGTCTCGATCCGGCCGGCAGCGAAGCGCTCGACATCGGCGCCTCGACCGGCGGCTTCACCCAGGTGCTGCTCGAACGCGGTGCGGCCCATGTCACGGCGATCGATGTCGGCCACGGCCAGATGCATCGCGATGTCTCGTCCGACCCGCGCGTCACCGTGATCGAGGGCTTGAACGCCCGCGAGCTCACCGCCGCTGATCTCGGCGGCCGCATTCCAGATTTCATCGTTTCCGATGTCAGCTTCATTTCGCTGAAACTGGCGATGCCGCCGGCGCTCGCCATCGCCAGGCCGGGAGCGCGTGCCGTGTTTCTGGTCAAGCCGCAATTCGAGGCCGGCCGCGAGGCGATCGGCAAGGGTGGCCTGCTGAAAGACCCCTATGACGCCGCCCGCGTTGCCGGTCTGCTGCAGGAATGGCTCGAAGGCGTCCCTGGCTGGCGGACATTGGGTCTGCACATGTCGCCGATCGAAGGTGGGGACGGCAACCGCGAATTCCTGCTCGGTGGGATCAAGGACCGATGAGCACGCGCTTCACCATCAAGAGATTGGGCTCGCAAGGCGATGGCGTCGCCGAGACGGAAACCGGGGAGCTGTTCATTCCTTTCACGCTGCCCGGCGAAGCCGTCACCGCGGCGCGCGAAAGGGATCGCGCCACGCTGATGGCGGTGCTGGAAGCCTCGCCGTTGCGCATCGACCCGGCCTGCCGGCACTTCACCGAATGCGGCGGCTGCGCCGTCCAGCATCTGCAAGCCGACGCTTACCAGCAATGGAAACGCGACAAGGTCGTGCACGCCTTGAAAGGCATTGCTGGCGACATCGGCGCATTGATGCCGTGTGCACCCCACACACGCCGCCGCGTCGTGCTTGCTGCCCGGCGCGCCGACACCGGCATGCTGCTTGGCTTCCATCGCCATCTGTCGCCGGAAATCATCCCGATCGAGGAATGCCCCATCTCGCTGCCGGAGATCGTCGCAGCACTCGATCGCTTGCGATCGGTCGCCGACCTGGTTTGCGCCACCACCAAGTCGTTCCGCATGGTGGTCACGGTGACGGGTTCGGGCCTCGACGTCGCGGTCTATGAGTCAGGCAAGCTGGGCGAGAACCAGCGCCGGGTCGCCTCCAACTTCGTCATGGCCAACGGTTTTGCCCGGCTTTCGATCGACGACGAGATCGTCATCGAGCCGAAAAAACCGGTGGTCATGTTCGGCACAGTCGCTGTCGCCGTACCGCCCGGCGCCTTCCTGCAGGCAACCGAAGCCGCCGAACAGGCGATGGCCGATATCGTTGGCGGACATCTGAAACGCGCCAGGAAAGTCGCTGATCTGTTCGCCGGCTGCGGCAGCTTTGCGCTTCGGCTGGCGGCGAAATCCGAGGTGCATGCGGTCGAAGGCGATGCGGCGGCTCTGTCGGCGCTCGACCGCGGCTCACGCTTCGCCACGGGCCTGAAGCGGGTAACCGGCGAACGCCGCGACCTGTTTCGGCGCCCGCTGACGTTCAAGGAACTGAACGCCTTCGATGGTGTCGTCTTCGACCCGCCGCGCGCCGGCGCCGAAGACCAGTCGAAGCAGATCGCCCGCTCCGACGTGCCGTTCGTCGCCGCCGTCTCCTGCAACCCGGTGACGCTGGCCCGGGATTTACGCATCCTCATGGATGGCGGCTACGTGCTGAAAAGCGTCACGCCGATCGACCAGTTCCTCTGGTCGCCGCATGTCGAGGCGGTGGCGCTGCTGGAGAAGCCAAAGAGACGGCGGTAGAGCAATTCCAGGAAAAGTGTGAAGCGGTTTTCCGTCCAGAATTGCGAAAAACAAGGGGCCTAGCTTGGCGACATCCGTTTCGGCGTGCCGCCGCGTTGGTTGATCGATACCCATGTATTTGGGTTCTGCTGCGACTGGCGTTTCAGGAAGTAATAGCCCGTCGCGTTCCAGGGCCTGATCTCATCGACCAGATTGTCGAGGACAAGATCGCCCTTGTCGGTCTTCACCGTCAGGATGGTGTGGCCTTCATTGTTGAGGTCGCGCACCACCGTCATCAGCAGCGCCTGCCGGGGGAATCCCGCTTGCAGAAGAAGCTTGCGCTTGTAGAGCGCGTAGATCTTGCAATCGCCCTTGCCGTCCACAGGATAGTCCCAGTGGTCTTCCATCGTGCCCCAGTGATCGAAATTGCTGACGGGCTTGATGGACCTGTTCGCCTTCTGATTGACCCGCTTGAGGATGCTCAGCTTCTGCGGGGTCAGCTTGACATCGGCGGCCGGCAGAGCGGGCACCTTGCACTCTTTTGGCCGGCGATGGCAGAAATCGACCCAGCCGTAGGGGACGCTGGTGCTTCCGCCGACAGCGGCGGCGGATTGGGTCGACCGCGCCTTGAACCATATCGACTGTGCTGCCGCCGAACCGGCTTGCAGCGCTGTCGCGCCAGTCAACGAAACGAAGCCAAGGAGGAGAGCCAGGACGCCGGGCCGCATTGCCATCACCAACACCGCAACGAGAAGGCTGGTCTGCGGGAAAGGCAGCCCAGGCAGTTAAACAGTTACTAATTTCCTAATGGAATTGTGTTCACTTCAAGGTGCCGGCTGAGATTTGAAGCGTGTTACCGGAATACGCTCAAACCCTGGTGCCGCCCACCGTCATCTGGTTCATCCTGAGATGCGGCTGGCCGACGCCGACCGGCACGCCCTGTCCGGCCTTGCCGCACATGCCGATACCGTTGTCGAGCTTCATGTCGTTGCCGATCATCGACACGCGGTGCATGGCGTCTGGCCCGTTGCCGATCAGCATGGCGCCCTTGATCGGCTGCGTCACCTTGCCGTTCTCGATCATGTAGGCTTCGGTGCAGCCGAACACGAATTTGCCTGAGGTTATGTCGACCTGGCCGCCGCCGAAGGAGACGGCATAGATGCCGTTCTTGACCGAGGCGATGATCTCGTCCGGCTCCATGTCGCCCGCCGTCATGTAGGTGTTGGTCATGCGCGGCATGGGCTGGTGCGCATAACCTTCGCGCCGGCCATTGCCGGTCGCCTTCATGCCCATCAGCCGGGCGTTCTGGCGGTCCTGCATGTAGCCGACCAGTCTGCCGTCCTCGATCAGCACGTTGCGGGCCGACGGCGTGCCTTCGTCATCGACGGTTAGCGAGCCACGCCGCTCGGGCATGGTGCCGTCATCGACCACGGTGACGCCCTTGGCCGCCACCTGCTGGCCGAGCAGGCCGGCGAAGGCCGAGGTCTTCTTGCGGTTGAAATCGCCTTCCAACCCGTGGCCGACGGCTTCGTGCAGCATGACGCCCGGCCAGCCACTGGACAGCACGATGTCGAACGTGCCGGCCGGCGCCGGGATGGCTTCGAGATTGACCAGCGCCTGCCTGAGCGCCTCTCGTGCCGCATGCTTCCAGCTGTCCTCGACGAGGAATTCGCCGAACGCCTTGCGCCCGCCCATGCCGTAGGAGCCGCTCTCCTGGCGGTCGCCATCGCCGACGACGACGGAGACGTTGATGCGGACTAGCGGGCGGATGTCGCGCACCATCTGGCCATCGGCGCGCACGATCTCGACATGCTGCCAGGACGCGGCGAGCGAAGCCGTCACCTGCCGCACGCGCGGATCCTCGGCCCGAAGCCAGGCGTCGATCTCCTGCAACAGCTTGGCCTTGACCTCGAAGGAAGGCGAGGGGATCGGGTTCTCGTCGCCGTAGAGATGGCGGTTGGTGCGGGCGGGTGCCGCGGCAAGCGTGCCGGAATAGCCGCCCTTGACGGTCGACACCGCGTCCGCCGCGCGCAGCAGTGACGCCTCCGAAAGATCGCTGGAATGGGCGTAGCCGCTCGCCACGCCGGCCACCGCGCGCAGGCCAAAACCCTGGTCGGTGTTGAAATTGGCGGTCTTCAGTCTGCCATTGTCGAACATCAGCGCTTCGCTCTCGCTGTATTCGAGGAACAGCTCACCGTCATCGGCGCCGTTAAGGGTGTCGGCGACGATCCGCTTGATACGATCGTCGGAAATGTCGAATTGGCCGATCAGGCTGTTCATGGCAGGTCCGTTCACAGGAGGAATGGTGTTGCCACGATGTAGGCGCGAAGACGCGCCTGCACAATCCGCAATGAAGATCCGCGGCCGACCGTGGAGCGCGCGGCCCTATTTCCCGTTCACGAATTCTTTGATGTCGCTCGTCATGGAATCCCAGTTCGAGAACTGCTCCTCGAGATAGGAGCGGGTAACTCCGCCTTTGAACATGACATCCATCTTGAAGTTCGACCCGTCACCGGAAAAGGACTTCACCCAGCGGAATTTCTTGTTCCATTCATTGGCCTGGTCGACCGTGAAGGCATCCGTATAGCCCGACGAGAACTGGATGGACTTGCACTTCTCGTGGTGGTTTTCGCAGCCATAGAAGTAGACGACATATTTCATGCCCTGGAGCCGCCCGGAGATCATCGGATCGCCGCCGTCGTCCTTGTCCATCTTGGCCGAGCCATAGCCCTTCGCAATCTCGAGAATGACCGCCGGGTCGGGCGCCGTGATGATTTCGATATCCTCGGCAAAGGCTACGGAAATTGCGCTGGTCAGGATCAGACCGGTCGACAGAAGCAGAGAAAAAGCGCGCATGATGACCCCCCAGCCAAAAATCAAACCCGTGGGAACTCTGCTTCGGGACCTGCCTTTTCGCAAGCATCAAGCTCAGGGCAGGGCGGCAAAACCGTCGGCGAAGCCTTTGAGGTCGACGGGGATGCCGATGCCTTCTTCCGGTGTCTGGAAGACGATGAAGGTGGCAGACGTGCCGGTCTTCAGCGTGTCGAGCAGCGGCTTTTCAAGAATGACCTCGGCATAGCAGCCATCCTGGAAGCAGCGCACGAAATAGGCGCGGCCGATATCCTTGCCGTCGACATTGAGGCCGAGCCCATTGGGCAGCAGCACGCCGAGCGGCGCCAGCACGCGCAGGATCTCGGCCTTGTTGTCGGCGGTGCGCAGCACCACGACCGAAAGTCCCATTTCCGGGCGATCCTCGGCGACGACGTTTTGCATCATCACGCACTGTTCCGAGGTGGCGCCGGCCGGCGTGTCGCAGATGATCGACCATGCGCCATGCGTCGACTTGACCGTACCGCTCGGCTGCGCTGCATTGGCAGTGCCGGTTGCGGACGAGCCGATACCGATCAGGGCGGCGAGAACGATGACCTTCGCCCCGCTTCTCGAAAGCCAGGAGTTTCTCGAAAGCCAAGAGGTCATGACGGCTCCATTAGCGAATCACGGCACTTTAAGCCGCGCCAAGGCCAAGTAAAGGATAGGGCGACCGCCGGTCAGCCCCGGCAAGCGCAATAATGCGCTTTTCCCTAGCAAATTCGCCCGAATTGCGACCGTCGGGCGCATTCCGGCCACAAGCCCGTATCGCGCATCTGTCGACGATCCGCGCCGGGCAAAAGGCCGCTGAAACGGCACGGTCGCGGTTGCGCGCAAAAATGCCGCACGGTTTTGCCCGCTCCTTTCTTGCGGAGGGAAATAGAGTATGGTTTGAACCAGCCTTGGGACTGTCCGGGATTCCCATCCCGGCATTGTTCGATATTCTTGCGCGCGATCGCGAGGAACCGGGAGATGATGAGGGCGATGAGAAAATTCCCAGCAAGCGCCAAATTGATGGCAACAGCAGGCGCTGCAGCCGCATTTTTCGCCGGCGCCTCCGCTCATGCGGCCCAGCCGCAGCCATGGGAGATGAGCTTTCAGCCGCCGGCGACCGACATGATGCGGCAGATCGAGTGGTTCGGGAACTACACGATGTGGTTCGTCGTCCCGATCACCGTCCTGGTTCTGGCTTTGCTTGCCTGGTGCATCTTCAGGTTCCGCGCCAGCGTCAATCCGGTTCCGTCCAAGACCAGCCACAACACGCTGATCGAGGTGATCTGGACCGTCGGCCCGGTCGTCGTCCTGCTGTTCATCGCCATCCCCTCGTTCCAGCTGCTGACCGCGCAATACACGCCGCCGGAAGAGGCCAAGCTGACCGTCAAGGCGACCGGCAATCAGTGGAACTGGGACTATGAGTACCAGACCGAGAACCCGCTCTCCTTCAACTCGGCCATCCTTCAGGATGCCGACCGCGCCGCGATCGGCAAGGAAGACCGCAAGGTCTATCCGCGTCTCCTGGCGGTCGACAACGAGCTGGTCGTGCCGGTCAACACCATGACCCGTGTCCTGATCACCGCAACCGACGTCATCCACTCCTTCGCCATGCCGGCCTTCGGCATCAAGATGGACGCGGTTCCCGGCCGCACCAACGAGACCTGGTTCAAGGCGGAGAAGGAAGGCCTCTATTACGGCCAGTGCTCGCAGCTCTGCGGCAAGGATCACGCCTTCATGCCGATCGCCATCCGCGTCGTCTCAGACGCGCAGTACAAGACCTGGCTGGCAGCAGCCAAGACCGACCTTCCCGGCGCCAACAAGGCGCTGATGGCCGAGGTCGACGGTACCAACAAGGTAGCGGCCGCCGGCAATTGATGCCGCGGGTTAGCAAGAATTAGGGAACGGAGCCGACCATGGCAGAAGCTGCAGCTCACGACGATCACGACCACAAGCCCTATCATGGCTGGGTCCGGTGGGTGTACTCCACCAACCACAAGGACATCGGCACGCTCTATCTGATCTTCGCGATCTTCGCGGGCATCGTCGGCGGCGCGCTTTCGGTCGTCATCCGCATGGAGCTGCAGGAGCCCGGCATCCAGATCTTCACCGGTCTGGCGCAGATGGTCTACGGCATGAACGGCGACGCCGCCATCGACGGCGGCAAGAGCATGTACAACGCCTTCGGCACCGCGCACGCGCTGATCATGATCTTCTTCATGGTCATGCCGGCGCTGATCGGCGGCTTCGCCAACTGGATGGTGCCGATCATGATCGGCGCGCCGGACATGGCCTTCCCGCGCATGAACAACATCTCATTCTGGCTGCTGCCGCCGGCCTTCATCCTGCTCATCGCTTCGGCTTTCATGCCGAGCGCGCCCGGCGCCTACGGCGTTGGCGGCGGCTGGACACTCTATCCGCCGCTGTCGACCTCCGGCCAGCCCGGACCGGCCATGGATCTGGCGATCCTGTCGATCCACATTGCCGGCGCCTCGTCGATCCTCGGCGCCATCAACTTCATCACCACCATCTTCAACATGCGCGCGCCGGGCATGACGCTGCACAAGATGCCGCTATTTGCCTGGTCGGTGCTGGTCACCGCCTTCCTGCTGCTGTTGTCGCTTCCGGTGCTCGCCGGCGGCATCACCATGCTGCTCACCGACCGCAATTTCGGCACCACCTTCTTCACCCCGGATGGCGGCGGCGATCCGCTGCTGTTCCAGCACCTGTTCTGGTTCTTCGGTCACCCCGAGGTGTACATCCTGATCCTGCCGGGCTTCGGCATCATCAGCCACATCGTCTCCACCTTCTCGAAGAAGCCGGTGTTCGGCTATCTCGGCATGGCCTACGCCATGGTTGCGATCGGCGCCGTCGGCTTCATCGTCTGGGCGCACCACATGTACACGACCGGCCTGTCGCTCGACACGCAGCGCTACTTCGTCTTCGCCACCATGGTCATCGCGGTGCCGACAGGCGTGAAGATCTTCTCCTGGATCGCGACGATGTGGGGCGGGTCGATCTCGTTCAAGACGCCGATGCTGTGGGCGCTCGGCTTCATCTTCCTGTTCACGGTCGGCGGCGTCACCGGCGTTCAGCTCGCCAATGCCGGCCTCGACCGCTCGCTGCATGACACCTATTTCGTCATCGCCCACTTCCACTACGTGCTGTCGCTGGGCGCGGTGTTCGCCATCTTCGCCGGCTGGTACTACTGGTTCCCGAAGATGACCGGCTACATGTACTCGCCGGTGATCGCCAATACCCACTTCTGGGTCACCTTCGTCGGCGTCAACCTGATCTTCTTCCCGCAGCATTTCCTCGGCCTCGCCGGCATGCCGCGCCGCACCATCGACTATCCCGACGCGTTTGCCGGCTGGAACATGGTGTCGTCCTACGGCTCCTATATCTCGGCCGTCGGCGTGGTGATCTTCCTTTATGGCGTCTTCGAAGCCTTCCAGAAGAAGCGGGTGGCCGGCGCCAATCCATGGGGCGAGGGTGCAACGACGCTCGAATGGCAGCTGCCTTCGCCGCCGCCGTTCCACCAGTGGGAACAGCTGCCGAAGATCAAATAAGGCAGCCCGAATACGAAACCGCCGGCCCGCCGGCGGTTTCGGCCAACGGAATGATTGGACTCAACTACGCATGGCCCTGGTCAACGACCCATTGATTGACGAAGCGGGCTTTCGAATTTCGGAAGCCACGGCGGGCGATTTTTTCGCCCTTCTGAAGCCGCGCGTCATGTCGCTGGTGGTGTTCACCGCCTTTGTCGGCATGGTGGCGGCGCCCGTGACCGTAAACCCGCTGATCGCGATGGTCGCAATCCTGGCGATCGCCATCGGCGCCGGCGCCTCGGGCGCGCTCAACATGTGGTACGACGCCGACATCGATGCCGTGATGAGCCGGACCGCCGGCCGCCCGGTTCCGTCCGGCCGCATCCTGCCCGGTGAAGCCCTGAGTTTCGGCCTTGTGCTGTCGGCGCTGTCGGTGATGACGCTGGGCGTGCTGGTCAACTGGCTGTCGGCGGCGCTGCTCGCCTTCACCATCTTCTTCTACGCCGTCGTCTACACGATGTGGCTGAAGCGCTCGACGCCGCAGAACATCGTCATTGGCGGTGCCGCCGGCGCCATTCCGCCGGTGATCGGCTGGGCGGCAGTGACCGGAACGGTCAGCTTCGAAAGCCTCGTCCTGTTCCTGATTATCTTCCTGTGGACGCCGCCGCATTTCTGGGCGCTGGCGTTGTTCAAGTCCGACGACTACGCCAAGGCCGGCATTCCGATGATGCCCAATGTCGCCGGCCACGCCTCGACCCGCCGCCAGATCTTAGCCTACGCATTGATCCTTGCACCGGTCGGCGTGCTGCCCTGGGTGCTCGGTTTCACCACCGCCGGCTACGGCATCGCTTCGCTGGCGCTCGGCGCCGGCTTTGTCTGGTATGCCTGGAAAGTGCTCCGCATGACCGACGACGACCGCGTCATGAAGCCGGCCAAGGCGCTGTTTGCCTATTCGCTGCTCTACCTGTTCGCGATCTTCGCCATCTATCTGGCCGACTGCGTCGTCGGTCGCGCTCTGGCCATCGGTGGAGCATGACCATGATCGACAAGAAGCTTGAACTGGTCACGCTGACCGAGCGCCAGCAAAAGGCGCGGCGCAACCGTTCGGCGGCAATAGGCCTGGCGCTGGCGGCGCTGGTTGTCGTCTTCTACGTCATCACTATCGTCAAATTCGGCCATACCGGATCGATGTGAGGCCGACGATGACCCGCCAGACCATGACCGACCCCGGGAAGAAAAACACCAACCGCGTTGTCGCCGCCGTCTGCGTCGCCTTCTTCGGCGGCATGATCGGCATGGCCTACGCCGCGGTGCCGCTCTACAAGATGTTCTGCCAGGCCACCGGCTATGGCGGCACCACGCAGCGCGCCGAAAAGCAATATGCCGGCCGCATCCTCGACCGCGACATCACCGTGCGCTTCGACGCCAACACCAATGGCATTCCCTGGCAGTTCCAGCCGGTCGCCCGCTCGGTCACCATCAAGATCGGCGAGACCACGCAGGCGCATTACAGCGCCACCAACAAATTCGACCGCGCCGTCACCGGCCGCGCCACCTTCAACGTCCAGCCGGAACTGGCAGGCCCTTACTTCAACAAGGTAGAGTGTTTCTGCTTCACCGACACGACGCTGAAGCCCGGCGAGACGCTGGACATGCCGGTCGTGTTCTATGTGGATCCAGACATCGTCAACGTGCCGGAACTGAAGGACTTGAAGACGATCACCCTGTCCTACACCATGTTCCCGGTCGAAAAGAACAAACCGGTCGCTTCATCGGCGCCGGACAGCACCACCAAAGTTTCAGATACCGAAGCAAATCTCGGGGGTTGATATGGCAGACGCGCACGCAAAACCACAACACGACTACCATCTCGTCAACCCGAGCCCGTGGCCTTTCCTGGGTTCCATCGGGGCGCTGGTCACCGCCGTCGGCGGCGTTGCCCTGATGCAGTATCTCAAGAACGGCGATTTCCCGGTCTTCGGCCACAACATCGCCAATCCGTGGCTGTTCTTCATCGGCCTGGTCATCGTCCTTTACACCATGTTCGCCTGGTGGTCGGACACGATCAAGGAAGCGCATGAAGGGCATCACACGCGTGTCGTGTCGCTGCATCTGCGCTACGGCATGATCATGTTCATCGCTTCGGAAGTGATGTTCTTCGTCGCCTGGTTCTGGGCCTATTTCGATGCCAGCCTGTTTCCGGGCGAGGTGCAGCAATATGCCCGCACCGCCTTTACCGGCGGCGTCTGGCCGCCGAAGGGTCTCGAGGTCCTCGATCCCTTCCATCTGCCGCTTTACAACACCATCATCCTGCTTTTGTCGGGCACGACGGTGACCTGGGCGCACCACTCGCTGATCCATGGCGACCGCAAAGGCCTGATCAACGGCCTGGTGCTGACCGTCGGCCTCGGTATGTTGTTCACCATGGTGCAGGCCTATGAGTACATACACGCTCCGTTCGGCTTCAAGGATTCCATCTATGGCGCCACCTTCTTCATGGCGACCGGCTTCCACGGCTTCCATGTCATCATCGGCACCATCTTCCTGCTGGTCTGCCTGATCCGCGCCATGAAGGGCGACTTCACGCCCAAGCAGCATTTCGGCTTCG
Source organism: Mesorhizobium sp. P3_A2 (assembly GCF_056403115.1). Classification (NCBI taxonomy): domain Bacteria; kingdom Pseudomonadati; phylum Pseudomonadota; class Alphaproteobacteria; order Hyphomicrobiales; family Phyllobacteriaceae; genus Mesorhizobium; species Mesorhizobium sp. P3_A2. Next base: position 47,034 of record NZ_JBFUGC010000006.1, read on the forward strand.
AGGCGGCTGCCTGGTACTGGCACTTCGTCGACGTGGTCTGGCTGTTCCTGTTCAGCGCGATCTATGTCTGGGGATCGGCCGGCGCGCTGATCGAAGGCCACTGACGGCTTTCATCGGGGAATCAATCCCAAGGAATCAGAAAGGCGGCCGCGGCAATGCGGCCGCCTTTCTTCTTTTCAGCGCCCATCATGGCCTACGGCTTCGGCTGGCTGGGCTGGCTGCTTCAATTGGTCGACTGGACCGACGGCTGCATTGGGGTTACCGACTCCGACATGGATGAAATCTGGGCTATGGTGCCGGATGGAACGCCGATCGAAATCGAGCCGTAGAACATGAGTGAAGACAAGGCGATCTGGCCACCCATCGAACCGATTTCGGCCGGCCTGCACGGCCGCTGTCCGCGTTGCGGCGAAGGGCGGCTGTTCTCCGGCTTCCTGACCGTCGGCAAGCGCTGCATGAATTGCGGCCTCGACTATTCCTATGCCGATGCCGGCGATGGCCCGGCGGTGTTCGTCATCCTGATCATCGGCTTCATCATCGTCGGGCTGGCGCTGTGGGTGGAGGTGACGCTGAGCCCGCCGCTCTGGCTGCATTTCATCATCTGGATACCGCTGGCGGTGGCGTTGTGCCTGACGGCGCTGAGGCTGATCAAGGGCGTGCTGCTGACGCTGCAATATGCCAACAAGGCTGCCGAAGGCCGGCTGGACCACGAGCAATGAGCGAGGCGTTGGCCAAAACCACCGGCCGTTCGCGGCCGAAGACGGCATTGCTGCTCGGTCTCGGCCTGGTGCTGTTCGTCATCCTGCTGGGGCTAGGCACCTGGCAGGTGCAGCGCCTGCACTGGAAGGAAGGCCTGCTGGCGACCATCGACCAGCGCACACATTCGGCACCGCGGCCGTTGGCGGACGTCGAGAAGGAATTCGCCGCCACCGGCGATGTCGACTACACGCCGGTTACCGTCAGCGGCACATTCCTGCATTCGGGCGAGCGGCATTTCTACGCCACCTGGGACGGTGACGCCGGCTTCAATGTCTACACGCCGCTGGCGCTCGACGATGGCCGCTTCGTGCTGATCAACCGCGGCTTCGTGCCCTATGACCTAAAGGACGCTGCCAAACGCCCGCAAGGGCAAGTGACGGGCAAGGTGACGGTCACGGGGCTGGCGCGCAATCCGCTGCCGGCCAAGCCATCGATGATGCTGCCCGACAATGACGTGGCCAAGAACATCTTCTACTGGAAGGACCGCGATGCCATGGCGGCAAGCGCCGGCCTGCCCGCCGGTGCCGTGCTGGTGCCGATCTTCATCGACGCCGACAAGACGCCGAACCCCGGTGGGCTGCCGGTCGGCGGCGTCACCATCATCGACCTGCCGAACTCGCATCTGCAATATGCCTTCACCTGGTATGGCCTTGCAGCCGCCCTTGCCGTGGTCCTGATCATCAGGCTGCGCCGTCCGGCAAAAGCCGAATGATGCCGGCCGCCCTTGACAGGGTGGGGGTGCACACCTCATTTCGCCTCTGAACAACCGGCCCGGATTCATGCTTCACACCAAGACCAAGCCTCCTCTGACGATCCGGCTCTGCCAGCCGCGCGGCTTTTGCGCCGGCGTCGACCGCGCCATCCAGATCGTCGTGCTGGCGTTGAAGAAATACGGCGCGCCGGTCTATGTCCGCCATGAGATCGTGCACAACCGCTATGTCGTCGAAGGCCTGCAAAGCCTCGGCGCCGTGTTCATCGAGGAACTGTCGGAGATCCCGCCCGAGCATCGCAAGTCGCCTGTGGTGTTTTCGGCCCATGGCGTGCCGAAATCGGTGCCGGCCGACGCCCAGGCGCGCGAACTCTTCTATCTCGACGCCACCTGTCCGCTGGTGTCGAAGGTGCACAAGCAGGCGATGCGCCACCAGCGGCTCGGCCGCCATGTGCTTCTGATCGGCCATGCCGGCCATCCCGAGGTGATCGGCACGATGGGCCAGCTGGCTGAAGGCGCCGTGACGCTGATCGAGACCGAGGCCGACGCCGCAACCTTTGCGCCGGCCAACCCTGAGGCGCTCGGCTTCGTCACCCAGACGACGCTGTCGGTCGAAGACACCGCCGGCATCATCCGGGCGCTGCAGGAGCGCTTCCCGCAATTGCATGCGCCGGCCGCCGAATCGATCTGCTACGCCACCACCAATCGCCAGGAAGCGGTCAAGGACACCGCCGCCGGCGCCGATCTCTATCTGATTGTCGGTGCGCCGAATTCTTCCAATTCGCGCCGCCTTGTCGAAGTGGCGGAGCGCGCCGGCGCCACCATGTCGCTTCTCGTACAGCGCGCTGCCGAAATTCCATGGAATGACATCGCTGACATCTCGACGCTCGGCCTGTCGGCCGGCGCGTCGGCGCCGGAGATCATCGTCGACGAGATCATCGACGCTTTCCGCCAGCGCTTCGAGGTGACCATTGATCTGGCGATCACCGCGACCGAAACGGAGGATTTTCCAGTCATGCGGGTTCTGCGCGATGTCGAACTGACGCGGGCCGATATGGCCTTCGTCAACGGAGCCGCGTGAACAGCCCATGGCGGTCTACACCGATGTCAACGAGGGCGAACTCGGCGCGTTCCTCAAGGCTTATCCGGTCGGCGAATTGCTGTCCTACAAGGGCATTGCCGAAGGCACCGAGAATTCCAACTTTCTGCTGCACACATCGAGCGGTTCTTACATCCTGACGCTTTACGAAAAGCGCGTCGACAAGGCCGACCTGCCGTTCTTCCTCGGCCTGATGGGCCATCTCGCTCGTAAAGGCATTTCCTGCCCGCTGCCGGTAACCGCGCACGACGGCACCGTCATCGGCACGCTGGCCGGCCGCCCGGCGGTCATCATCACCTTCCTCGAAGGCCTGTCGCTGCGGCGGCCGACAGCGGCGCATTGCGCCGAAGTCGGCAAGGCGTTGGCCGCCCTGCATCTCGCCGGCCAGGATTTTGCGATGACCCGCGACAACGCGCTGGCCATCGACGGCTGGCGCAAGCTCTGGAATGCCTCGCGCGAGCGCGCCGACGAGGTCGAGCCGGGACTGGCTGCCGAGGTCGACGCCGATTTCACCGATTTCGAACGCCATTGGCCGCAGGGCCTGCCGGCGGGCATCATCCATGCCGACCTGTTCCCCGACAATGTCTTCTTCCTCGGGGAAAAACTGTCGGGCCTGATCGACTTCTATTTCGCCTGCAACGACCTCTACGCCTATGACGTCGCCACCTGCCTCAACGCCTGGTGTTTCGAGAAGGATTTCTCCTTCAATCTGACCAAGGGCACGGCGCTGCTGGCCGGCTATCAGAGCGTGCGGCCCTTGAGCGATGGTGAGAAGGCGGCGCTGCCGATGCTGGCGCGCGGCTCGGCGCTGCGCTTCATGCTGACCCGGCTCTATGACTGGCTGACCGTTCCCGATGGCGGGCTGGTCATGAAGCGCGATCCGACCGAATATATCCGCCGCATGCGCTTCCACCGCGCGATCAGGTCTCCTTCGGAATATGGACTGACATGACCAAGCAGATTGAAATCTTCACCGACGGCGCCTGCTCGGGCAATCCCGGTCCCGGCGGCTGGGGCGCCATCCTGCGCTTCAACGGCAAGACCAAGGAATTGTCGGGCGGCGAGGCTGAGACCACCAACAACCGCATGGAACTGCTGGCCGCCATTTCGGCGCTGAATGCGCTGAAGGAGCCGTGCGCCGTCGAGCTTCACACCGACAGCAAATATGTCATGGACGGCATCTCGAAGTGGATCCATGGCTGGAAAAAGAACGGCTGGAAGACCGCCGACAAGAAGCCGGTCAAGAACGGTGAGCTCTGGCAGGCGCTGGACGAGGCCAACCGGCGTCACAAGGTGACCTGGAACTGGGTCAAGGGCCATGCCGGCCACACCGAGAACGAACGCGCCGACGAACTCGCAAGGGAAGGCATGGCGCCGTTCAAGAAGGGCTCGGCCAGACCTGTGGCACCGAAGCCTGCAGCCGCGCTGAAGCCGGCCGCGCCGGCCAAGCAGCCGGCAACCCCGAGAGCGCGGCGCTCGACCCAGAGCTATTGAATTCAGGCTTCCCGGCAGGAAACCTCACCCGTGCCGATTGCATACTACATCACCCATCCCCAGGTTCAGATCGATGCCAACGTTCCCGTGCCGGAATGGGGACTGTCCGAGATCGGACGGGCGAGGGCGTTGGCCATGCTTGAGCAGCCATGGGTCGGCTCGATTCGGCGTGTCGTCTCGTCGGCGGAGCGCAAGGCGATAGAAACCGCTGAGATACTGGCCGGGCAGCTTGGCCTCACGGTCGAGGTGCGCGAAGGCATGCACGAGAACGACCGCTCGGCAACCGGCTTTCTGCCACCGCCGGAGTTTGAGGCAGTCGCCGACCGGTTCTTCGCCAGTCCGCACAAAAGCATTCGCGGCTGGGAGCGCGCCATCGATGCCCAGCAGCGCATTGTGAGCGAGGTCGAGGCTGTACTCGACGCCGCCGTTGGCGGCGACATTGCTTTCGTCGGTCATGGTGGCGTCGGAACGCTGCTGCTGCTTTCACTCAGCAATCGCGAGATCAGCCGCGAGGCGGATCAGCCGGCCGGCGGCGGCAACTATTTCGCCTATGAGATCGGCGCGCACAGAATTCTCCACGGATGGCGACCGATCGACGGCCGCTGATAGGGCCAGAAGCGGCAGTCCGCAGTGCAGCAATCGGATTGTAAGGAGCAAAAGGAGTATTATTTACTACCTTAGAGCAAGAGTAAGATCCTATGGCAAACGTGGAAAAGATAAGCGTGGCCGTGACTCCGCAACAGGCGGCGACCATGCGCGAGGCAGTGGAAGCGGGTGAATACGCCACCACGAGTGAGATCGTGCGCGAGGCGATGCGTGATTGGCTCACCAAGCGCGAGCTTCGACAAGAGGACGTGCGCCGGCTGCGTCAGCTATGGGATGACGGCAAGGCAAGCGGGAAGCCGGAGCCTGTAGACTTTGACGCGCTGAGAAAGGAAGCTCGGCAGCGGCTGGTGAAAGCCTCGTCGAATGGCCGCTGGTCGCCAGCGGCCAGAGCTGACCTGATTGACATCTATCTGACAATAGGCGGCGAAAGCCTTCGAGCAGCCGACCGCTATTACGACCGGCTGGAGGCGCGGGCCATGCAATTGGCCGATCAGCCACGCATGGGCGTGATGGTGTTGCGGTCAGCCGGCACGACGACGCGACCGCGGCCGATCGCGTCCTGGCTGGTCCAGTTCTCCAGCACTAGGTAGTCGAGCACGGACAGGACGTTGATCCCGGTCGACCTAAACGCAACCCCCGCGACGATGCGCAATTTTTGGTCGTCTTGCGCGCTGCGATCTGGCGGAAGAAGGACAATAGGATGGTATTGACTACAATCGGTGAAACTGAGTCCTAACCCTTGGAACAACCAGATGCTAACGCGGAATCCGTTTCCTCTTTCGGAAATTGAGACGTTCCCAACCAAGCTTCAATTGCCTGAAGGGGATGCCTCCGGCCAATACTATCTCGCTGCAATGTTGGTTATCATCCATTTCTTCGGCATTGAGTGGGCCGAAAGGTGGGTCATGGGAACGCGCGGTGAAAAGGGCGACTTTCTCCGAAATGATTGGTCGACAGTAGATAGAAGGGAGACCCATAAGCTGAGGATTTTGCAGCTTGCTGAAATGCTCATCAATCTGCAGGACGCCCCGCACTTCTGGTCTGTTTTAGAGACAATGGTTGGAACAGGTGTTGAGGCAGGCTTCAGCGAATTAGAAGCTGGTGCTCTGATGAAGCGGCGAGGGATCCGATTTGCCTTTCGTACGCCGACAGGTAATCGTGGCAATGACTATGACCTCGACATTGATCTAGACGGTTTCCACGTTTGTGGGGAAACTAAGTGCAAGGTTGAAAAGACAGCGGTAAGCGTGAAATCGCTGCTTAATTCAGTGGAAGACGCCAGAAGCAGAAATCTTCCTCCAGACCAGCCTGGCGCGGTGTTCGTCAAGATTCCACAGCCGTGGTTTGATGACGCTTCGTTTCAAGCCCAGATAGACATCGACCTACCCAATTATCTCAAGTCTGCCGGCCGGCTGGCGATGGTTGTGGTAAGTTCGTCGCCAGAGATTGCGGCAGGCCCCCTAACCGTCTCATTGTCGGCATGGAAATCTGTGATCAACAAAGATAGTCGCTTTTATGATCGTAGGCTTGAGATTTTTGATAATGCGCCAATTATAGATGGGCGTTGGATCGATTTAGTTCGGGTATGGGGTCCTTATATACCGGCACATAATCATGAAGAGCACGAAGCATTGCGCTCTTCTGTAACCAAGATTATCGAGTGGCGGCAGTCATAAGTCAGCGGATCTAGCGCCACTTAACCGATGTAGCATCGAATAACGCGTCCCAGAAAAGCAACCCCCTGCCCATGTCGCGGGGGGGGGTCGAGATAAGTCTGCTCTTGATCAGGCGGTCTTGTGAAACTTGCGGTAGCGGCTAGTGTTCACGCAAAGCCCATTCAGCCTCCGCAAGAGCCCGCGCCTCATGACCCTTCTCCGAAAGCGCCTGAATGTGCGAACCAACGGGCGATTGCGCAGCCTGTTACTTATTGAGGAGAAAGCTCAAGGCGACGTCTACATCCGAATCAAATCAGGAACGCAGGTTGGTATACCCCCAAATCACGTATTGGTTGTCCAAGACAGGTATTCAGTACATCCTTCTATTAATAGCCAAACGTACACTACGTTGAAAAAAACCGTTGAACTAGCAAATGGATTCATAAGCACGGGCGTTGCACTAACTGATGCCGTTAAACGCCAGAACGGATTTGCGCATTTATTTACCCATCGGTCGTCTGATCTAAACGCACCGGTTTATGATATCGACGATGATGGGAGGGATTCCATCATACTGGGTGATTTTGACCCGATAAAAAACGTACTTGTTTTCGGACTTTTCGTCGGACACCCAGAGACGGTCTTCGGAACAGGATCAGGTCAAGAGGCTATTGACACATTTTGCTCCAGTCGGTTTCAGTTTGTTATCTGCAGCCACTGGATTACCTTACCGGCGGCGCCGTTCGCTTGGACGATGAATAGCATCACCTTCGATCCGAACTCGTTCGAGGACGAGGCGGGTCAAGAATGGGCACACGAACTTATGAAGGGTGAAACCCCGAAAAGCTCCCTTGAACTATTCCATGGCTTGAGTGGCGAGCTGACTGTGAACTTGCTTGAGACATATTTGGCGATGGGACCAGACGAAGCGACAAGGAAATGGCTGGAAGACTTGATTGAATCCGTGCCTCGGACGCCCAGCATCAAAATGTAAAGCGCGAGCGGCGTCTTGAATGACGGGGTGGCCGATCACGGGCACCATCGTGACAGGCAATAGGGTTAGCGGATCAGCAGGGCCGTGCCGTAGAGGCCGAGCGCGAACACCGTGTGCGAAATCACGTTGAAGGCGCGGATCTGCATCGGGTTGGGGCGCTTTGAGGCAGCCCAGCCGGCGCCCAGGCCGGGCGCCAGCAGGAACCAGCCGGCGCCGATGGTGACCATGCCGAGAATGAAGGCCGGCAGGAAGGTCGGCGCGTCCAGCCACGCCTTGCCCGCCAGCGCCACCAGGGTGAAGCCGTAGACGATGCCGGTGAAATAGTGGAAGGCCCAGCCCAGCGCAGTCTCATGCGCATAGGGCGCGGCATGGGCTATATCGTCGTGGAAGACCTTGCCGTCCCTGAGGTGCCAAACCCAGCGGCCGGGCGGCCCCCAGTTCGGCCGCGGCTGGCCGAACGCCAGATGCAGGAACAGCGCCCACAGATCCATCAGCACCGTCGCACCGATGCCGATCGCAACACTGCGCCAGATGATGTCAAACATCGTCGAGGTCCCCCGGAAGCAGGCATCGCGAGCAGAGGGGCGATCGTCGCCCGCGCTGCCGCCGCGGTTTAGAGCTGGCTCAGAATGTGAGCCGCACCGGAGGTGTCGACACCTGGCTTGGTCTCGACATTGAGCGCGGTGACCTTGCCATTGTCGACGATCATCGAAAAGCGTCTCGAGCGCAGCCCCATATCGTTGCTTATGAAATCGAGGCCGACCGACTTGGCGAAGTCGCCATTGCCGTCGGCGAGATAGAGGATCTTGCCTTCACCACCGGTGAAATTGGCCCAGGCGCCCATGACATGGACGTCGTTGACCGAGACGACGGCGATGGTGTCGACGCCGCGCGCCAGGATGGCGTCGTGGTTCTCGAGATAGCCCGGCAGATGGTTGTTGCTGCAGGTCGGCGTAAACGCGCCGGGAACGCCGAACAGCACCACCTTCTTGCCCGCAAAAATCTCGGCCGAGGTGATCACCTTGGCGCCGTCGGCGGTCATTTCCTTGAAGGTCGCATCGGGCAGTTTGTCGCCAACGGCAATGGTCATGATGGTCCTCGTGTCAAAAGCAGGGGAGGTTTCTTGCGATAGCGAAATCAGGCATTTCCCGCAACCGCCAACAAGGCCCTGGATCAAGGGAAAGCCTGGATCGGGACTTGTATCAGGGGAACGGCAGAACGCCCTCGACCGCGCCTTCCCCACTTGTCAGGGTGTAATACAACCCGCCATCGGTCGGGGTCGTCGACGGCCGGTCGAGGATCGGTATGGTAAACACCAGCCGCCCGTCCTTTTCGCTGCGCGCCGGCGCCCCGAACATGTAGTCGCGTTCGCCGGCGACGAAGAAATCCGCCGCCTCCGGATCGCCGGGAAAGGTCGCCTCGACGACCAGCGTCTCGTGGTCGCCGGGCAGGATCTTGATGCCGAAATCGGCCTTGGCAGGGGCCGGCAAGGTGGCAAGGGCGGCCTTCACCAGCGCCGCATCCTCGGCATTGTCGGGATCGGCGGCGGGATCGACGCTCAGCCGCGTCTGCACCGGAATGCAGATCGTCTCGCAAATGCCGAGAAAGATGTCGGCATCGATGACGGCCGCATCCTTCGGCGATGACAGGGTGAATGTCACCGGCAGCGAAACCGGATGGTTGTAGCCGGCCCATTTGCCGTAGCCGTCGTCATGGCGCTGCGGCGGTGGGAAGGAAAACGCCGCATCGGTGATGTTGGTGCTGGCCGAGACATCGATCTGCGGTGGCACGCCGGCATCGCCCGGATCGCGCCAATAGGTCTTCCAGCCGGGCTTCAGCGCAATATCGAGCACGCCATGGATACGGCCTGCCTCGTCCGCCTTGCCTGATGTCACCAGCCGCACCTTGCCGCCTTCGCTGTTGTACCAGTCCGAAGAGGAAGCCGCGGCGGGAAGGGCTGCCCCGCATCCGACGGCGGCACCGAGCAGCAGGATTTTCAAGCTTTGCATGGCGGTGATTTGATCGTCAGTTCATGGCCGCGCAATGTTTTCATGGCGCTCTGCGTATCATATTTGCGTGACTTTTGCGCGAGGAACAGTCGAGTTCAAGCGTTCCGTCGGGGGAAATTGGTAGTCAGGAATCCGTTGTTCCAGGCATTGGGCTTTGGGCGAATCGCGCGCGGCGCACCTTTTCGGCGCTCCGGAAACGCGTTACGCTCCCGTCCATGGACTTGTTGCGCCACAAGAAGACGGCCGGCGGACGCGGCTTTCTCGACGACCAGTTCCTGATTGCCATGCCCGGCATGAAGGACGATCGCTTCACGCGCTCGGTCATCTATATCTGCGCGCATAGCGATGAAGGCGCCATGGGCCTGATCATCAACCAGACGCAGCAGATGCTGTTTCCCGACCTCCTGGTGCAGCTCGGTATCATGAATGAGCAGGAGGCGATCAGGCTTCCGGCGCAGGCCCGCGACTTCGTCGTGCGCAATGGCGGCCCGGTCGACCGCAGCCGCGGCTTCGTCCTGCACTCCGGCGACTACCGGGTAGAATCCTCGCTCACCGTCTCCGACGACATCTGCCTGACCGCCACCGTCGATATACTGCGCGCCATCTCGTCCGGCCGCGGGCCGCGGCGCGCGCTGATGGCGCTCGGCTATTCCGGCTGGGGCGCCGGCCAGCTGGAAACCGAGATCGCCGAGAACGGCTGGCTGACCTGCCCGGCCACGCCGGAGCTTCTGTTCGACGCCGACATCGAACGGAAGTACGATCGTATCCTGGCGTCGATCGGTATTGATCTGGCACATTTGAGCCTGGCGGCGGGGCACGCCTGACCTGGCAGCCACCCAGAGGCCAAACGGCCTCTAAGCCTGCGTCATCGGATACTGCTCTTTCAGCGCCTTCAGCACCTGGTCGCCGGGCATCGGTGCGCCGAACATGAAGCTCTGCACGTATTCGCAGCCCATCTGGCGTAGTTCCAGCGCATCGCTTTCGTCGGAAATGCCTTCGGCCACCACTGACAGGCCGAGCTCGTGCGCCATGTTGACCATGGATTTCAGCAGCACAGCGCGCTTTGGCGTCGCGTCGTCGACGAAACTCTTGTCGATCTTGATGGTGTCGAAGGGGAAGCGCGTCAGATAGGCGAGCGAGGAATAGCCGGTGCCGAAATCGTCGAGCGACAGGCCGATGCCGAGCTGCTTGAGCTTGGCCAGCACATGCGAGGTCTGCTCGGGGTTGTCCATAACCAGCGATTCGGTGAGTTCGAGCCGGAAGCAGCGCGGCTTGAGATTGGCGCGCGCGATGACCGAGCGGACATCGCTGACCAGGTCGCGGCGGATCAACTGGCGGCTGGATAGGTTGACCGACACCGACAGCGGCGTGTCGCCGATCTGCTTTTGCCAGCCGGCGAGGTCCTCGGCCGCCTGCTGCATGGCAAACAGGCCGAGCTGCACGATCAGGCCGCAGCTTTCGGCGACTGGAATGAAATCGCCCGGCGGGATCATGCCGCGGCGCGGATGGTCCCACCTGAGCAGCGCTTCGAAGCCGGCAATGCTGCCGTCCTCGAGCCGCACGATCGGCTGGTAGGCGAGCGTAAACTCGCGCCGCTCGATGGCGCGGCGCAGATCGGATTCGAACTGCAGACGGTCTGTGCCGACGGTGCGGAAGGCCGGCCGGAACGGCTCGATCCTGTCGCCGCCGAAGCGCTTGGCCTGGTGCATGGCAAGCTCGGCGTCCTTGACCATGTCCTCGGCCGAAGTCTGCGCCGAAGTCCAGGTGATCAGGCCGATCGAGGCAGTCAGCACGATCTCGCGCTTGGCGAAGGTGATCGGATTGTTGATCGCGTGCTTGATGGCGTCCGCCACCGCCGCGATGCGGGACGGGTCCTGTTCGGACAGCAGCATCAATGCGAACTGGTCGCCGGCAAAGCGCGACAGCGAATCCTTCGGTTTCAGCAGCCGGTGCAGCCGGCGCGCTATGGTGAGCAGGATGGTGTCGCCGGCCGAGATGCCGAGCCCGTCATTGACCTGTTTGAACCTATCGATGTCGATGACAAAGACGGTCGGGCGCACCTTCTCTTCGGTGCGCGCGATCGAGATGATGGCTTCAAGCCGGTTCATCAGAAGTTCGCGGTTGGGCAGGCCGGTCAGATTATCGTGAACGGCGTCGTGCAGCAGCCGTTCTTCGGACTTTTTCTGCTCGGTGACGTCGACCATGGTGCCGACACAGCGAATCACTTCGCCGTCCGAGCCGATCACCGGCCGCGCCCTGAGCGAGAACCAGTGGTAGTGCCCATCGGCCCCGCGCAGGCGGAAATTCTGCGACACCCGGCCGCGCCGGTGTTCGAGCACCACGTCGAGCGTGGTGCGGAACGTGTCGCGGTCGTCGGCATGCAGCACCGGCAGCCAGTTGCGGGCAGCACCGCCCAGGCTGTTGGGCGCAAGGCCAAGCTGGATGCTGACGTCGGGCTTGGTGACGACGCGGTCGCGCAGCACGTCCCAATCCCACACCGTGTCGCCGGAACCGGCCACCGCCAGCGCCTGGCGCTCGAGGTCGGAGAACAGGCCCTGATGCAGCGCGCCGCCGGCAAAGGCATGCTGCATGACGGTGAAGCCGATCAAAAGGATGATCAGGATCAGCCCGCCGCCCAGTGCCGGCTGGGCGATGTCGTTGTCGAGCATGCCGGTGATCGCCATCCACGATCCGCATAGCCAGAGCAGCACCATCACCCAACTCGGCACCAACATGATGGCGCGGTCGTAACCGCGTATGCCGAGCAGGATGATGAGGCCGAGCCCGGTCAGTGCCGTGGCGGCGAAGGACAGCCGAGCGATGCCGGCGGCGACGGCCGGATCGACGATGGCCACACCCGCAATCAGCAGCAGGCCGAGGATCCAGACCACCGCGCCATAGCTGAAATGGCCGTGCCATCGGTTGAGGTTGAGATAGGCGAACAGGAACACAACGAAGGTCGCCGCAAGCGCCACCTCCGTTCCCGCCCGCCACATCTGCTCATTGCCGGGCGATATCTCTATGATCTTGTTCAAAAAGCCGAAATCGACGCAGATATAGGCAAGTACCGCCCAGGCCAAGGCAGCTGTCGCCGGGAACATCGAGGTTCCCTTGACGACAAAAAGGATGGTCAGGAACAGCGCCAAAAGGCCGGCAATGCCGATGACGATGCCGCGAAACAGCGTGTAGGAATTGACCGAGTCCTTGTAGGCTTCCGGCTCCCAGAGATAGACCTGCGGCAGCTTGGGCGAAGCGAGTTCGGCGATGAAGGTGATCACCGTTCCCGGGTTCAGCGTCACCCGGAACACGTCGGCGTCGGGGCTTGATTGGCGGTCGAGCGCGAAGCCCTCGCTGGGGGTGATCGCGGCGATGCGGGTGGCGCCGAGATCGGGCCAGAAGATGCCCGAATTCACCAGCCGGAAATGCGGCGCCACGATCAGGCGGTCGAGCTGCTGGTCGGTGGTGTTGGCGAGCGCGAACACCGCCCAGTCACCGCTCGAGCGCGCGTCATTGGCTTCGACCTCGATGCGCCGCACGATGCCGTCGGGGCCGGGCGCGGTCGACACCTGGAAGTTTTCGCCCTGATTGACGTAGATCTCGACGGCGCGCGACAGGTCGAGCGCGATATCGTCGCGGGCAATCTTGATCGGTTCGACGGCGAAGGCCGGCAGCGCCGCGCAGAGCGTGACGACAGCCGCCAGAACGAAGGCCAACAGCGACCCGTTTCGCAGGAAATTCGTCAAAAATCAGTCCTTCGTTCCAGCGCCCGGCGGATCGTCCGCGATCCGGGCGTAGAGGTAGTGGTCCTGCCAGATGCCATTGATCCTGAGGTAGGATCGCAAAAGTCCTTCGCGCCGGAATCCGGCTTTTTCAAGCACGCGGATCGACCGGGCGTTGTCGGGAATACAGGCAGCTTCGATCCGGTGCAACCTCAGCGTATCAAAGGCGAAGCGGCAGACCACCTTGACCGCGTCGGTCATCAGGCCGCGGCCGCCAAACCGCTCGCCGATCCAGTAGCCGACATGGCCGCTCTGCGAGACGCCGTGGCGGATGTTGCCGAGCGTAATTCCGCCGGCGAGCTTGCCGCTCGCCTTCTCGAAGATGAAGAAGGCGATGGCGGTTCCCTGCGCATAATCTTCGCGGTAGCGGCCGATGCGCAGCCGCCAGGCCGTGCGGTCGAGCTCATCGGGCGTCCAGCGCGGCTCCCACGGCTCGAGGAAGCCGCGGCTTTCGCCGCGCAACGCCGACCATTCGCGATAGTCGTTGGTGTAGGGCACGCGCAGCGTGACCCGGTCGCCCTTCAGTGCCGGCAGGTCTCGGCGAAAGAAAGGGAGCGCGAACACGGGGCGCGCCTTGAGGGGACTTAGACGGCGAGCTTGCGGGCCGTGGTGTGCGTGCCCGCAAGCGAATCGAGGATCGCCTCATAGGGCGCGAGCGTACCCACGGGGCCGACGGCAGTCAGCGTCGGCTTGGTCGAAAACAGCCGTGACGACAGGTCGGTCAGCCGCTCGACGGTCAGCGCCGACAGTCGTTCCATCAACTCCTCCTTGGCGATCGGCCGGCCGAACAAAAGCAGCTGCCTGGCGATCTGCGAGGCGCGGCTGGCCGGGCTTTCCGCAGACATGATCAGTCCGGCGCGGTATTGCGCGCGCGCCCGGTCGAGTTCTTCCTGCAGGATGTTTTCGCCGGCCTTCTGCAGTTCGTCGATGATGACCGGCACCAGTTCGGCAATGTCGCTCTGTCCGGTCGCGGCATGCACGCCGAAAATGCCGGTGTCGGAAAAACCCCAGTGGAAGGCATAGACCGAATAGCACAGGCCGCGCTTTTCGCGCACCTCCTGGAACAGGCGGGATGACATGCCGCCGCCGAGGATCATCGACAGCACTTGCGAGGCGTAGAAGTCGCGCACATGATAGGCGCGGCCTTCGAAGCCGAGCACGATCTGCGCGTCCATCAGGTCGCGATCCTCACGGAAATCGCCGCCGACATACTGCGCATATTGCGGCATGGTGCTGTCGGCCTTGCTGCGGAAGCCACCGAGCTGCTTTTCCACCTCGCGCACGAAATTGTCGTGCTTGATGTCGCCGGCCGCCACAACCACCATGCGCTCGGCGCCATATTGGCGCTCGATGAAATCGTGCAGCTGTTTGGAGGTGAAGGATTTGACGGTCTCGGGCGTGCCGAGGATCGAGCGGCCGATCGTCTGGTGACGGAACGCGGTCTCGGTGAAACGGTCGAAGACGATGTCGTCGGGCGTGTCGTGCGCGGCGCCGATCTCCTGCAGGATCACATGCTGCTCGCGCTCCAGCTCCTGCGGGTCGAACTCGGACTCCTGCAGGATGTCGGCAAGAATATCGACCGCCAGCGGCACGTCGTCGGACAGCACCCTGGCATAGTAGGATGTCGTCTCGACGCTGGTGGCGGCGTTGATTTCGCCGCCGACATCCTCAATTTCCGAGGCGATTTCGAAGGCGCTACGCCTTTTCGTGCCCTTGAAGGCCATATGCTCGAGCAAATGGGCCATTCCGTGCTCTTCGTCACGCTCATTGCGAGCGCCCGACTTGACCCAGGCACCAAGGGCAACGGATTCGAGGCTTGGAAGGGTTTCGGTGGCGACTGTCAGGCCGTTCGACAGACGGCTTACCTCAACACCCATATGGCAAGTACTCCCTAACGCGCTGCCCTTGAGTGGCGGCTCACGTAATCTTCCACCATTTTCAGGTCGGATGGAAGTACCGTGTACTTTTCGTCGGCTGACATCAAGGACCCCAGCCATGCAGGCAGGGTCGGCGACACGCCGCAGGCTGCTTCGACAGCCGCCGGGAACTTGGCCGGGTGCGCCGTGCCCAGCACCACCATCGGCACTGCGCCGTCAGCCTTGCCGGCAGCGACATGCACGGCCGCGGCCGTATGCGGGTCGAGCAGATAGTTGCTGGTCTCCAGCGTCGAACGGATGGTGGCGGCAACCTCATCCATGTCAGCGCGGCCGGCGTCGAATTCGGCCCGCATCCTGGCCATTTCGGCCGTTTCGATGGTGAAGGCGCCGGACTGTTTCAGCCCGGCCATGTAGCGCCGCACCGTTTCGGCATTGCGGTCGGAGGCCTCGAACAGCAGCCGTTCGAAATTCGATGACACCTGGATGTCCATCGATGGCGACGTCGTCGCAAACACGCCCTTGGTGCGGTATTCACCGGTCGCGAAAGTGCGCGCCAATATGTCGTTGTCGTTGGTGGCGACGATCAGCCGCTCGATCGGCAGGCCCATCTTCTTGGCGGCGTACCCGGCAAAAATGTCGCCGAAATTGCCGGTCGGCACGGTGAAGGAAACAGGCCTGTCCGGCGCGCCAAGCGAAAGCGCCGAGGAGAAATAATAGACGATCTGGGCCATGATGCGGGCCCAGTTGATCGAATTGACGCCCGACAGCGACACGCCATCACGGAAGGCATGATCGTTGAACATGTCCTTCAGCAAGCCCTGGCAATCGTCGAAATTGCCCTCGATGGCCAGCGCCTGGACGTTGGCTGCGATCGATGTCGTCATCTGCCGCTGCTGCACCGGCGAGACGCGGCCATGCGGGAACAGCACGAAGATATCGGTGCGGTCGCGGCCGGCGAAGGCGTCGATGGCCGCACCGCCGGTGTCGCCCGAGGTGGCGCCGACGATCGTGGCGCGCTGGCCGCGCTCAGCCAGCACATGGTCCATCAGCCTGGCAAGCAACTGCATGGCGACGTCCTTGAAAGCCAGCGTCGGGCCGTGGAAGAGCTCGAGGATGAAAGTGTTCGGACCGGTCTGCACCAGAGGGCAGACCGCCTGGTGGCGAAAGGTGGCATAGGCTTCGCGCACCAGCCGTTCGAAAACGGGTGCGGCGATCTCGCCGCCGAGGAACGGCGTCAGCACGCGGATGGCGAGGTCAGCATAGGGCAGGCCGCGCATGGCGCGGATCTCGGCTGCCGAAAACTGCGGCCACTCTCGCGGCACATAGAGCCCACCGTCGCGTGCCAGTCCGGCCAGCACCGCGTCGGAAAATCCCAGCGCGGGCGCTTCCCCGCGAGTACTCACATATTGCATGTCACAGACCCGTTGCCGCTTGGCGTTTCCGTTCACCACAGAGTGGTTAATTTCTGCGTTGGCTCAGTCGCATTTTTGCCGCGCCATTGCTATACGTCACCAGCTTTGCGAGAGGGAAGTGCAGTTTCATGGCGTTCTATTCGTTCAACCGTCGCTTTGTCGCGGGTCTGGCGCTCACCGGCTTTATGCTTGCCGCCGCCGGCTGCCAATCGAGCGACAATGGCATCCTCAACCTCGGATTGGGCAAGAAGACCGACCCGAATGCGCCAATCCCGCCGCAGGATCCCAAGGTGCTCGCCAGCCAGCTGCAGGCCTATTGCCCGAAAGTGACGCTGCGTGACGGCACCGCCTATTTCAACACCTACGCCAAGGGCGCGTCGCAACCGAAAAAGAAAAAGGCCGACGCCGCGCAGGATGCCGAGGCCGCTGCGGCCGCACAGACGGCGCCGGATGGCACCATCGTCGATCCGAACAAGGATCCGACCAAGATCATCTATCAGGCCTCGATCAGCGATGTCAGCCGCGATTGCAGCCGTGCCAACGGCCAGCTGACGATGAAGATTGGAGTTGCCGGCAAGATCGTGCCGGGACCGATGTTCACTCCCGGCACCATCACCATGCCGATCCGCATCGCCGTCATGCATGGCACCGACGTGCTTTATTCGCAGATCCACCCCTATCAGATCCAGGTCAGCGATCCCTCGACCGCCACCCAGTTCGTCTTCACTGATCCCAATGTCGTCGTGCCCGAGCCCTCTGCCAAGGACTACCAGGCCTACGCCGGCTATGACGACACCGCGCCGGCGACGGCGGCGGACAAGAAGTCCGGCAAGAAAAAGAAGCGCGCTCCGGCGACGAACTAGCGCTGCCTGGGGCGCCGCCGCTGTTGCGGCGGTGAATGCCAACTCCTTGAAAGATCGAAACGATCCGACAATCACCTGCAGGAATGCGCCTGTTGGCGGCTGGCGTGTGCGCCCTGGATTCTGATCCATTCAATCAGCGCACTTGACTCATTCATATCCCGGCAGTTATACGTCAATCAATAGCTCGCAGGTTATTGATCCCGATGCCAGACGCCCACGACACTCTGTTCAGAACGCTTGCCGACCCGACCCGGCGGGCCATCTTCGAGCGCCTGTGCCGCCAGGGTGAGCAGACAGTGGGAGCGCTGACGGCGCAGTCCGGAGTCTCGCAGCCGGCGGTGTCGAAGCATCTGGGCGTCCTGAAGCAGGCCGGCCTGGTGCGCGACCGCCACGCCGGACGCCAGACCCACTACAGCGCCCAGCCCGCAGCACTTGGTCCGCTGACTGACTGGACGAGTGAGATGACCGGGTTTTGGGAGAGCCGCTTCGACCATCTCGAGAATCTGCTGAAAAGGATGGACCAGTGAGCAAGCCGGAACTGCGCACCGTCGTCGTCGAACGGGACATATCCTGGCCGGCGGAAAAGATCTGGCGTGCGTTGACGCAGCCGCATCTGATCGAGGAGTGGCTCATGAAAAACGATTTCAAGCCCGCTGTCGGCCACAGTTTCAATCTTCGCGGCGACTGGGGCGGCGTGCTCGACTGCGAGGTGCTGGCTATCGAACCAAACAGGACGCTGTCCTACAGCTGGGATTTTGCGCATGAGGATGCCGCCTACAATCTGAAAAGCGTGGTGACGTTCACGCTCACGCCCACGAGCACCGGGACCCATCTGCGCGTCGAGCAGTCCGGCTTCCGTCCCGATCAGAAACAGGCCTATGGCGGCGCCAGGGCAGGGTGGCAGCAATTCCTCACCAAGCTGGAGCAGCTTCTGGCGAAGCCAGATTGAGCCTGCCGGTACAAGTCTGCGCCATGCCCTGATCGTCGAGGGCGCCGAAAGCAACAAAGGAGAAATCGATGAAGATCAAGCTGACCAGCGTCTACGTGGACAATCAGGACAACGCCCTGCGTTTTTACACCGACGTGCTGGGCTTTGCCGTGAAGGCCGATTTCAGCAACGGGCGTTTTCGCTGGCTGACCGTAACCTCACCCGATGAACCCGAGGGAACCGAACTGCAACTGGCGCTCAACGACAATCCGGCCGCCAAAACCTACCAGCAGGCCCTCTTCAAACAGGGCCAGCCCGCGCTCATGCTGTTCACCGATGACATCAAGGGCGACTATGAGCGCATCAAGGGTCGTGGCGGTGCGTTCGCCATGGCGCCGACCGAAGTGACCGGCTCGAGCATCGCCCAGCTCAACGACAGCTGCGGCAATCTCATCCAGATCACCCAGCTGGCACGCTGGTAAGCGCTCGTTTTCAAGAGGAGGTGGTAATGAACCTGAGCAAATGGATACGCCAAACCCATCGTTGGCTGTCGATCATTTTCACGCTGACCGTGGCAGCCAATTTCATCACAATGGCATTCGGGCAGCCTCCGGCATGGGTGGTCTATTCGCCGCTGCTGCCGCTCTTCCTGCTGCTGTTCAGCGGGCTCTATATGTTCGTGCTGCCCTATGTCGCCCGGCCGCACGGCGAGCAGCGCGCACAAGGGTAGGGACGATGGCCAAAACGCCCGGACAATCGAAGGCCGCAAAGCCGGTCACGGCCAAGCCGGTCCTGCTTTCAGGCGGCAACCCGCAGATCGCCAAGGCCTATGGGGATGCTCCCGTGCAGGCCTACATCGCGGCCATGCCGGGCTGGAAAAGCGATGTCGGGCGCCGCCTCGACGCCCTCATCGTCGGCGCCGTTCCCGGTGTCTACAAGGCGGTGAAGTGGAACTCGCCGTTCTATGGCATCGAGGGCGAGGGCTGGTTCCTCAGCCTGCATTGCTTCACCAGATACGTCAAAGTCGCCTTCTTCCGCGGCGCCTCGCTGGATCCCATTCCTCCTGGCAGCTCGAAGCAGAAGGACGTGCGCTATCTCGACATTCATGAAGGCGAAGAAATCGACGAAGCCCGCTTCATCGCCTGGGTGAAGCAGGCCAGCAAATTGCCCGGCGAGAAGATGTGAACGGAGGAGATCATGAAGACCAGCAGTGCGAACAAGTCAGGACCCTCTGCCTCCGAGCGGATAGATGCACGAATCCGCGAGCTGGACGATTGGCGCGGCAAGACGCTCGCCAGCCTGCGCCAGACCATCCTCGACGCCGATCCTGAGATCATCGAGGAGTGGAAGTGGATGGGCAGCCCGGTATGGTCGCGCGATGGCATGATCGCTGTCGGCAACGCCCACAAGGACAAGGTGAAGCTCACCTTTTCGCACGGCGCCAGCCTGCCGGACCCCGACAAGCTGTTCAACAACGGCTTTGGCGGCAAGGTGTGGCGAGCGATCGATGTCTCCGAGGGCGAGGAGATCGATGCGGATGCGCTGCAAGAACTCGTTCGTGCCGCCATCGCCTATAACAAGGCGAAGAAGAAACCGGCTCGCGCCAAGCCGGCCAAAGCCAAGGACTGAGTTTAGGCGTCGGACCACTCCGACAGCGCGGCGATCACGCTTTTCAGTTCGGCCCAACGGCGGATGACCGTTTCGGCGCCGGCTTCGGTCAGCGCGTCGGCATGGCCGGGATAGCTGTGCGCGGCGCCGGTGAAGCCGATCACGCGCATGCCGGCGGCCCTGGCGCCGGCGACGCCATGCACCGAATCCTCGATGACGAAGGTGTTTGCCGGATCGGCGTTGAGTTTCTCCGCCGCGGCGAGGAAGACGTCAGGCGCGGGCTTGGTCTTCTTGCTCGGTATCTC
The DNA here is from genome assembly GCF_056403115.1 of Mesorhizobium sp. P3_A2. Lineage (NCBI taxonomy): Bacteria > Pseudomonadati > Pseudomonadota > Alphaproteobacteria > Hyphomicrobiales > Phyllobacteriaceae > Mesorhizobium > Mesorhizobium sp. P3_A2. The sequence goes on from NZ_JBFUGC010000006.1 coordinate 67,131, forward strand.
CAGCGCTGAAAAAATCCGGCCGGCGAAGAACGGCAGCAGATGCACTTTCTCCAGCATGAATTCGATCCGCTCCGAGCGCGAATTCGAGCACACGCAGCGCGGCGCCGTGACCGCCGCCACCGCCTCGCGCGCACCGTCTATGGCGCGCACATCGCTGCGCAATTTGCGGTCGACCAGCTCTTCGGCGCGGTCGATCATCGAGGCCTGGAACGGGATCGCGGATTTCGCCTCGACCCGCATCATGATGTCCTTGAAGGTCAAACCGGCGTAGCTTTCCGCAATCTCCTCGGCCGATATTTCGAAGCCGGCAAGTGTCAGCAATTCGGCCTCGACACGCGCGGCGATGATTTCGGAATCGACGAGCACGCCGTCGCAATCGAAGATGACAAGATCTGGCTGGGGCATGGCAATCCGGAACGAGGGAGGGTGATGGAGGCCCGGCAGGGCTCAAGCGGCGCGACATACACCAACGGGCCGGGCTGCGCAAATTAACGACGTCAGGGCTGCTCGGTCGGTTGCGTCCTTCACCGAATATTTACGCTGATCGGTAACCATAACGGGGAGTAAACAGTAACGCGTGCTTTGGGTGTAAAAATGTCTGCCGTGCGTCTTCTCGACGACCTTTCTCACGCTCCCCAGCAATCCGAGTGGCTGGACACGATCCTCAAGGGAGATTGCGTCGCCGCACTCGACCGGTTGCCGGAAAAATCCATCGACGTCATCTTCGCCGATCCGCCCTACAATCTGCAGCTCGACGGCGACCTGCACCGGCCCGATCAGTCCAAGGTCGATGCCGTCGATGATGACTGGGACCAGTTCGAGAGTTTTGAGGCCTATGACGCCTTCACCCGTGCCTGGCTGCTGGCGGCCCGCCGCGTCTTGAAGCCGAATGGCACCATCTGGGTCATCGGCTCCTATCACAACATCTTCCGCGTCGGCGCCAAGATGCAGGATCTCGGCTTCTGGATCCTCAACGATGTCGTCTGGCGCAAGACCAATCCGATGCCGAATTTCCGCGGCCGCCGCTTCCAGAATGCGCATGAGACCATGATCTGGGCCTCGCGCGACCAGAAGGGCAAGGGCTATACCTTCAACTACGAAGCCATGAAGGCGTCGAACGACGACATCCAGATGCGTTCCGACTGGCTGTTTCCGATCTGCACCGGTGGCGAGCGGCTGAAGAACGACAATGGCGACAAATTGCATCCGACGCAGAAGCCGGAAGCGCTGCTTGCCCGCATCATGATGGCCTCGACCAAGCCGGGCGACATCGTGCTCGACCCGTTCTTCGGCTCCGGCACCACCGGCGCCGTCGCCAAGCGCCTCGGCCGCCATTTCGTCGGCATCGAGCGCGAGCAGGCCTATATCGACGCCGCCAATGAGCGCATCGATGCGGTGCGGCCGCTGGAGGGCGCCGATCTCACCGTGCTCACCGGCAAGCGTGCCGAGCCGCGCGTCGCCTTTGTCAGCCTCCTCGACACCGGACTGATGCAGCCCGGGGCCACGCTTTACGATTCCAAGAAGCGCTGGGCGGCAAAAGTGCGCGCCGACGGCACGGTGGCGATCGGCGACAGCGCCGGCTCGATCCACAAGATCGGCGCCGAAGTGCAGGGGCTGGACGCCTGCAATGGCTGGACCTTCTGGCATTATGAGCGCTCGGGCGGCCTGACCCCGATCGACGAACTGCGCCGCATCGCCAGGCTCGGCATGGAGCGGGCAGGAGCCTGATCGGCCCCTCCGCAACCGCCTGAGATCAGACTTCAATCCCAAAACGCTCAAGGTCCGCCTTGAGCGTTTTTGCATCGGTGAACAGCACCGCCTGCCAGCCGGCCGCCTTGGCGCCGTCGACATTTTTCTGGCTGTCGTCGATAAACAGCGTGGCGGACGGTTCGAGACCGAACGCGGCGACATGGTGGTCGTAGATGGCGCGGTCGGGCTTGATCTCGCGGATGTCGGCCGACACGGTCACGCCGCGCGGGCGGCTGAGAAAGTCGAAGCGCTGGCGGGCCTCGGCAAGCGTGTCGGCGGCGAAATTGGTCAGCATCGTCACGTCGTGGCCGCTCTCGATCAGGCCGAGCATGATGGCGACGCTGTCCTCATAGGCATGCGGCACCATCTCGTGCCAGTGGCGGCGGAAATTGCGGATGTTTTCGGCATGATCGGGATGTTCGGCGATCAGCAGCGCTTCCGCCTCTTCCCACGTGCGGCCACGGTCCTGCTCGATGTTCCAGTCATGCGTGCAGACATTGTCGAAGAACCACTTGCGTTCGTGCGCATCCGGGATCAGGCGGCTGAACGGAATGTTGGGATCGTAGTGAATCAGCACGCGGCCGATGTCGAACACGATGTGGCGGATTTCGGTCATTTTTATCCCTTCAATGCGGACGCTGCTTGTCGGTGCATGTCGCCCAAAAGTGTGCGGCGGTTTTAGGAAAACGACATGCACAAAACAAAGAATCCAAAGCGCGTCACGTACGATCGCGTCACGCGCGACGCGCTTTGGTCGCGCCCGGTATCGCCGCTTCGATTACCTTTTTCATGACAGTCGGCAGCGCTTCCCCGGAAATGTCATGGGCCAGCGACCAGAAATGCCCTTGAGGCGCATCACCTTTGATGTGGGCGTGAAAAACGTCGAGTTCGAGCGCGAAGTGGGTGAAAACATGCGCGATCTCACCGGCGCGCCGCCAGTCGGCGGGGAAGGGCGCTGCTTCCGCAGTCGTTGCGCCATCCACCCGAGCGGTCCAGCCAGTGGTCGGCACTTCGGTCATGCCGCCAAGCAGGCCTTTGTCCGGCCGTTTGCGCAACAGGATGGCGCCGTCGTCACGTTCCGCCACGAAGGCGGCGCCGCGCCTGAGCGGCTTCTCGGCCTTCGGCAGGCGGACCGGAAAGCGCTCGGGATCGCCCGACAGGATGGCGCTGCAATCCTCGCGCAACGGGCACAGCATGCAGCGCGGCCGCTTTGGCGTGCAGATCGTGGCGCCTAGATCCATCATCGCCTGCGCGAAGTCGCCCGGCCTTGTCTGCGGAACCAGTCTTTCAACTAGCGCGCGAATTTCAGGCTTCGCCTCGCTGAGCGGCGTTTCGATCGAATAGAGCCGCGAGATGACGCGTTCGACATTGCCGTCGACGACAGCCGCCGGGCGGTCGAAGGCGATGGCGGCGATCGCTGCCGCCGTATAGGCGCCAATGCCCGGCAATTCCCGCAAACCTGCTTCGTTGTCGGGAAAGTGTCCGCCGCGTTGCGCAACGAGATCGGCGCAAGCCTTGAGGTTGCGGGCTCGCGAATAATATCCGAGTCCCGCCCAGGCCTTCATCACATCCTCCGTCGGCGCCGCGGCGAGTGCCTCCACGTCAGGCCATTTTTCGACAAAAGCGCGAAAATAGGACTTTACCGCTTCTACCGTGGTTTGCTGGAGCATCACTTCCGACAGCCAGATGCGGTAGGGGTCTGGTCGTGCGCCGCCGGCTGCCGCACGCGGTGCGATCCGCCACGGCAACTCGCGATGGTGTGCGTCGTACCAAGCGAGCAGACGCGAAGCGATGTCTCCGTCCTCGGATGCGGCCTTGCGGGTCTGTTCGTGCAGTGCCATTGATCGCGGGCTGGCTCTAGGCTGGTGGGGAGCGTGGCTGGAGAACGTACATGGCAGGGAGAACGCCTTACGGCAATCCCGTTCCGGTGAGCGATCTCGCCACCCAGATCCTCGATCCCGTGCTGCGCAAGCGGGCCGGCATTTCGATCGGGCTGGTGCAATCGTGGGAAGAGATCGCCGGGCCGCGCCTTGCGGGCCATTCGCGCCCCGAAAAGATACAATGGCCGCGCCGCATGCATGAGGACGACCCCTTCGAGCCGGCGACGCTGGTCATCGCCTGCGAAGGCATGGCGGCACTGCATCTGCAGCACGAGACCGGCGAAATCATCAACCGGGTCAACGCCTTCCTTGGCTTCAATGCAATCGGCCGCATCAGGATCGTGCAGAAGCCGGTGCTGTCGGAGAAAGCCCGGCCGAAACCGGCTCCGAGGCCTCTGACATCGGTCGAAAAGGCCAAATTGTCCGATACGGTCGGCAAGATCGAGAATGACGGACTGCGCGCTTCGCTCGAGCGCCTGGGCGCCACCATTCTCGGCGAGAGGAAGCGGCCAGGGTAATCAGCCGGTCATGAACCCGTCACCAATCTCGCGCATTCGTGATGATGCATGTAGAGTTAGGCGATTGGAATGGGGACAGCGATGCCTTAATTCCCGCCAACTCTCGCCTTTTCTAGCCTTTGCATTGCAAAATCCAATCATAGTCAGGTGATTCGCATGAACCGTAGCTTGTCCCGCAGAAACCTCCTGTCTTCGCTGGCAGCCATTCCGGCAGTGGCACTGCTCGCCGCGTGCAGCGATTCCGGCGAGGACGCCAAGGCAGCGGACGTGAAGCCTGCGGCGCCAGCCGCGCCTGCTGCGACGCCTGCCACGCCGGCCGCCGCCAAGGCGCCGGAATCGACGGGCGACGTCAACATGGCCGAACTGCTGAAGCCCGGCGCTCTGCCCGACAAGCAGCTGGGCAAGGACGACGCCAAGGTCACCATCGTCGAATATGCCTCGATGACTTGCCCGCATTGCGCGCATTTCGCCGCGACCACCTTCCCTGAGTTGAAGACCAAATACATCGACACCGGCAAGGCGCGTTATATCTTGCGCGAATTCCCGTTCGATCCGAGCGCCGAGGCCGGTTTCATGCTGGCACGCTGTTCAAAGGACAATTATTTCCCGATGGTGGACGTGCTGTTCAAGCAGCAGGCCAACTGGGTCGGCGTCAACAACACCAAGGATGCCCTGCTGCAGATCTCCAAGCTCGCCGGTTTTACACAGGAGTCCTTCGAGGCCTGCTTGACGGACCAGAAACTTCTGGACGATGTGAGATCGGTCCAGAAGCGCGGCGCCGATGAATTCAAGGTCGACTCGACGCCGACCTTCTTCATCAACGGAAAGACCTACAAAGGTGCGATGTCGATTGAGGAAATATCGGCCATCATCGACCCTCTGCTCTGACGTCCAGGCGGCGCCGGAGCGGCTGCGCTTTGGCGTCTGCGCACCTCTGCGACCTGTAGGCAGGCGCGAATGAAGTTTTCGCGCCTTCGTCTCCTCGGCTTCAAGTCCTTCGTCGAACCCGGCGAGTTCGTCATCGAACGCGGCCTGACCGGTATTGTCGGGCCGAATGGCTGCGGCAAGTCGAACCTTGTGGAGGCGATGCGCTGGGTGATGGGCGAAAGCTCCTACAAGAACATGCGCGCGTCCGGCATGGACGACGTGATCTTTTCCGGTTCGGGAACGCGCCCCGCGCGCAACACCGCCGAAGTCACGCTGTTCCTCGACAACAGCGACCGCACCGCGCCCGCCGCTTTCAACGACGCCGATGAATTGCAAGTGTCGCGCCGCATCGAGCGCGAGGCCGGTTCGCTCTACCGCATCAACGGCAAGGAAGCCCGCGCCAAGGACGTGCAGCTTCTGTTCGCCGACCAGTCGACCGGCGCGCGCTCGCCCTCCATGGTCGGCCAGGGCCGCATCGGCGAACTGATCCAGGCCAAGCCCCAGGCGCGTCGCGCGCTGCTCGAAGAAGCCGCCGGCATTTCCGGCCTTCATACGCGCCGTCACGAGGCCGAGCTTCGGCTGAAGGCGGCCGAGCAGAATCTGGAGCGGCTGGACGACGTCGTCGGCGAACTGGAAAGCCAGATCGAAAGCCTGAAGCGCCAGGCGCGCCAGGCCTCACGCTTCAAGAACCTGTCGGCCGATATCCGCAAGGCGGAAGCCACACTGCTGCATCTGCGCTGGACGCTGGCCAAGACGCAGGAAGGCGAGGCGCGCTCGGCGCTGGCCGTTGCCACCGCGCTTGTCGGAGACCGCGCGTCGGCGCAGATGGCCGCCGCTAGGGAGCAAGGCATAGGCGCGCATCGGCTGCCCGATCTGCGCGACGCTGAAGCCGCCGCTGCCGCCGCCTTCCAGCGCCTGTCGATTGCCAAGGCGCAGATCGAGGAGGAAGCCGGCCGCATCCGCGCCCGCCAGGCCGAGCTCGAGCGCCGGCTGCAGCAGCTCGACGGCGATATTGCCCGCGAGGAGCGCATGGTGCGCGACAATGCGGACATTCTTGAGCGTCTGCGCGAAGAAGAAGCCACGCTCAATTCCGAAAATGCGGGTGCTGCCGAACGCGAAGCCACCACGCGGGCCGCTTTCGAACAGGCCGGCGCGACACTCTCGCAGAGCGAAGCCAGACTTGCCGCGCTGACCGCCGAACGGGCCGAGGCAGCCGCCTCGCGCAACCAGATCGAGCGCACGCTGCGCGAGACCGCCGAACGCCGCGACCGTTTTGCCCGCCAGCTGGCAGACGTCGACCGCGAACTGTCCGAGATCCTGTCCAAGGTCGCCGGTTTGCCGGATCCTGCCGAGAAGCGTGCCCTGGTCGAGGACGCGCTCGCCCGGCTGGAGGAAACCGAGGCTGGCGCCATATCAGCCGAACAGGCGGTCGCCGAGGCGCGTGCTGCCGAGAGTGCCGCCCGACCGCCGCTGCAGGACGCCCGAGCCGAACTCGCTGGTATCGAAACCGAAGCCCGCACGCTGGCCAAGATCCTGAATGCCGCGAGCGGCGACCTTTTCCCATCGGTGCTCGAACAGCTCAGCGTCGAGCGCGGCTACGAGACGGCCCTTGGCGCTGCGCTGGGCGAGGACCTCGACGTGTCGCTTGACCGCAGCGCGCCGGTGCATTGGGGCGAAAGCCAGGTCCAACCAAGCGATGCGGCTTTGCCGGAAGGCATCAAGAGCCTCGACAGCGTGGTGCGCGCGCCTTCGCAGCTTGCCCGCCGGCTGGCGCAGATCGGCATTGTCGACGCCACAGACGGCCGCCGGCTGCAGGCCCTGCTTGCGCCCGGCCAGCGGCTGGTCAGCCGTGACGGCGCGCTGTGGCGCTGGGACGGCTTGACGGCAAGTGCCGATGCGCCGACGGCGGCCGCGCAGCGGCTTGCGCAGAAGAACCGGCTGGCCGAACTCGATGCCGAGGCGGTGCAGGCGACGCAGATCGTGCGCGAGGCGGAAGCAGCCCTTGCGCAGGCCGAACAGGCGCTGCGCCAGGCAAGCGAGGCCGAGCGCAACGCCCGCCAGGCCGGACGCGATGCCCAGCACGGGCTGGACGCCGCCCGTAACGCACTGGCCGAGGCCGAAAAGGCCGGCGGTGAGCTGGCAAGCCGTCGCGCCGCCCTGGACGAGGCGCGCGCGCGCATCGTCGACAGCCATGAAGAGACGGCCGCTGCCTTTGCCGAGGCCGAAATGCTGCTGCAGGACGCGCCCGACCTCGGCGACCTGCAATTGCAGCTTGAACAATCCGCCGCCAATGTCGGCAGGGACCGCGCAACGCTCGCTGATGCGCGCGCCGTCCATGAGGGCCTGCGCCGCGAAGCCGAGGCGCGCACGCGCCGACTCGACGCTATCGGCGCCGAGCGCAGCAGCTGGCTGCAGCGTGCCGAAAACGCCTCGACGCAGATCGCCTCGCTCGGCGAGCGCAGGGCCGAAGCCGAGGCCGAGCGCGAAACGCTGGCCGACGCGCCCGACGAGATCGACGCCAGGCGGCGCGCGCTGCTGTCTCAGCTGACCGAGGCCGAGACTTTGCGCAAGGCCGCTGCCGACCGTCTGCAGGAAGCCGAGAACAAGCAGGCGGAGCTGGACAAGGCCGCCACCGCGGCGATCCAGTCGCTGGCCGATGCCCGCGAAACCCGCGTCCGCGCCGAAGAGCGGCTGACCGCGGCCGATGAACGCCGGCTGGAGGTTGAGGCGCGCATCCAGGAAACGCTGAACACGCCGCCGCATCTGGTCATCCGCCACACCGGTCTGGAAGCCGACAGCCCGATGCCAGAAATGGCCGAGATCGAGCGCCATCTCGACCGGCTGAAGGTCGAGCGCGAGCGGCTTGGCGCTGTCAATCTGCGCGCCGAGGAAGAGCAAAAGGAACTGTCAGACCGGCTGGAGACCATCGTTTCCGAGCGCGAGGACATCATCGAGGCGATCCGCAAGCTGAGGCAAGCGATCCAGAGCCTGAACCGCGAGGGCCGCGAGCGGCTGCTCGCCGCCTTCGACGTCGTCAACGGCCATTTCCAGCGGCTGTTCTCGCATCTGTTCGGCGGCGGTACGGCGGAACTGCAGCTGATCGAATCCGACGATCCGCTCGAAGCCGGGCTCGAAATCCTGGCACGTCCGCCCGGCAAGAAGCCGCAGACGATGACGCTGCTCTCCGGCGGCGAGCAGGCGCTGACCGCGATGTCGCTGATCTTTGCCGTGTTCCTGACCAATCCGGCGCCGATCTGCGTGCTCGACGAAGTCGACGCACCGCTCGACGATCACAATGTCGAGCGCTTCTGCAACCTGATGGACGAAATGGCCGCGACCACCGAGACGCGCTTCGTCATCATCACCCACAATCCGATCACCATGGCGCGCATGAACCGCCTGTTCGGCGTGACCATGGCCGAGCAGGGCGTCAGCCAACTGGTGTCGGTCGATCTGCAGGCCGCCGAGGCGATGCGCGAGGCGAGCTGACGCGTCAGCTTGGCAATGGCCTCAATCCCGACTTTCGACTATAGCACCAATGGAATGCAGCCAATCGCCTCTGATGGCTGGCTTGGTCATGTGTCTGGAGAACGTTGTTGCCTGTACTCGTCACCGGAGCCGCGGGGTTCATCGGAAGCCATGTCTGCCATCACCTGCTGAACCGCGGCGAAGCCGTCGTCGGCGTGGACAATATGAACGACTATTACGACCTGGCGCTGAAGGAAGGCCGGCTCGCCCGCCTCAAGCCACACAACGGCTTTTCCTTTCACCAGCTCGACATCGCCGAGCCGGGCGCTCTCGCCGATGCACTGGCCGGGCAAGGCATCGTCAAGGTCGTGCATCTGGCAGCACAGGCGGGCGTGCGCCATTCGCTTGATAATCCCAGGCTCTATGTCCGTTCCAACGTGGTCGGCCATCTCGAAGTGCTCGAATTCTGCCGCGCAGCGGTCGGCTTCGAGCATCTGGTCTATGCCTCCTCGAGTTCGGTCTATGGCGGCAACCGCAAGGTGCCGTTTGCGGAGACCGACCAGGTCGACAAGCCCGTTTCGCTCTACGCCGCCACCAAGAAGGCTGACGAGCTGATGAGCCATACCTACGCCCATCTCTTCGGCCTGCCGCAGACCGGCCTGCGCTTCTTCACCGTCTACGGTCCGTGGGGCCGGCCCGACATGGCTTATTGGCTGTTCACCCAGGCGATGCTTGAGGGCAAGCCGATCCGCGTCTTCAACGATGGCGAGATGTGGCGCGATTTCACCTATATCGACGATGTCGTGCGCGCCATCGTCGCCGTGCTCGACAAGCCGCCGGTCGAGGCGCCGCCATGCCGGATCTACAATGTCGGCAACAACCGGCCCGAGCGGCTGGACGATTTCATCACCACTCTGGAAGGGCTGCTCGGCGTAACCGCGATGCGCAACAACGAGCCGATGCAGACCAGCGACGTCGAGCAGACCTATGCCGACATGACGGCGCTGGAACGCGATTTCGGCTTCCGGCCGAGTGTCTCGATAGAGGACGGGCTGAAGAAATTCGTCGACTGGTACCGGTCGGAATGGATGACGAGGTCGGCAGACCGCTGACTGCCGAAAGCCGGCCATAAATCCAAAACGCAAGCGGCCCGCCGCGCATTCGGTGGATTTTGCTTGCCTGCAGCCGCCCGTTTATCGGAGGCCAAAGAAGCTCAGTATCGCAATCACGATGACCACTGCTCCGACGAGCCAGATTATGTTGTTCACAATATCTCTCCCGAAAATTTGTTGCTGAGAGTGAACTCGTCAGAGCCTACTAATGTTCCCGCGTTTTTCTGCGTCGAAACGAATGGCCGTCATCCGTTTCGTCTGTCGTCAGACCAAGGTCCGAACAGGGTATGACTGAAGTCCTGGCGTCAAAGCCATAGGTCGAAGGCGAGCAACCTATGCCCTCCCAATACATTGCAACCAGGCTGCCGAGTATGAGTCCCTTCATCGGCGGTCAATCGGGTGCCCGCCATTCTCCAGAGACTAGCGGGCACCCGATTGTCGTGGGACCGCCAGGCGGCGTGACGTTTCAACAACGAGGCTGATAGTGAACTTTGTCCAGAGATCCGTGCGTGAACGCGCAACCATCCGACCCGCAAACGACAACGACAGTAGTACCCCGGAAGTTTCTTCGGTCCTTGATCTCATACCGTGGGCTGACGACGACAAGGTCGCTGACCTTGTCAGGCGAACAGAGCGCCTGGCAATCGCCGTGCTTATCGCGATGGCGATTTTGCTGATCTTGGCACCGGTGGCCTACTTTGCACTTTCTTACGGAATCTGAGACGGCCTGATTGGCTCGTCCTCTTGGAAGTCCCGAGGAGACGTGTGCGACGGTCATGCTCGCCGACAGATGCTTCCCGCCACAGACCAGGATATCGAACGCGAGGACATTCGAGGGGGCGTGCGCAACGCTGCCTTGTCGAAGTTGCGCAACTCCTCGTGGTCAGCTTTGAAAGAAGCGTTCTGCCAACAAGACCTGGTGTCGCAATTCCCTCTCTCGACATGCCGTCTTGCGCGGGAGCGTCGGTCACTGATCGTGCCGCGTGAACGGAAGACGCCACCCGGAACCAAAGGGATGGGAGGTGGTTATCCCCGCGAAGGGATGATTAGCAGATGGATATATTGCAATGAAAACAATGATCGTGAGCGCTTTAGCGCTGTTCATGGCGATGCCGGCGATAGCTTCGGCAGCCGAAGCTGACGTAATCATCACGACCCACCATCGACATCACCACAAGACCGTCAAGATCATCAATGACCAGGGTCAACGCCTTCATCACCGTAAACACGGCACGGTTGCCTTCTACGACCACGGCCGCAGACATCATCGTCCGGATACTGTCGTGACCGGCTCGATCGAGCGTCGCCATCATCGGCATTATCATCCCGTCATCATCCAGGACGACAGTGACTACTGATCCTCTTCGCACGGCCCGGCTCTGTGGATGGAGTCGGGTCGCGTGGGGAGCCAGATAGCCGCTGACGGCAGCCATTCATGGCGTCTGTAAATCATTGGTTTCAAAAGGCACGTGAATTGGCTGGGGCGCCAGGACATTAATCCAAACGTTGATTTTAATAACTTATTGCTTTTATTTGTAGATTCGTCCACGACTGACCTAGACAGGTGACCTAAGTTGCACCGTCAGATCGGGATAAATGGCCCAAACATCCCACATTAAGAGACGCGGCTCGACCTACTATGCGCAGGTTGCAGTGCCACTCGATTTGCAGCCGATCATGAGCAGAAAGACCATGGACAGGTCGCTGCGCACAAAAGACCCCCACGAAGCGAAACGACTGGTTAGGCCCGTCTTAGATGAATGGGACCGCTTGTTTGACGAAGCCCGCCGGCAAGCGGCGGTCGCCATAGAACAGCGCCAGCCGCCGTCTGTCGCGCAAATAGCTATGCGCGATTACAAGTCACAGATCGCCTTCGACGCCGAGCTACGGGATAAGGACCATCGTTGGGCTCAGATTGGTGTCGACTATGACGAAGCCCGTCGTTTCCGTGACGGTTATTCCGGCATCCTTTCGGACGACCAGCTTGAAGAGATTGTTGGCGCTCGCGTCAGCCATCACATGGGTGCGCTAGGCCAACGGTCACCCAAAGGAAGCGCCGAATGGCGCACGATCGCTCAAGCCCTATGCGCTTCCACTTACGAAGCTAGGACCCGGCAGGATGAACGCGACGGCGGTGATTTCACCGGAACGCCGACACACCCGCTATTGATCGACGTAGAGCCGGAAGCGGTGGCTGCTGAAGCGGGCGAGGGGATCGTGGAGCTCTATGACCGCTACTCGCGGGAGAACGCCAAGGGCATTAGCCAGGACACGCTGACGCAAGCCCGACGTGACGTGAAGCTATTCGCCGACACGACAGGCGGTATTCCGGCTTCCAAGATCGACAAGAAATCGGTTCGCAATTGGAAGGGACTGTTGATGGATTATCCAGTGAAGGCTGCTGAGATCGGGGCTTTCCGTGGCATGACCATGAAGCAGGTTATTGAGGCAAACGTCGCGATCAAGAAACCGACCATCACCGATCGCACCGTAAATCGATATCTCTCTGCGCTCGGCGCTTTCTGCGATTGGCTTGTCCGCAACGACTATCTCGACCGCAACCCCGTTGACGGGTTCTCGCAAAAGATCGACAAGACAAAGCGCACGCAACGGCCGTTTTCCATCGACCAAATGAACACCCTGTTTGCGTCGCCGCTCTTCACTGGATGCCAGAACGACGACGATTGGCACCTTCCCGGCTGTCACGCTATCCGCGATCATCGCTACTGGTTGCCGCTGGTGATGCTCTACAGCGGCGCACGGCCGGCGGAGATCGCACAGCTTGGAATTGGCGACGTGCGCGAGCAACACGGCTCATGGATCATCCACATCACCACTGAAGGCGGCGACGACAAATCGACCAAGACCAAGGGATCTATGCGCGTTGTTCCGGTGCACCCGGAATTGGTAAAGCTGGGTTTTGTCAAATATCGTGAAGCAATGAAGGCGAAGGGAGAGACACGCCTATTCGCGAAGGCCATCCGAAACCAACGTGGCCAGATGGTCGCCGACTTTTCACGCGACTTTGGCCGCTACCTGACCCGCATTGGCATCAAGGCCGGGCGAGGCCTCTCCCTCTACAGCTTCCGGCACGGCTTTATCGACGCTCTTCGGCGGGCCGAGTATCTCGATGAAGAGTTCGGATTTCTGGTCGGCCACAAAGCCCATTCCATGACCGAGCAATACGGCAACTTGCCACAAGGTATGTTGCGCCAGCGTGTCGAGATGATTGAAGCGGTGGCTTATCCAGGGCTGGACCTCAAACACCTCTGAATTGTCGAACTGAAAGCACACGACACTTCGTTGGTCGAGTAGTTCATCGACCAATGTCGGTAACCGATGGGAAAATGCATTTCCCTATCATTCGTTGATATATATTAAGCAAGATCAACGACTTAAAGAAAGAATGCAGACATGAACAACACTGGTGGGGGTGCACGTGGCAAATCCGAAATCGCCAAATTCTTGGGCAAGCGCATCTATGATCTAAGTCACCGAAAGAGCCAGAGGGACATAGCCAGAGAGATCGGTTTTGTGAACGACAACGTCGTAGCGATGCTTAAAAGCGGGAGAACCAAGGTGCCACTTCATCGCGTCGTGAGCATCGCCAAGGCGCTAGAGACCGATCCTCGCGAGCTATTCGTAATGGCGCTCACACAGGACGGCAATGAAAAGGACCGGGCGGCTTTTCAGCAAATCGTGGGCGAGTTCTCAGAAAACGAGCTGGAGATCATTGGCGCAATCCGGAAGTTCTCCGGCGCTACGGATCCGAAGTTATCGGTCGTGTCGAAAAGGATCCTGCGCCACTATTTTGAGGCGCGGGCGGCCAGAAGTGCGTGAAAGATGGCCCCACAAGCTAGCACCTGCACCCTGCCGATGAACCCGTGGCGGATACAGTAGTCCTCGAAGCGTGGACTATTTCATGGATGGAGTTCAGTGTAAGTTAGTGGGACGCAACTTGATTGTGGATACGACCGATGTGGGTCCGGGCCGTCATTGTCTGGTTGCTTTTGCTGACTGCAGCCGACCTTTTGCAAGCAAATCTGTTCGCCGCCGACGGCAATCGGGTCGCCCTGGTTATCGGCAACAGCAAGTATGTCCATGCGCCCACGCTCTCCAATCCTGTCAGCGATGCGCGGCTGATGGCCGAAACACTGCGCAGGGTCGGGTTCAAGGTCATCGAAGGCATCGACCTCGACTATGCGGGAATGCATGACCGGTTGAACCGGTTTACCGAAGCCTCATACGACTCGGAATTGGCTGTCATCTACTACGCCGGCCACGGTATGCAGGTGAATGGCAAGAACTATCTAGTTCCGGTTGATGCCGAATTGACGTCTCCGGCGCATCTCAGGACCCGCACTATTCAGATCGACGACCTGCTTGCCGCCCTTCCGCCAGACCCTGGGGTCGGCGTCGTTATCCTGGACGCCTGCCGCGACAATCCTATGGCCAGGACGCTCGCGACTTCGCTGCCGAAGAGCCGCTCAACCGCTGGGTCAGGTCTGGCACCGATCGATGCCAGTTCGGCGGATGTCGGCAGCGGCGGGGTGTTGATCGCCTACGCGACCGACCCCGGCGCGGTCTCCTATGATGGCTCCGGCGCCAACAGTCCCTATACGACCTCTCTTGCCAAACACCTGGCCGAGCCCGGCGTCGATATCCAAAATGCGCTGACTCGTGTGCGGGGTGAGGTGACAGCCGCGACCGAGGGGCGCCAGCGGCCCTGGTATAATGCTTCGCTCGGCCGCGAGGTCTTCATCGGACCGGCAACGGCTGAAACTGAGACCGCACCTGGGCAGGCTGAGGGTGGTAACTCTGCAAACCAGGCCGCTGAGCCGAACTCGCGCGAATGGGTCGAACAGCGTGTGTGGGACGAAGCCTCGAAGCGAAACACGGTCGCCCACTACGAGGCTTATCTGAAGCAGTTTCCAAACGGCGCGTTCGCAGAGCTGGCGCGTCTCAACCTGGATCAACTCAAGAAGGCACCCGTTGTCGCGGAGGTGAAAAAGGATGCGTCGAGCTCCGGCATCCTGGCCGAATCCTCGACGGCTACTGCCGATCGCGAAAACGAAGCCGGCACGGAATTGACGGAAAGTGCCATTGGGCTCGATCGTCAGAAAAAGGTCGATCTGCAGGAGAGGCTGATGGCGATCGGTTATGACCTGGACGTTGCAGATGGCACTTTTGGCGCCTCAACGCGCCGAGCGATTGGCCTCTGGCAGAAGGAGAACGATCTACCCCCAACTACCTTCTTTACCCGCAAGCAGTATGTTCGCCTGAAACTCGATTCCGACGACGACGTAAAGAGGTATCGAGCCCAGCGAGCGTCGGAAGCGGAAAAGCAGGAAAGCGCTACTTCCCAAAAGACACTCAAGCCTGCGCCGGTCATCCGCCCGGAGCCGAGGCGTAGACAACAAGCCCGGGCGGTGAAACCGCAGCCAGCAGCAAAGCCAAAGGCCGACTCTCAAGCCCCGGTGACGCGCCAGTCCAAGTTCCGCACCTGCAGCAACTTCTTCGGCAGTTTCTCCGTTCCCGCATCGCAGAAATGTCCGACTAGCGGTAACAACAGCGGGAACTAATGAGATTCTGCTCGTTAGCGAGGTGAGGCGGGACGCTTCGACGCCAGCCGCTAACAGTCGATTGCGACCGATCGGTCGAGACCATCTATCGAAGGGACGTCTTGGTCGTAAGCGCTGTCTGGATCCCACCTTGCGGTGGTGACGATCTCGCTGCAGCACAGCGTCAGCCGTGCTGCGGGTCTCTCGATTCGGAGTTGATCAAATCAGCCCCTCTTCGATTTGGTCGTCGTCAACAGCCCACCGATGACTGCGGTGACTATCCACCCGGTCTGGAGAAGGAACAGAAGGGTGGCTTGCCCATTAGTCAGGTAAACAATGGTTCCATGATAGTTCATTGGAACCGTCGCTCCTTGTCCAGCTTGAGCGGAACGCGGCAGCGCATTTGCATAATAGTCCGTTAGAGCAAGATAAGTCATGGCGCCTATGAGCGCTAGTCCCACTAATATCCAACCAATAAGTCGCTTCATCATATCGCTCACTTCGCCGTCGCTGAGCGACTCGATCGCATCGACGAGACAAGACGCAACATGCACCCCATCTGTGCCTTAGCGACAGCCAGCAGGCTTTCGCCCTATATGCGTCCAAGCTCGAGCGCAGCTCACTAGCGCACGACGGTCAGTCCCGCTCATCGAGTGCGGTGGGTGACCTAAGAGCATTAGCAAGGCGGTTCGCCCTGGTAGCCATGTGGTGGATATTGATGCCATGAGAGGAAGCTGGCAATGCTCACCTCGGTTCCCAGGAACCAATCGACTTCATTCGCTTGAGGGGATGCCCCAGAGAGCGAAGTCCTAGGTTTGCCTTGGACAGCGATGGGGATGTCTCCTGTTGCGGCAGACAAAATTCCGACAATCCTCCGCTTTGAGTGGGAGGGCAGTCCGAAGGTCGGGCGCGAAACCGCATGTGCTGGGCGATGACCGCTTAGGTCAGTTCTTCTTAGGAACTGTTCCGAAGGAGCGCCAGGTTGACAAACGTCAACTTAACGACCCGAAACATCCCTGAAAGGACCTCACCACCCCTCATCCTGTCAACCAAAATGTAAAGCGTTCTCTTACGCTTTAAGAGCCGGCTTGACGCTAAGTTTACCTTAAGTTGACACCCAGACCCCAAAAACCAATTTTTGGCGTTTACGTTGACAAACGCAACCTGAGACGACTTCCAAGGCTCGAACACCAAAACAGACAGGGAAGCTCATCAGGCGCCAGCAGCACCTTCAGCGCAGCGATTAGCGAGATACATTACGGAAGCTATCTGGCGCTCACCCCTGGTCGATACAGCTAACGAACGGCAACAGCTTGACCAGCATCAGAATAATAGCACCGGCGTAGAGAGCGAATTAGCTAAAGAGGTGGGAGACGCACGCAGGGACCACTAGCTGCCGAGATGTAGATCGTGGAGAGGCTGAGTGCAGAGGTGTGGTGTGATGGCGAGTTGAGGTTCTTGGCTTTTCGCTTTCAATGATCGTTTATTCGCGGCCGGCCTTCTCTGAGAGACCGCGGAGAGAAATCCAACTATCCGATGTCTTGGATGGTGAATTTAGAAGCGAAAGGCACCGGGCATCTAATCGCATGCCTGAGTATCCGGGAAGGCTCATCAGAGAGTGTGGGAGGCGCCGGTGTAGCGCCTGTAAGCCGACGCTCGAGCCATCAGCGCGGCCTCGCGTGAATCGGTCACTCATTAGCCTACATATGTTTGCTGATGGTGAATTCAGGCGAGAGCCTAATTTCTCGCCTGTATCGTGCCAGACGTAGGCTTCAAGCGCACACGGGGGTGGCCTGTTTCTGACTGGCTCACTTCCAACGTTTCAATTTTGCGGACTAGATCGCTGAGCTTTTTGGAACCGTAGGTTCGTGGGTCAAAATCGGGTGCGAGATTGGCGAGTAGGTTTCCAAGCTGTCCAAGGGCGATCCACCCGTCTTCTCCTTCATTCTCGGACATGATCCTTTTTAGAATGCGCGAAGCATGAGCCAGCGTCTCTAACGGCTTCGTGGCCCCAGCCTTGGCGCCTGCAGTGGCCGTCTCTGGAAGGAGGTTCTCTGTGTAGATGAACCGCCGGCAAGCCTGCCGGAAGCTCTCCGGTGTTTTCTGCTCACCGAATCCGAAGACATCCACGCCATGCTCGCGAATTCGTGCTGCGAGGCGCGTGAAGTCGCTGTCGGACGACACCAGGCAGAATCCATCGAACCGGCCGCTATGGAGCAAATCCATGGCGTCGATCACCAAGGTGATATCAGACGCATTCTTCCCGGTCGTGTATGCGAACTGCTGCTGAGGGATGATGGCGTGCTTGGAAAGGATGTCAGCCCACGCTTTGGAGCGTGGGCTCGAGAAGTCGCCATATATCCGCCGGACGCTCGCCTCGCCGATCTTGGCGATCTCCTCAAACAGGCCATCCGCGATTTTTGCCGAGGCATTGTCTGCATCGATCAAGACAGCCAGGCGAGCTGAGCGCTGTTCTGCGGGCATGGGAGCTCCAATGCAATGTTGCCAGTGCCAGCCCTGAGGGTGAGTAGCGTCCACAATGATCTGGAAAATGACTTGAGTAGGCAACCTCCGACGGGCGTGCTCGTCAAATGGCAAGGGCTCAGGAAGCTGGACAATCCTGAGCCCTTTATAGTCTGTAGTCCTGGAGATGACGCTATGTGGTTGCCACGGAGCTGGACATTAGAAGTTACAAAATTAAAGTCAATTGAAAAATCAATCGACTCCGTTCATTACAGGAGCGTTAGCAATAGGAGCATGAGACGATGGGTCACGAACCTGATGCAGTTAACAAAGGAAGGATAGCTAACATGAGCTTCAAGATGCCAAGGGAGTGGCACCGTAGATTTAAGCTGCGCGCGTTTAAGGAGGGGATATCCATGACGGAACTCCTCAAGAAATGCTTCGCTTTTTACATACGCCACAACCCATTGTAACCGAGATCGAATAGGGTTGCCCTGCATAGGTGATCATTTTTGCCGAATAAATTGTAAATAATGCATGACTTATCTTTTCCAATTTAGACGAAAGCAAGTCTGTTCCTTTTTCGAAGAATGAAACTCAATCGTCGGCAGTTCCTCGTGCTGCATCATTCAATTCATTCTTCAGGTAGTCGGATAGGGCAATCCTCGAATCGGACCCCAAGCCGTGCCACTCGTGGAGACGCTATTCGAGACTGATGATCGACGCAGGCGCAAAGGTCGTCATCTTCTTGAGACCGCTGATCATGCCCTCACCATATCGCGGGGCGCCGATCGCGCCTTTGAGCCAGCATTGGCTCTTGCGCTTCATGTAGGTGAATCCGATGCAACGATCGTTTGCGACGCAGGCCAACCTGCACTGAGATGCGGTCACATTCCTCCCATAGGGCCTGCGTGACAGATCCCCTCCCGGCAGGTCGACGTTCTCAAACAACGCCGTCTTCGGGTCGATTACCCCCATCGAGAATGCATTAGGATCCGGATCAAGGCCGCTCAGAAACTTGCCGGAGATGGCCGCAGAGTTACCGTCCGCTCTACCTTGGCTGGCCTTCAGGAAGCAGTTTGGACCTCTCACGGCGCCCGGGTCCAAATTGAAGGTGAATGCCTTGCACTCACCGCCCATGGATAAACAATCCTTCGCACAAGTCGCAGCATCATCTGTTCGCTGGGACCTGATGTCATCGCCGTAAAGGTCCAAGCCGGTAAAGACCACCATTCGTGTCGGGCGGCGGGTGTATTCCTCTATCGACGAGAGTTTGGACAGTGACGGGCCGTCGACTGTATCCGAACTAGGAACGGGGGCTGCTGCAGGCGCGACCCCGGCAGGTGGCGGTTCCGCCGATCCTGCTGTCGAGGTTGCCTCTTTCGCAGCCGCGGCTGTGTGGTCGTCCTGCTTGCGGTCGAGCCCATAGCGCGCGACTTCGTCGGGAGTGAAGATATGCATGTCGTTCGGAGGTGTCTTGAACATCACCGTCAGCACTTCGACCGGCGTGTTGAAGCGATTGAGAACGTCGATGATGTCCGAGATGGAAAGCTGAGCGCTGACCAGATCAGTGGAGGCAGACGAGATCTGATGGACGCCCAACTCACCGTCGACTTGGCGCTCGACACCCGCAAGGAAGATAAATGCGCATGCGGAATAGCAACCTGCCTTGTTTGGAATGTAGGTCGCGAGTTTCCGCTCATGCACATCATCTGCGATCAAAAGGGCAATCTGGACCACACCGCCAGGGCTGTTTAGAACGACAAGCTTGGCGTTTGGTGCAGCCTCGGCGGCGCGGCGGAAGTTGAGCGCCGCCCCTGCATCAATCTCACCGTTGAGAGAAATAATGTCCGAATGCGCGTCATCGACCGAAAACGGTCCGAACGACTTCACTGCAGCGTGGGCGGAACATAGCTGAACCGCCAACGACAAAATGACCGGCAGCAACCGGCTGACGCAATATGAAAGCGAACTCAGCACCCTTCGCCCCCCAGCGGCGAATTTTAGCTATGAAGACACCTTGGCGACCCAACATGCAAGTGTCCTCTTGAGGATATCTCAATCGATCGACTGGACGCCCCATGGGCGAACATGTGTCACATCGGCGACCGTGTTCGTCTGGCTCTCAGTTCCTCGGCAACTTGTGAATCTCGAGCCTAACCGGTCCACCGCGGTCGCAGCTGGTGCAGAAAAGTGCCCTCTCAACCGAACTGAAAAGCGCGCCTTTGCCGTATCGCCGGATAAGACCGACGGGCTTCACTTCGGCATAGTGAGAGCAGTTCTTGCACCAGGCACGCAGCGTGTGCCATTCACGGAGGTCGCCGAGCGCGACGTCGAGGCCGGCATGCACGCTGCCTTCTACGATCGTTTGAGGGTCAATCTTGACGTCGCCAGGCGTCAGCATCTTCTCCATCACATGCCGTGCATTGTAGTGGATCAGCAACATTCCCGGCCGGCGCCGGATCGCGACGTGCCAGGCGGTTTGGCTGATTAAGAAATCTGGTGACCGGCATATCGTCTCGACGAGCTGGGTTTCGTCCCGATCCCAAACTTCTATCCGAAAATTGTCCTCTGCCGTTTTTCCCATAGCTTCGCCGGCCAGCGCGGTGACGCCTCGCCATGGTCCCTTCTTGCCTAGATCGAGGATGGAAATAAGGAACATATTCCTCCCCAGTCAAGATCATCTTGACTCTTGTGTTCTCTTTTTGTTCACTGCCGGCAGGCTTACCACAGGAGGAAGTCATGGAGCTTCGCTTAGCCATCAAGGGCGCCAAGCCCGAAGAAATCGCGCGCGGGATCGACGCGGCCCAGGCCGTTTTTGACCAGGAGGGGATTGCCGCCGACGTCGCTGCGAGCGGCGCTTTTGCGGTCTACATCCGGGATATCAAAGGATTTCTAGGAAGCGGAGAGCCGAGCGAAAGTCAAAGGATTGCGGCCAATGTCTGGAAAAAAGCCGAGCGCGCCGCTTACGAAGCCTGTTGCGCCGGATGCCGCGAACAACCGGCTGTCGGTCGCTGGGCGCTATGTCTGGGGCCAACGGAACCAAGGGTGAAGACCGCCAACCCGGCATCCTGGCCCGAAAGACAGCAGCTATACCCCAAGCTCATTGAGCGTCTCGAAGCAGCTTCCGGTCCAGATCGGCAACTCGACATCGACATCTGCTACGTGATGGGCTGGGTGAACGAGAGGGGGACGCCGGAAGAAGCCGCTGAATTGGGATTGCCATATCTCACCGGCAATTTGGCTGAGGTTGCTTCAATCACCCAGAAGTCTCTTCAGGGCTGGGTGATTGAGGTCGACCAAACACCTTGCGACGCTCGCATCATCGAGCCGAAGCGGGGCGAAAGCGATGATTTCGACAACAGGAGCGTGGCCGCGTGGCGCTGTCTTGACGGCCGGCACTATATGGAAAAGCCACCGGCCAACACCGCAATCGCTTTGACACTTGCGGCGCTGCGTCTTCAGGCCGACAGCTTTTTCGAGCAAGCATGGTAAGGCGCAGCCGAAGCATTCCGGCGCCATCGACCATCGACCAGAAATGGCCACACCAGGTCGCGCCGCCGGACGACATCTGCACCGACCGGAACCTGACTGCGATCACCAGGTTCTGTCAGGATCGCGGAATGAAGTTCCAGATCAGGCACGTCCAGGCGATATGGCCGAGTGCCCACTATGAAAACTGGAGACTGCACTGCTTCGCTGACGCCGCGAGCGCCCAGGCATTTCTTGACCACTTTAGCGGGGTGATGTTCGATCCCAAGCGTGACCGGGAGAACGGCAAGGTGCGTGGTGTCTGGCGTCGGACTGGCCGCTATGAACGAATTCTGGACCTCGGGCCGCTCCGCGTGCCGGAAATCCTTCGCAATTGAGGCTCAACCATGTGCGGACGCTACACGAGATATCTGTCGTGGTCGGAAATCCACCGGCTCTACCGTCTGACAGCACCCGCTGAGGTTGGGCGCAACGACGCGCCCCGCTACAACATTGCGCCCACTGACGAAGTCCCATTCATCACCGCCGGCGATGAAGGCAATCACAAGCTCCGGACCGGCCGCTGGTGGCTCGTTCCGTTCTGGGCGAAGGAAATGCCCAAGGCCGCGATGTTCAATGCTCGGATTGAAGGTGTCGACACGACGCCTGCCTTTCGAGACGCCTTCAAGTTGAAACGCTGTCTCATCCCAGCCGATGGCTACTATGAATGGACGATATCGCCGGCAGACGGGAAGAAGGACCCATGGTTCATTTTCCAGCCCGGCCATCCAGCGTTCTCCTTCGCCGGCCTTTGGGCCTACAATTCGAACCTTCAAATCACCAGTTGCACGATCATCACCCAGCCGTCAGCGGCGCCGGTTAATCAGATCCACGACCGCCAGCCGCTCATTCTGGACCCCGCCTTCTACGACGCCTGGCTCGATCCCAAGACGCCGGCGGGAGACCTGAAAGACATCTTGCGCCACGACATTGACGGGAGCCTGCAATTCTATCGGGTCGGGCGAGAGGTCAATGCGGCCGCCATCAACAAACAGCCCAACGACTACGCCGGGCTGATCGAACCGATCAAACTGCTATGAGCGACGAAATCAGACTCCCCAGGCAGGACCATGTCACCACGCCGGGTATCCAGCATCACTTCTGTGAGCGCTCGGGTTGCGGCAGGGACGCCGGCTGGGGATTTGCGAAGCCAAAGCAGGCACCCCATTGGTTCTGTTTCGAGCACCGCGGCGACGGTGAACGGTTTCTGTAGGAGGTTTGAATGTCGAACAACGTGCTGCCCACCCAGGCTAAGCCGAAGCTGATTGTGGTAGTTGCGTTTGATCGAGGCGAGGAAGGCGACCTGTTCACTGCCTATGGTCCGACAGATCAGCAGAGCGAAGACCGGGCGATCCGCACCGCCAAGGCGTTGGCTTCAAGCCACGTCGGCGTGATCGCATGGAGCCGCGATGCTGACCCCGCGCTGGGTGACTACGGGCCGCCGACGACCCTGTTTGTCAGCGGCGACGTCCCGGATATGGAATAGAAGCAGCCCAATAATGTTCGCTTTAGCCCGTTTGCTTGAGGCATGGCATCGACACGCTGTGAAACTCTTCAAAATGACCCGGGAAATTGCGCGCCAGATACCGCACCACCTTGGAATTATCCATCAGTCGGTCAAAATAGCGGCTGGCCGCGACCAGCTCAAGGCTCGCGGGCCCACGTCGTTCGACCGCGCTTAGAAATGCCAGGCTAAGCTTGGCTAACTCGGGCTCCATCTCCACTAGCTGGTCTTCGGAAAGACCGGCGATCTGCTTTCGCGGATCGATATCCTTGACTAGTAACGGCCGTGGCGTAAGAGCGACGAGCATCTTCACGTAGTTGAACCTCACCCGCTCCATGGCAACCATCAGCCGCGCAATCTCTATTTGCCTGGCCGGAACGACCAGCCGCAGCAAAGCAAAAAGCTTTGCGGGCCCAGTGCAGTCCTCCAGCAGATCGAGAACTTCCGGGCAAACCTCGCCGGTGGGAAGCAAGGGGGCGCTCACGACAAAGGCGGGTTGAGGTAAGTCCTGTGCGGGCGGCGAGCCTTGGATTCTCTTTGCTAATGCAATTGGCATCGTCGCGAGGCCTTCGGATGCCAGCAGCATGCGGAACTGCCTGTCGCGTGTCATCAGGCGAACCGCCACGGCGATATTGTCCAGGCGCTGTTCCAGTTCTTGAGATTCTTCAATGAAGGCGCGCTTGCGTCTGCACTCCGCGTCGTAGGTTTTGAGGAGCTTGGGGCCGAAACGACGCATCTTTGGCCCTTGGTGGTTAGGCGCAAAACGCCCAGCATTTCTGCGTTCGCTATGCAGGAGAGCCTCATAAGCAGCTTCACGGCTCAGGCGCATTACATTCATATTGCGCCCTCGATGGATACCCGCTCGGCCAATGCAATTAGCGGCTCGAGCGTGGGAAACAGATATGAATCCAGACGCGCTCCGTTGTTGGCAAGCAGTTCCCGTTTGGCTGCGATCTCACACGCGGGAGCAATCAGGTAGTCTCGAACGGTGAGGTCGCCGGGATTCATCCGGATCAGGACAAAAATGTCCGGCAGCGGCTGACGATCGGCCTTCGAAAACCAGCGTGGATAGCCGAGGCCGGAAACCCTGCAGCGTCCCACTGCGATCGCCACAGTGAACTCACAGTTGATCCGCACGAGGTCCGTCTCGGTGTCATGGGTCGCAAGCGCGCCGTGCTTTTCAACCGCAGCCAGGAGATCCTGGATCGCCTCCTGCCTCATCGTTTCCAGGCGCTGGTTCACATGGATGAAGCGGCAACTCTTGGGTGGCTGGTATCCGATCAGTTCATAGGCTTTGACGATGCTTCCGAAACGCGAGTGGTAGCGTGTGGACGGAGGGCAATCGGGTGCGGCGTCCACAATAGAGGCGGACAAGGCGCCGCGACGGGCCAGGAGCGCCTTGAGGGCCGCCAACATCTCGTCGTTTGTCATGTGGCGATAGATAGTTTTGAGGATACCCTGCGCTCGGTTAAACAGCTTGCGGTCCACGATCGGCTCCAAGACGTTTTCCGCCCGCACCCACTGTTCCGGGGGATTGCTGACATGATTGCCTTTGAGCTTGGTCGAGCTCTTGTTCCAAACGCTGTTGCCGACGTAATTTTCGTTGGTCAGCACCGAGTGCATAGACTCTCGGGTCCATGGACGCCCGCAGTCGGTCAGCACGCCGCGCTTGATTAGCAGTCTTGCGATCTGAAGCTCTGTCTTCCGTGTTTTGACAAAGTGCTCGAAAATCCATCTCACGGTCGCGATCTCGTCCGGCGGTCCGGGGACCAGAACTATACGGTCCGTCTGCAGGCTCTTGTATTCGTGGGCCGAAAGAATGCCTTTTGGACGCCCCTCTCGGTCGACAAGTAAGCGTCGCAGGCCAAGCCCGGCCTTTCCGCCCTGGCGAAATCCCATACGGATCAGCCTCACCTGACCTATGAACACTTTCTGCGAAAGCATTCGGCTATGCTCGGCCGCCATGCTGCGCTTGATGGCCTTGAGCACATCGGATCCGATGCTGCCGTCGTTTACGAACTGCTCGGCGCAAAATTCGATCCGCACCCCGGCCATCTGGCACCGGTATTCGTAGGCTGCGCTTTCATCAATGTTCTGAAAACGTCCCCAACGGCTTACATCATAGACCACGACCGTCTCAAAATCGGCCCGCCCACTCTCAACATCAGCCAGCAACTTCTGAAGACCGGGGCGCCCTCCCAGGTTTAGACCGCTGCGACCAAGGTCCTCGTAAGTGGCGACAATGTCGTAGCCCATGATATCGGCATAGTTGCGGATGGCATCCGCCTGGTTATCGATCGAGTAGGTCTGGTGTTCCGTCGACATCCGCAAATACTGGGCCGCACGCACACCCCCCCTACCTGAGGGCGCATTTAGGGCCGCTGCAACCTCGTCCATCGCTCGCTCTGTCCTGCTGGGCTTAGATGCTAACAATCAGCGACCTGTCGTTTGGTTGAAAACACCCGTCCACTTTGTGTCGAATGCCCGGCTTCTCGGTTTAGAAACCAAGGCCTTCAACTGCGGGGAAACCATGACACACTTCGTGAGCCGGCACGCCGCCGTTTGGCCGTATTGCAACAGCAACTGGCAACCATTCGCCCCCGTCCGCGTTTGGGGCTTCAAAGGAGTTCCCAGATGATTTTCAAGAAAGCCGTTCTCGCCGTCCTCATGGCCGCTGCATTGGCGGGCTGCGCGACCCAAACTGAACAGCAGCAGAGGGCGACCACCGGTGCGCTAATAGGCGGCGGCGTCGGCGCGTTGGCCGGCCAGGCGCTTGGCGGCAACACAGAGAGCACGGTTGTAGGTGCTGCAGGCGGGGCGCTTCTGGGCGCGGTGATCGGCCAGTCGACTACGCCGCAGCGTCGTGGCGAACAGCTCTGCCGCTACCAGGATCGCCGCGGCCGGATTTACACGGCGCCCTGCGACGACCGGTATTACAACGGCGATTATTGATCTAAGTTCGCCTCGTTCCAGAGGTGGGGGCGTCGTTAGACGCTCCCAGATATTCCTTGGAAATGGGAGCGCCTGCAATAGACGGCAACGAGGACCTCCGTATGGCTCGGGGCAGCCGCCTACGGCTGGGTAGCGCCCGTCTGTTGTCAGGAAACGGGTGGCGGTGGCTGTTGGTTGAGGGTGAGATTGGGTGACCCTAACAAGCGAGGTCGCCCCATGTTTTCCTTATTACGCGCGCTGCCGCAAAAATGTGGCCAGATTGCTGTTGCCGGCCCGCCGGCCGGGATGCGAGTTTCGCGGGGCATATCAGTTCGAGAGTGACGCCCATGTCCATGCACCGAATTTCCATGCACCGAATTATTTCGATGACAGCAGCGATCATGTTTGCCGCGACCGGCTTAGCCAACGCCCGGCCGGACACGCGCAAGACGAGTTGCGGAGAGCTTCAACAGATGATTCAGAGCCGCCACGCCGTGGTGCTGACCACCGGCCCGAACACCTATGACCGCTATGTCAGGCAGTTCGGCAACGAGTGCGACTGGCCGCAGGTGCCGATGTCGGCCTATGTCCAGACCCGTGATGGCCGCTGCCCACTCTACCGCTGCGACGAGCCGGTTGGCCGCATCCCATGATGGCGACTGCTTGCCATGCTGCTTTGCCGCCGCATGCGTTGATCCTGACGCGCCATTGCGCCGAGCGACGTGGCTCGGCACGACGAAAAACCAGCACCGCCTCCACGATAAAGCGAAGCCCGCGTAGTTCTGATGGGGGCTATTTAGTCTACAAGTGGCCCCGCTAATGGTATTGACCGGAAGCTGGGCCATTTTTATCCAAAGGCTCAGCCAAAGCCCGTTAGCCCGGACTCCAATCCTCTTCCCGGAAATCCTGCAGGGACGCATGGCGCAAGTCTTCCTCGCCGCGCAGATGCTTCACACGGCCGATGATGCCGGGTTTCACCCACTGCGTCGCCGGCCGCTTCATGCCCTTGGGCGCCGGCCCTGCGTGCTCCTGGAGGCGCTTCCATAACCGTTCGCGCATTTCCCGATTGGCGTTGATAAAGGCGCTTCCGACATAGCGGCCGGTTCCGCGTTCTGCCATCAGCGCAAAAGCGGGCTTGCCAGGCTCGCGCTCGACGCCGAGCAGATCGTATTCCTCGATCATGAAGGCTTTGGTCTTCAGCCAGGCAGTCGACGCTCCGCTGCGGTAGACACTGTCCTTACGCTTCGAGACCATGCCCTCAAGCCCGGCCTTGTCGACCAGTTCGAAGATGGCCTTTACATCTCCTGGTAGCGTCTGGCTGAACTGCATGCGACCGCCGGCGGTGATCATCGCCTGCAGAATCTCGCGGCGGTCCTCCAGCGGCATGTCGCGGAGATCGTGACCGTTGAGGTGAAGCAGATCGAAGGCTACGAAATAGAGGTCATGCTGGCGGCTGGTGATAGCTTTGCGCAGCGCCTTGAAGTCGGACAGCCCGGCCTCATTGGTGACGATCACCTCGCCGTCGATGATGGCGCTTTCGACCTTCATCTCACCGGCCGCCTTGGCGAGGTCGCGGTATTTGGACGTCCAGTCCAGACCGCGACGCGTGTAGATGCGCACGCCGCCAGCATCCCTAATGATTTGGGAGCGGTAGCCGTCGAACTTCACTTCGTGAATCCAGCCATCGCCCTCCAGCGGCTTCTCCACTAGGGTCGGCATCAACGGAGGTATGAACGACAGCCGGTTTCCGCCGGTTGGCTTGCGCATCGGAACCCCACGCACATCGAATTTGATTCAATATCGCATGGTTGTTTCGGTTCCGTTAGCTGACTCTTATATAAGAGAGATGGAACATTCGCTGTCGGCCACTGTTTTCCTAACCAGGAGGAACAGCCATGGCGGACGACAAGACCAAAACCGATTTCCGTGACCGCGAGCGACTGTCGGTAGACGACGGCTATGAGGTCGCCCATTTCGCAAGAGAGTTCCAACTTACGATTCCTGAAGTTCGGGAGCTCATCAGGAAGCATGGCAACGATCGCGCGACGCTTCAGCGCGAAGCCATGTTGCTGGGCGCCTAGGTGAAGCCATCTGATCCAGGACCGCCCCTTCCGAGCCAGCGACATGGCGGCGAACCGGCTGAAGAGCGGGAGAACTTTTATCAGTGCCCGACATGCGGGCAACTGGTTGATATGAGCGACCTGCGCCAGGTGCTCTGGCACGAAAAGCCAAAGCACAAGCCGCTTCTATTGCTGGTGGACTAGTTCACAGCCCGGCCACCTCGGATCGTCAGAAACGCAAAAAACCCGCCTCGGCGTGGGGCCGAGACGGGTGAGGGCCTAGGGTTGGAAATGACCAGGAACTTCCTGGCCGTAGAAAACCATCCTCGCAAGGGCGCTTCCGTCAGCAACCTTCCGTCGTCGTTTTCATCTGACCTGGCGCTGCAGATTTTGCATCTGTATCCTGTTGGCCGGGTGCCGCCTGTTTGGCGCTGCCTGTTTGTTGACCTGGCGCGCAATCCTTAGCCGAATTCGAGTTCGTCCCACTCGTTGTAGTCGAGTCGGTTCCCTGGTCAGTCGTGGTGCTCGGCATCGTCGTGGTTGTTGACGATCCGCCTGTCGTTGTCGAGGATCCGCCTGTGGTGGTGCTGGTCGATTGTGCAAAGGCGAACCCAGTTGATAATGCCGCAATGGCTGCAGCGCAAAGAAGCCGTTTCATGGTGAACTCCGTATTTCGCACGTTCCCTTCGGTGACGAAACATCTCAGCGAAACTACGGTTCCAAGAAAATCGGGAGCAACTCGGTTGCTGGCATTGAGGCACCTTTGCGGTCTGAGCAGATGCGGCCATTTGCGATAAGTTGCTGAGCTTTTACGAAATTGCTGAATTCGGCAACGTCGGGTCTTTTGCCACTGCCGGTAATGATTGGTTGGATGACCAGACTGGGGGAGTGCAGCGCGGCGGCTGGTCAGTGGATAAGGCTTAATCCCAAACCGGCTCTGCCGAAGAGCAGGCGAAAGCCCAAAGTGTAATCTCGGTCAGCCGTTGTTACTTGCCGCCACGGCGGAACAGGTTGTCAGCAGGCACGTTGCTCCAAGGCCTAACCTTGGAGAACACAAATGGACGACGACCTCCGCAGGAGACTTAAGGACCTCAGCGTCACTTTGCAAAATCGTGCGACAGAGCTCTCGCTAACCGGTGCTAGTGGTGACATAGCCATCCTCATGTCAGGAGTAGCGATCACACTTGAGGCTTTGCTCGTCGTAGCCGAAGAGGCCAGGACCCCACGCTCCGGCCCATCCGTTGCGCCTGACGCCGGATGAACATCTCCTAGGCCTGGAGAGGTTCAACCGATGGCTATTACCGAGTGCTGAAGGCCGCCAGCCTTGCGTTAGCAGCCGGCTCGCAGGAGCAAGGAGCAACGGGAACCGCCCGCCTACTCTTCTGCCTCCTTCAGCGCGTCACGGTGCGCCTGCTGTTCGCGCTCCCATCTTTGGCTCTCGTTGGCTTCCTCTTTGTCCAGCTCCTCTCGTCGCTGTCCGATGGAGTTCGTCGTGCTCTCATGGCGGCTACGAGCGCGCGCGAAGGCGGCATTTGCCTTGGCGATCATCCGCTCGCGTTGCTTCTTCGCACGCTCGCTCCTGGCCTCCGCCTTTGCGCGATCCAGGGCCTCATGTTTTCTTTCCCTTTCGAGAGCGGCCGCCGCGTTCCGTTTCGCTTTCTCGTCGGATTTCATTTCGACTTGCTTGCTGGTGTCCGCGCGCTGCGCACGACCCTGCGGAGCCCGCTGGACCCCCTCGAGTGCTTTCGGAAGCACAGCCTTTTCAGTGAATTTCCCATGCGATCCGACCGGCCGCCGCAACACGACGCCTGGTGCGGCCATTGTTGCCTCGACCACTTTGGGGTCTTCTGTCGGTTTCGCGAATCCCCGTTTAAAGATGTCGGGATCGGCACCCCAGGCCTCTGCGGCGGCTTTCATCGATGGCGCTGCGATGACAAGGTCAAAGAAGCCGATCGAGGTTTGATAGACTTTGAGTTTCTTCGCCATCCGATAGAGACCTTTACAAGTGTCCTTTCTGGATTGCGCTTTAATGGACCTTTGCGCACCGGAGGCAATAGTGAAACACTGCTAGTGGTGCAGAGCAACCTATGGTGTCGCCATCGGTCGATGGCTGCCCATTCAGCCGGCCCGCTTCGAAGGCGTGGAGCCACGACGAAAGCATTGGCGAATGCCACTCAAAGCATTTCGCCCAGCTTCTAATCCGATACGGGATCGGCCTTGGACCCGGTGACCGACCGGAGCTGGAGGGATTGCCGCCTGGCCAAGAACCGACGAAGCGGGGGTTGGAGTGGTGTTCCGGCCCAGATTTCCAGAGCGCGACAGGACGGTCGTGGGATCCAGTAGGCTCACAGCCGGCACTAGAGCCTTAAAGGGGTTTGAGCCCGTGACTTGGAGGTGGCCCCCAACCGGAACATCGGAAGTTCTGGCGCATTGCTAATGGACGCCGTTTCAACTCACTGCCTGCGGAGACAAAGTGCGACCCTCAATCACAAATCTATGGGACTTGGTGCGAGAAAGCGTAGTCGGCTTCATCAACGACAATGCTCTTGGTCATGGCGCTGCGATGGCTTTTTATGCTGCCACGTCGCTGGCGCCGATCGTGCTGATTGTGGTCGCTATCGCAGGTCTCGTTTTCGGTCATGATGCCGCGCAATTGGCTTTGTCTGCCCAGATCTCCGGGCTGATGGGGCCAGAAAGCGCCGATCTCCTGCAGACTGCGCTGGAGAGCGCATCTAGCAAGCTATACGGAACCTGGGCCGCCGTGATCGGGCTATTCACCTTGTTGGTGGCTGCGTCAGGCGTGTTTGGCGAAATGCAGCAGTCGCTGAACACGATTTGGAGGGTCGAACCGCAGGGCAATTCCTTGTCGCGTCTGGTGCGGGCACGTGCCGCTAGTCTGGGGTTGGTGGCTTCGCTAGGTTTCCTCTTGCTGGTCTCTCTCATAGCGAGTGCTGCGATTTCGGCGCTGGGTAATCTCATCAACGCCCATCTGCCGTTCGGCACGATCATCCTCAGCATGATCAATGCCGTCGTTTCCTTTGCCCTCATCTCCCTGATGTTCGCATCCATTTACAAAGTTTTGCCCGATCGAAGGCTCGAATGGCGGGATGTAGGGATTGGTGCTGTTGTGACCGCTGCCCTGTTCACGCTCGGAAAATCACTCATTGGGTGGTATATCGGCACCAGTGCGATTGCGTCCTCATATGGTGCCGCTGGTGGACTGCTCGTCATACTTCTCTGGGTTTACTACTCATCGGAAATCTTTCTTTTCGGCGCCGAGTTCACGCGCGCCTATTCCGTTCGGCACGGCAGCAGGTCCGATCTGGACGCGCTGGTTCATAGTGCTTTGCCTGCAAGAGATGTTCCATTTCGCGCAAAGAAAACGTCCAGCCCTCCCGGCGTTGTCGCGCTGATAGCGGTGGCGTGCGCGAGCGCAACGTTGACCACCCTTATGCTGGGTCTTCGCCGGCCGTAAACCTCGCGGCAGGCGCTCGGCAGGCATGCCAAGACAAGGAATGGCGAGACAATGGATTCTGATGATCTCATGTCGGCTAGGCCCGGCGGCCGAAACACCGCACCCCAACCGCCTCGACCCGGACCGATGGATGTGTCTTTCGACTGGCCACAAACGCCTTGCGCTTCCTCGCGCTTTCCTGTGGACGCAAGCTGCCCGCCTGGCGGCGGCCGGTGCCAAAGTGGCGTGACAAGCCGGACGCCTATATGCTTCGGCGGAATGTAGGGGAGCCACAATGGCCTACACTGTCATCTGGTATGGAAGACAGGGCATCATCGACAAGGTGACTTTCGACGCCGAGAAGGTCGCGAAAGACTATGCAATCTCCATGTTCCAGACCCGAAAGGGCGACGATGGGATTGTGTCCGTTGAAGTTCGCAAGGACGACGGCGCTGTCGTCTTCAGCCACGCGGAGAATTAGGAAGGCCCGCGTCTCGCGCGGCCTGGCGCACAAGCCATTTGGCGGCTTTTCGCGGCGGGCCTTGCCCTGCTTCTGCTGGTCGCGTGTTCGCTTGTTGCAAACCCCGAAACATAAGCCGTTTGAAAATGCGAAGGGAAAAAGCCCGCTGCCTGGGCGGGTGGGCTGTTGGGGCGGCAGCGGGCTTCGTTGCTAGGCAACATCGAGACCATGAGCCGGCGCTAATGCGGAAGACCTTAACGGAACCCGGACAATTTTACCGATCGGCCCGTCGCCTGTGGATACTGGGCAAACGCTGTGTGGCGACCGTCTATTGCCGCTCGGTGCACCGGTCGGGCTGGGGTCCTGGGTATAGATCGACCCTACTCTCTTGCCGCCACACTTGGCACATTTCAGCTTCGGAATAAGGTCATTATTGCCGGTGGGTCGGGCCCGAACCGACCAGCCGCTCGACATAGCGCGGGCTGATGACCCTACAATCCTTCTTGCCGTCGCAGCATTCATAGCCGGTTACCGGATCATGGTAGCCGGAATACCAGTTACGGGCGACGGCAAGCGCGATCAAAAAGAGGTTCATGTCCCCCTAGTCTTAACATGGCCAACAACCTACTCGCTCGCTTGCCGGGCCGCTTGCTGAATGAAAAACCTCGCCGCTCCATTCGCGAAGCGGCGAGGCCCCAACCGCCCCAATTGCCGGGCCCAACACCCGGCGCTTCTGACACTGCAAATCTGGTGCCAGCGGCAAATGATCCATTGTGGGGCAGGGTCACCGCGCGTTAGTTGTTGTCGTTCCGTGCCGAGCCTCACCAGCGCGCTTCGGCCGGCTGCTGTCCTCCTGCAGGGAAGCGCGCGCGCGTCCTGGCGCGTCCCTGTGGCTGTTCTTAGGCTATAAAATGCGCCGGCAAGCCCGCGCACTAATTGTGGTTGTCCAACAAGAGGGCAAGCTTTCTGGCTGCGGCGCTTTCTACAATCAGTTCCTCTAGACTATTGTCGCCGACGCGCGATTTGTTGACGCGACGCCTGATTACACGGAGCGCTTCAGATATCGAAACTGCGGTAGTCGTCGCGTGACAATCCAGATGTCGGCCCAAACAGCCAGATCAACGCGAGCTCCTGCCAAGCTGAGGACCCACATTTCGCGATAGCAGAAGTCGGGGTCGGAAATCAGGCGCTCCGGTTCTTCTCCGACAGCTTGCCATTGCCGAAGATCGGCTTCTGGCAGGTCGCGCGTTCGGGCCAGGCCGGATAAGAATGCGAGATTGTTGCCGATGTATTCGCGCTCCACAGACCGCAATGGTTGGCGACGTTCGGCAAGCGTTGTGATGGCGGAAACGTTCTCAAGGCCCGCCGCGCGAAACCAGGCTGACAAGCGAGTTCCCCTCATGGCGCCGGAGATCTGTGTATCATCGGATAGCGCATCGAGTAGGCGCCACATCAGTTTGGGGTCTTGGGGCTGATACTGCCAAACCGAGATATCGACCTCCTTCACGGCAACAAGCCCGCCGGGTCTTACGACGCGGCGGAACTCCTCGATTGCCCGGGTGAGTTG
This sequence comes from Mesorhizobium sp. P3_A2, assembly GCF_056403115.1. NCBI lineage: Bacteria > Pseudomonadati > Pseudomonadota > Alphaproteobacteria > Hyphomicrobiales > Phyllobacteriaceae > Mesorhizobium > Mesorhizobium sp. P3_A2. Next base: position 100,316 of record NZ_JBFUGC010000006.1, read on the forward strand.
TTCGTCACTCAGATACTGGGTGGAGTTCGCGCTCCAGACCGCATCGAACGTGCCGGTCTCATACGGCAGCGAAGTCATGTCGCCGATTCTGGTGCTTATCGGACAGGCAAACTGTTGGCTTGCAATCAAGCTTTCGATTGCTTCGACATTTTCCTCCGCCAGATCCAGAGCCTCGATATGTCCGTCGGCACCCAGCAGATCCGCCATCAAAGGCAGGAAGACACCATTCCCTGCACCCGCGTCCAGCACTGACCAGCCGGGTCGGATGCCGGCAGCACGAAGGGTGGCATCATACTCGTCCTTCAGCGCAAGGTAATGGACGTCAAGATGTCGGCCGGCGCTGAGCTTGTGCCCAGCTGATGTAATTAGTTCGGAATTTGAGGCGTTGTTCATTTGTCCCCCAGGTCTTTGATCCGAATGGCGCGTTTATCTGACGCGTAGTTGCCCCTCTCAGGCAAGATCCTAGTCAGGCAGTTGGGACGGGGGGGCGGCGTAGTGCGTTTGCACCGCCTCGCAAACCTGCTCGAACATCCATGTCAGGCCGGCATCTGTCATCACCGCTTTCTGGGCGATAACGGAGATCGGGACGTGGCCAGTATGGAGCGGAAGGTCGACGCTGACCAGGCCGAGGCGCGGACCCTGCCTCGCCGCCAGCACGGCCGGCACGGCGGCGATGAGGTCGGACTCGGCGACCGCTGCCAGCGCCATGGTGTAATTGGGCACCGTCAGCACCACACGTCTCGCTAGGCCGCAGGCTTCCAGAGTTTCGTCGATCGGCCCCTTCCTCTCGCCGGTGAACGACACCACCAAATGGCGCATAGTGCAGTAGCGTTCCAGCGTCGGTTGCTCGGCAAAGGGATGACCGGCGTGCATCACGATCACGAAACGTTCCTTGAGCATAGCGCGCAGGGTGAAGCGCGCCGGCACGTCGTCCAGAGGCGCCACGGCGATATCCACCAGGCCGGCGTCGATTTCCGCAAGAACCGGCCGCCAGGTCCGTTCGATAGGCCCGCCTTTGCGATAGGGCAGCATTTGCAGCACCGTGAGGTCGATATTGGGCGCGGCTGTGGCCAGCTTCTCGACAAGTGGCGGCAGGAACACTGCCGAAAGCGCGTCGGCGGCGCTGATGGTGAAGCGCCGGTTCGACGTCTCCGGACGGAACGGCTCGACCGCCACAACCACTCGCCGGATCTGCGCCAAAATATTGGCGATAGGCTCGGCCACCTCCAGCGCGCGCGGCGTAGGCACGACGCCCTTCGGCGTCTTCAGGAAGAGCGGATCGTCGAGTAACTTGCGCAGCCGGCGCAGGCCGTGGCTGATCGCCGAGGGAGACAGCTGGAGACGGTCGCCGGCCCGCCCGACATGGCGCTCCTGGAGCACCACCTCGAACAGTTTCAGCAAATTGAGATCGGCGCGGGATAGGTCGATTTCATTCAGCATGGTGATGAATTGATATCATTGGATTCATCAGAGCCCAAGCACGATACTGGCGTCACTAGGGTTCCGTGGGGGGTATCCATGCAGGAATCGGGTGGCGGGGTGCGACGCACTCTGATGAGTTGGCTGATCGGCCGCGAACCGGGCCTAGGGCTCGTCCGGCACCTCGGCGAGCGCTGGCTGGCGGAGCAACCTTTTTCGGGTGAATTGTGCGGTGTCTCACTCGAAACGGAGGAGGGGACAAGCGGCATGGCAAGATCATCCGCCTACAAGCTCGATGTCGATCAGGGCGAGAAGTTGCGCTTCAGCGGTGCCGATTTCCTAGTCAAGGCCGCAGCCGACACCACGGGCGGCGCCTTCTCGATCGTCGAGGAGATCGATCCGCTCGACACGCCCTTGCACAAGCACGCCAACGAGGACGAGCTCTTCTACGTCATCGCGGGCGAGCATGTCTTTCACTGCGGTGACCAGGAATTCCGCGTCGGGCCAGGCGGAATGATGTTCGCGCCGCGAGGTGTGCCGCATGCGCATAGGCGCGTCGTGCCGCGCATCGGCCGGTTTCTCACCATGACCTCACCGGCCGGCTTCGAAGGCTTCTTCCGTGAGCTATCCGCCGCCGAGGCGAGGGGTGCCGCGATGCCCGAGGCCTACGCGGCGGCGTCGCGCAAATACGGGATCGACTGGCTATAGGAGATATCGTCATGACACTGGACGCGCTGATCCTCGACCCGATGCTGCATGCCTTGGAGAGCCAGCGGCCTTCCGCAACGGAGGATGCCGGTCTGGGCGAGGCTTCCACAAGCGAACTCTTCCAGCGGGCAGCCGATCACGCCACGCGTTTTCGCGACGCCATTGCCTCCGGGCCGCAGAGGCCGCTGATGTCGTATCGGCAGGCGTTGGACAGTTTCCGCGAGCCACTTCCCGAACGAGGCAGCGCTGGGCTCGGTGTGGTTGACGAGCTTGCCGCGAAGGCTGAGCCCGGCCTGCACAGGATGACAGGTCCGCGCTTCTTCGCCTGGGTTTGCGGCAATTCGCATTCGGTCGGCGTTTGTGCCGACTGGCTGACCAGCACCTGGGGCCAGAACACCGGCAATCACCACGCCACGCCGTCGGCCTCGGCCGTCGAGACAATCGCCGGCGGCTGGCTGCTCGAGTTGCTCGACCTGCCGCGCGAAAGCTCCATCGGCTTCGTCACCGGCGCGACCATGGCCAATTTCGTCTGCCTGGCATCGGCGCGCGGCGCGGTCCTGCGGCAGGCCGGCTGGGATGTCGAGGCGCAAGGCCTGTTCGGCGCGCCGCCGATCACGGTGCTGATTGGCGACGACGCCCATGCCACGGTTTTCTCTGCACTGCAGTTCCTCGGTCTTGGCCACGACCGCGTCCGGCGTGTGAACACAGACGACAATGGTCGCATTGCGGTGGCCGATTTTGCCGTGGCCGCCGCTCAGGTCTCCGGCCCCTGCATCGTTATCCTGCAGGCGGGGCAGATCAACACCGGCGTCTTCGACGATTTTGCTGGCATCGTTCCCATCGCCCGGCGGATCGGTGCCTGGGTGCATGTCGACGGTGCCTTTGGTCTCTGGGCGCGTGCCTGCCCCGAACGCAGCCATCTGGCCGAGGGCGCGGATGCCGCAGACTCATGGGCATGCGACGGCCACAAATGGCTGCAGACACCCTATGATTGCGGCTACGCCATCGTGCGCGACGAACAGGCCCATCGCCGTGCCATGACGATCGCGGCTAGCTATCTGCCGCCAACTTTCGAGGACGAGCGCGACCCGAGCCATTACGTGCCCGAACTGTCACGACGGGCGCGCGGCTTCGCCACCTGGGCGATGATCAAGCATCTCGGCCGCGACGGCATTGCCGCGATGGTCGCTCGCCATTGCAAAGTGGCGGAAGCGATGGCGGAAAGGCTGCGCGCCGACAACGCCATTGCCGTGCCCAACGACGTGGTGCTGAATCAGTTCGTCGTGCGTTTCGGCGCCGACCGCCCGGACGAGGAGGCCGACCGGCTGACGCTGCAGACGATTGCCCGACTGCAGGCCGACGGCATCTGTTTTGCCGGCGGCGCCAAATGGCACGGCCGCCAGGTCATGCGGGTGTCGGTGATTTCCTGGTCAACCGACGACAGGCAGGGCGAAATTGCCGCCGACGCCATGATCGCGGCGTGGCGGGCAGTAAGGTAGGCGAGGGCTCGTCGCGATCGGCTTGCCCTCGGACGTCTACCCGGTGGTGTCTCAGTTTGAAATTTTGCGCTCTTGAGGGGCGTTTGAAGTCCTCGGCAAGAGTGGCATACTCCGGGCATGACGAAACACCCCAAGCGTCGGCGCGATCCGACCGGGCAAAGCGCGAGTGCTAAAAGAAGCGCATCTCCGCTTAGAGAACCTTTCGGGGCGGTCTGTTGTGCCTAGAGTCGTTCGGCAGATGGCGCTCACAGCGGAGCTTGTCGCTCGGGCCGCTCGCTTGGTTGAGGATGCGGGGCCTACTCCAGGCGCGGTCTACATGACCGATGACGATTATGTCATCGCAATACAAAACGTCCTGACGAACACGCCAGAGGGTGACATTTGGCTCTTTGGCTACGGCTCCCTGCTCTGGAAACCTGCATGTGAGTTCGTCGAAAGTCGGATGGCCACCGTTCAAGGGTGGCACCGGGCGTTCTGCTTTCGGGTAGCGCGGTTTCGAGGGACGCGAGACAAGCCCGGATTGATGCTTGCTCTTGATCGGGGCGGTAGCTGCAAGGGTATGATTTTCAGGCTTCCTGCCGAACAGGTCGCGGCAAGCTTGGACACCTTGTTTCGGCGTGAATTGATGATCAAACCATCGGTAAATGTGCCCCGTTGGATGACGGCTGAGACTGTCGACGGTCCGATCCGGGCGCTCGGTTTCGTCGTAAACCGACAGAGTCCACATTATTCTGGCCAGGTGTCCCTGGATGCGGCCGCCGATATTCTTGCGACGGCAGCAGGGCATTGGGGCTCTAGCGCAGAGTATCTAAGAGAGACGGTTTTTCGGCTGGAGGAACTGGGCATTCACGACCGATCCCTGTGGCGACTCCAGGCTCTTGTCGCGGAACGGCTCGCAGCCGGAATCAGCCTCGAAATTTCAAACTGACCCACTACCGTCAACCCTGTCGGCTGGCCTTGTATTCAAGGAAATGCTAATGTTGGTCGGGCCGGCGAATGCCATTCCATCTTCGCGCGGCTAATGGCGGCAGCTGGCGTCGAGGGGACGGCATGCGGATCGCAATGATAGGAGCGGGCGGCATCGGCGGCTATCTCGGCGCAAGGCTCGCCGAGGCCGGGGGCGACGTCAGCTTCATTGCTCGCGGTGCCCATTTGCAGGCAATGCGCCAGGGCGGCCTGCGAATTCAAAGCGATCTCGGCAACGTCTTTCTCCCCAGGGTGTCCGCCAGCGACGCGCCGGCCGACATCGGTCCCGTCGATCTCGTGATTTTTGCGGTCAAGCTTTACGACAGTGAGAAGGCCGCCGCAGCGCTGGGACCGCTCATCAGCAGGAATACGCGTATCGTGACGTTGCAAAATGGCATCGACAGCGTCGAGACGATCGGCCGTCATGTTCCTGGCGACCAGGTGATTGGCGGAGCCACCTACTTGTCGGCATTCATCAAACAGCCGGGAGAAGTGGTTCATGCTGGCGGGCTGCCTCACATCCTCGTCGGCGGGCACCGCGAGCCTCTCATCAAGGACCTTCAGGCGCTCTGCGATCGTGCTCTGGGGCTGGAGCTGAAGCCGGTTGCGGACATCGACGATGTGCTGTGGGAGAAGTTCGTGACGCTCGCGGCTTTTTCCGGAGGGACGTCGCTCATGCGCTCCGGGATCGGTCCGATCCTCGACGACCCCGAGGCACGTATCTTCATCGAGCAACTGCGCGACGAGGGGATGGCGGTCGCGGCGGCGGCTGGCCATCCGATGGCCGAGGGGTTCGAAGGGCGCGTCACGACCAGATGGACCGCATTCCCCCCGCACATAAAATCGTCGATGGCCAACGACCTCGAAAGGGGCAAGCCAATCGAGGTCGCCTGGCTGTCCGGGCGGATGCACGAGTTGGGCATCAAGTTCAGTATTGCGACCCCTGGCCACACGGCAGTCTTCCGCGCCTTGCATCTCTACGCAGCGGGTGCCGCCCCTTAGCGACATCTCATCGAGTTCCTGGGGACGTGACCAACTCCCGATTACTCGCAGGCGACCGTCGGATTGTTGAAAAGGGCGCGTCGACGAACAACTGGCGGTTGATCGTGCGTTTTACGGAATGATCTTTGATCCTGGAGGCGAGCTATGGAACATCAGCCGACCGACACAAAACGCCGCTACGAATATGAACTCGGCCACACTGATCGGGAGTTGAAGAGGCTGGCGACGCAAGCGGCGTTGGTTGACCCGTTCACACGAAGTTATTTGCAACACGCCGGGATTGGCCAGGGCATGCGCGTGCTGGACGTCGGCAGCGGTGCCGGCGACGTCGCGTTTCTAGCCGCGGGGTTGGTCGGACCAACTGGGGAGGTTGTCGGAACCGACCGATCGCCAATGGCGGTTGCCGCTGCGACCGGGCGGGCGAAGGCGCAGTCGCTGAGCAATGTCGGCTTCGTCGAAGGGGATCCGGCGAAATTGACGTTTGATACGCTATTCGATGCGATCGTCGGCCGGTATGTGCTGATGTTCTCGCCTGATCCCGTTGCGATGCTGAGGGAGATCGTCAAGCATTTGAGACCTGGCGGCGTCATCGTCTTCCACGAGGTGGACTGGACGGGGGCCGGCTCTTTTCCACCGGCGCCGACATACGACCGCTGTTTCCGATGCATCGTGGAGACGTTCCACAAGGTGGGCACGAATCCCTACATGGGCCTCGGTCTTCATGCGGCCTTCATCAAGGCCGGTCTGCCTGCACCGACGATGGCGGTCAGCGCCCTGGCCGGTGGTGGCTCCGACAGACTGAGCGGCATCGACCTCATTGCCGATCTCGCCGTGACCATGGCACCAGTTATGGAACAGACCGGTGTTATCGACGCCTTGGACCTCCAACCCGAAAGCCTGCAGGATCGGATACGCGACGAGGCCACCACCAACGGAAGCGTCGTAGTCGGTCGCTACGAGGTGGGAGCGTGGACTCGTGCCACGAAATCGCCCCCGACTGGCCGATAAAACAATACGCTTCCACAACGCATTTCGCGTGTCTCACTGGCGGAGATTTCCTGTGCATGCTGGTGGATTGGCCCAGCCAGTGGGAGACTCATGTGCGTTCGTTCGGGGGGCAAAAAGCGTAAAGAAAAAGGGCCGCAAATCATCGTCGCGCCGAGGTGGCGTCGCGCCATTCTTATCCCCGATTGCCGCACCGGCACATGTTAAAATCTATGATACTTGCGGTGGCAGCGCGCAATAATTCCTGCTGATGCAAATGGAAAGTCCGGAGGGCGTGGGGCGATGTTGTCGTCCCAGTAAAGCTAACCAGTGGACAAAGAGCGACGGTGCGGGTCACACCGCACTCTCGTCAAACGGGTCGTAGCAATATGAAGGGCCGGAAGCGAAGCGCCGGAGTTCTACGCCCCGCCTTTCCAGCGCAACAGCCGCATGGCGTTGGCTGTCACCAGGACCGTCGCGCCGGTGTCGGCCAGAATGGCCGGCCACAGACCGGTTATGCCGGCCATGGTGGTCACCAGAAACACCGCCTTCAGCCCCAGAGCCATGGTGATGTTCTGCTTGATGTTAGCCATGGTCGCTTGAGACAGCTTTATCATCGAGGCGACGTCTCCGACGCGGCCATGCAACACAGCCGCATCCGCCGTCTCCAGGGCGACATCGGTGCCTCCGCCCATCGCAATGCCGATATCGGCAGCCGCAAGTGCAGGCGCGTCGTTGATACCGTCGCCGACCTTGGCGACGATGAGCCCCTGGCCTTTCAACTCACCGACAATGCGCTGCTTGTCCTCCGGCAACAGTTCGGCACGCACCTCGATGCCGAGTTGCTTGCCGATGGCGCCCGCCGTGCGCTGGTTGTCGCCGGTCAGCATGAGCGTCTTGATACCGGCATCGCTCAAGGCCTTGAGGCCGGCCAGCGCGTCCGGCCGGGGTTCGTCGCGCATGGCGATGAACCCGGCCAGGGCACCATCAATGAGCAGAACTGACACTGACTGGCCTTCATCATTGAGTGCCGCGATCCGTGCCGACTGGTCGGCCGGCAGGGGGGCCTTTTCACCAGCGGCGGTCGGAGAACCCAGAAATACGCTCTTGCCGCCGACGCGCCCGACGACGCCCTTGCCGCCGAGCGCCTTGGCTTCCGCTGCCGGCGGCACCGGCACGCGGTCAGCCCTGGCCTTTCGCAGGATGGCCAGGGCCAGCGGATGGCTTGACCCGGTTTCCAGCGCGGCAGCAAGCGACAGCACCTCTTTTTCGCTGACGGCGATCGCCACGACATCCGTTACCTTGGGCCTGCGCTCGGTCAGCGTTCCAGTCTTGTCGAGGGCCACGGCGGTGATCTTGCCGAGACCTTCCAGAACCGCGCCGCCTTTCATCAGCAGACCGCGCCTGGCGCCGGCCGAAAGCGAAGCCGCGATGGCCGCCGGCACCGAGATGACTAGCGCGCAGGGACAGCCTATGAGCAACAGCGCGAGGCCCTTGTAGATCCATTCGTTCCAGTCGCCACCGAAGGCCAGCGGCGGAACGACTGCGACCAGAGCCCCCACGGCGACGACGGCGGGCGTATACCAGCGTGAGAAACGGTCTATGAAGCGTTCCGTTGGCGCCTTGCTTTCCTTCGCCTCCTCGACCAGCTTGACGATGCGGGCGATGGTGTTGTCGGACGCCGATGCCGTCACGGTGATGCGCAACACGCCGTCGCCATTGATAGTGCCGGCGAATACGTTGGCGTCGACACCCTTCCGCATCGGCACGCTTTCTCCCGACACCGGCGATTCATCAATGGCGCTTTCGCCCTCGATAATCTTGCCATCGGCTGGAATGCGATCGCCGGGCCGCACCAGAATTACGGCGCCGACCCGGAGGGTGACGGCCGGAACTTCCCGCGTTGCGCCATCCTCTTCCAGCAAGGCCATCTTGGGCACCAGCGTGGTCAGCGCCTGGATGCTGGAGCGCGCCTTGCCGGCAGCTACTCCTTCCAGCAACTCGCCGACCAGGAACAGGAAGACCACTGTGGCTGCTTCCTCCCCGGCGCCGATGATGACGGCACCGGTGGCCGCGATAGTCATCAGCATTTCGATGGTGAAGGGGATGCCGGCGAGCGCGGCCATCACCGCCCGCCGTGCAATCGGCATCAGACCGATCAGCATGGCGCCAATGAAAACCCATAGGCCGGTGGCCGGCCAAATCGTGTGAGCCGCAAATGCCGCGGCTAATGCAGCGCCGCTGGCGATTGTCAGACGCCCTTTGGCACTGTTCCACCATGGCCCAGAGGGCGGCGTGTGGTCGTGGCCGTGCAGGTCCTCCATGTCGTCGTCATGATTATCTTTGGCTGTGCCGGCTTGGTCGTGGCCGGCGTGGTCATGACCCTCGTTGGCGCCATGGCCCGCCTGCTTGGCATTCTGTCCGGCTTCGCTTTGGAGCTGAGCCACTAAATAGCCGAGGCCTGTCACCTTTTTCTCGATCGCGGCGAGATTGCTTTCTGCAGTGTGCCTAACGGTCATGGTGCCGGCTGTGACCGAGACGCTCACATCCTCGACGCCATGCATGCGCCGCACGGCGCTATCGATTTTCGTCGCGCAGCCGGCACAATCCATGCCTTCGACGCGATAACGGGTTTGTGCGGCGGTTGCAGCCATCGTCTCACTCCTTGAACCATTTCAGCGCGACGCTACATTCTCTAGCGACTAGAGGAGCAAGCAAAAAATGATCCCAATTGGCGAAGCGGCACGACAAAGCGGGGTGAAAGTGCCGACCATTCGCTACTATGAGCAGATCGGCCTGTTGCCTGCGCCGAACCGCAGCGAAGGCAATCGCCGGCACTATGAGACGAGCGATTTGCGCCGGCTGGCCTTTATCCGCCATGCACGCGAGCTGGGGTTCGATATCGAAGCCATCCGCACCCTTCTGACGTTGCAGGACAACCCCAGCCAGCCCTGCGCCACCGCCGACAGCATTGCCCAGGCGCGGCTGGCCGACATGGTTCAGCGGATACGCAGCCTCACGGCTTTGAAGGCCGAACTGGAACTCATGATCGAAGGCTGCCGACACGGAAAAGTCGGCGAATGCCGGGTCATCGAGGTGCTGGCGGATCATGATCAATGTGAGCATCCCCATCATTGAGTGGTCGGATAGTTGGCCCTGATCTCGAAACACCGGCCTCTCCGTAAGCCGGCCTTTCTGCCACAACCCACGTCATGAGGCGCGATTGCAGCGGTGAGGTAACGGTCTTGACCACTACAAAGCCACTGAGCTGAAGTGCGGCTTGCACTTCGGCAACAGTCCGGAATCGGTAGATCGACGCCGGAAAGGAAGCGACGGCATTCGAATCCTCATGCGGCCGAAAGCCGAGGACAAAGCGTCCGGTAGGGCGAAGCAGGCGCAGCACTTCCCTTAAAGGCTGCTCCAAGCTCGACCAGAAATAGATCGTATGGACGCTATAGACCTTGTCGAAGGTCTCATCGCCAAACGGCAGACACGCGATGTCCGCAAGTCTGAGATCCATACGACCTTCCTCGATGGATCGGTGATTGCGATCTCTTGCGATCTTGACCATCCCCTCCGAGAAATCGGCGCCCGCTAGATGCCCGTTGCGAGCCATTTGAGCCGCTCGGTAGAGGGTGACGCCGTGGCCGAAGCCGATCTCGAAGACATCGTCGTCGGCGCGCAACTCAAGCAGCTCGAGCGCCCGATCGTTTTCCACCCTCGTCTCCATCGCCATGATGCGCGCCACGATGTGGCCGAGCAGGCCACTGGGACGTCTTCCCTGGCGGGCGATAAAGTCAGGCTTCATAGTGCAGCTCCCATCAACTGAGCAGATTGATCCTCAGTGCGGGAGCATAAGTGGGCGCGTGTCGGGCGGTGTCTCGCCGAACTCTTACAAAATAGCGCCGATTCCGGAATCGGCGCGGTTTTCCAACTCTACCGCTGAGGCGTCGCTTCGCTATTCTGGGTCAGAAGAAAAGACGCCCGATACTCGGAGGGCGTTTTGCCGGTCGCGTCCTTGAAGGCTCGATTGAAAGGGCCAATCGAGCCGTAGCCAAGGTCCATGGCAATCGTGAGGATCGGAAGGCGGCCAGCTCCACTGGCTGCCAACAGTTCACTGGCCTCGCGTATCCGGTAGCTGTTCAGGAACGCGTTGAAATTTCGAAATCCCAGCTCGCCGTTGATCATGCGTCGCAGGCCCTGCTCTTTTGCCTGCAGGTGGTCGGCAAGCCCGCCGATGGTGAGCCCGGTTTGCCTGAAACCTCCTGCGCTCATAAACGCCTCCAGGGATTTCAGGAGATTCTGATCCACTGGCGCGCGGACCTCCGAGGGCGGCTTGCGTCCTGGTGCTGCAATGGCAAACACCCTGTCCGAGAACCGCAGCATCCAAAACGATGCGACCAGCACGAACGCGACGATAACAGCCACATTGATAAGCGCGAGTCCCTCGGTAGCCATGCGGCCATTGAGCTGTATCTCAGAGGCAACGACGACGAGCATGTAGCTTCCGCAACTCGCGACGAATATTTCGCGAAAGCGTCGACGCGGTTCAACCAGGTCGATCCTGCGCCCCCGGTAGGCTGCGACCAGTGACCAGACGATGATGCCGAGTGCGGCGAATTGCTGGGCAATCAGGGACGCGGCTGTCGTGTCGAAGCCCCAATTCCAAGGTCCGTAGATCAGCTCCGCCAAGCGCCAGAATCCGAGCATCTCTACCAAAGCGAGCAACGCGCCGTGCGCTGGTCTCAGGCGGAACCGGTCATCGAAGATCGACTGCGACAGGAGCAGGAAGAAGACCGGATTCCCGAAACAGCCGAAATAGATCAGAACGTCCAGAAGCCCGAGATCGCCGTGGACTGCAATGACTGGGCAGATCAAATACGTGGCGACCCCAAAACAGAACACTGCAACGAGGTAGCCGACAAGGCTGAGGCGCAGGTCACGAACGGCCAGGCAAGCGATGATGGCCAGTTGCGCTACGCCAATGAACCGAAGGATGAGTGTGAGCGGTTCCATGAGAGCCATTGGATATCAGGTCGACCCACCCATCGACTATCTGCCGGAAACGGAAGGTGGGCGCGGACCTGGTGCAGCCTCCTGCATTACGATGGCGACAATCGCGCCAGAGACAAACGTCAATGCGGCAATTGAGGTGATCGCCCATGAGAGGCCAAAGCGATCGGCGATGAGACCTGCGGAGAGCGCGCCGATCGCATAGCCGAGATCGCGCCAGAACCGGTAGACGCTGAGCGAGCGGGCGCGCCAGCTGGGGTGCGAAGCGTCGGAAACGGCGGCGATCAGACTTGGATAGACCATTGCTGTTCCAAGGCCGAGAAGAAGACTGCCGACGAGCCACCATTCGAACCGGCTCGTGGCCGCGGTGAGGAACAAGCCACCGGCCTGGATCCACATTCCGGCGACGATCAAACCCTTGCGACCCCACCGATCGCTCAAGGGGCCGGTGACGATCTGCAGGATCCCCCAGGTCGCCGGATAGATCGCCTTCAGGATGCCGATGCGCTCGACGCCGAGGCCGAAGGACGCGAAGAACAGTGGGAAAATACCCCAGCTCATGCCGTCGTTGAGGTTGTTGACGAGGCCGGCTTGCGATGCCGCGAACAGATTGCGATCCCGGAACGAGGTCAGCGCAAAAACTTCCCGGAAGCTGATCGGCGCGGATTGCTGTGCGTGAGCGGATGTTTCCAACCGGAGGTGGCCGCGCGTGTCGCGGATGAGCAGCACCGACAACACAGTGCCGGCGACGGCATAGCCGATCCCGAGATAGATGGGCACCGGTCGCAGACCGTATCGCGAAGCAAGATAGCCGGTGAGGAACGCCGTCACGCCGACGGCGAGATAGCCGGCAAATTCATTGAGTCCGACGGCGAGGCCGCGTGACTTCGGGCCAACGAGGTCCACCTTCATGACCACCGTCATTGACCAGGCGAGTCCCTGGTTGACGCCGAGCAGTGCATTGGCCGCAATCACCCATCCCCAGCTTGGGGCCCAGATGATCATGAACGGAACCGGCAAGCCGACAAGCCAGCCGAGGACGAGAACGCGCTTGCGCCCCCAGGTATCGGCGAGCTGGCCCGAGACGAGATTGGCAAGCGCCTTGACCACGCCGAAGCTGACGATGAAAGAGACGACGAGTGTCGTTGACTTGATGCCGAACTCTTCCGACCCGATGAGCGGCACCACCGTTCGCTCGATCCCAACCATGCCGCCGACAAAGGCATTCACCAGCATCAGAAGAGCAAACTGCCGCCAGTTTTCCTTGAGCCCAAGCCTGACGGCCGAGCCTGCTGACTGCGAAACCGATGCGTCGCTCATCGGTCAGGCCGCAGCGGCGGCCAAGCCGGCATTGGCGGCGCGGTTGCGCGCCGCATCCGGCGGCTGAGGCGGTATGTCTGCGATCATCATTGCGACGAAGGCCTCCTCGTCGTCGATGCGGAACGCCTTGTTAAAGCGCTTCTCGAAGCCAATCGTCGATGTCGGCTTGCCGCTGAGCGAGCGCCCGCAGACGGAGCCGGAATAAGCGCCTGGCAGCACCTCGACATGATCAGGCAGTTGCTTGAGACGGCGCACGCTGGAAAACAGCGTTCGCGCGCCTGCTTCGGCGCTGGTTGCAAGTTCGGTTCGTCCGAGATCGCCGACCATCAGCGTGTGGCCGGTCAGCACGAACCATGGTTCGGCCGCGCGTGTGCGGTCGGTCACCAGCAATGCAATGTGCTCGGGCGTGTGGCCAGGCGTATGCATGATCTGCGCGGTCACATTGCCAAGTTCGAGGACCTCACCGTCCGTGACCCGTCGGAATTCGAAATCGGCAACCGCACTCTCATGCAGCACGTATTCCGCGACGGCTGCCCGGGCGAGAGCGCGGCCGGACGAGACATGATCTGCATGAATATGCGTGTCGATGACGTAGAGGATGCGCATGCCGGTGGCTTTGGCCGCATCAAGATAGGGTTGAACATCACCAACGGGATCAACGACCGCAGCTGATGCCTTGCCGCCGCAGCCAAAGAAGTAGGATACGGCGACGGGGTCGGAATGAAGAAACTGGCGCAGGATCATGGGGATGTGTCCTTCATGGGCCGCCATCAACGGTCAAGCGAAATGCGCCGAACCTTGACAGGTCGGTAGATGCGTGTCATTCAAAAGTTATATTGAATGATCTAACGTCGACTTCAAGCTGATGTCAATCCGCAAACCGAAACAGGCACTCTATGAGCAATTCGCGATTATCGCGAAGGCTCTCGGAAACCCTCAGCGGCTAGAGCTGATCGAACATCTGGCGCAAGGCGCACGCAGCGTCGACCTGCTGGCTACCAAGGTCGGGCTTCCAATCGCCAACGTCTCTCAACACCTGCAGACCCTGCGGCGAGCTGGGCTGGTCCAGGCCGAACGCGAGGGGAAATTCGTGAACTACCGGCTCACAGACGACACCGTGCTGTCGCTGTTTGCGTCCGTCCGCTCCGTCGCGGAGCGCCACCTCGCCGAGGTCGACCGTATCGTGCAGGGGTATTTCGAAACGCGCGACAGCATGGAGCCTGTAACCCGAGAGACTTTGGCAGCTCGGATGCGCGACGGGCAAGTTACCGTGATCGACGTCCGCCCACCGGACGAGTTCATGCTCGGTCACGTGCCGGGAGCGATCAATGTGCCGCTCGCCGATCTTCAAGCGCGTCTCGCGGAAATCGACCCGGATCGCGAAATCGTTGCTTACTGCCGCGGACCTTGGTGCGTGATGTCGTTCGAAGCTGTTGCGGCGCTTCGCAAACATGGGTTCCAGGCCCGTCGCTTGGAAGACGGACTGCCGGAATGGAAAGCAGCGGGACTGCCTGTTGAGGTGACGATGTAGCCACCGCCCTGGGGGGCTGAAAATGACAGTTGATGAAATGCTCAGTGAAGCTCGCGCGATGCTGACACCGCGTCTCTCGCCGGCCGCGGCCTATGGGGAGATGCAGCAAGGCGCACTGCTTGTCGACATCCGCTACCTCGAGCAACGAGCCCGCGACGGCGAGATTCCCAACGCGGCGATTATCAGCCGCAACGAATTTGAGTGGCGCTGCGATCCGAGCGCTCCGTGGCGCCACGAAATGATCAACAAAGACGACTATAAGCAGCGCATTCTAGTGCTCTGCAACCAAGGCTATCAGTCGAGTTTTGCTGCTGCGAATCTGGTGCGCCTTGGTCTAGGCAATGTTACTGACATCGAGGGTGGCATGCAGGGTTGGCTTTCAGACGGCCTCCCGGTAGTGCCCTTCGAGACCTCCAGGATACGTGCACTCTTGGTGGCATCGGGCACTTAGTCCTGCAGTGTCGTTGCAAGGAGGCTGTTGCAACAGCAGGCAAATTGTCTCATCCCGAAGGCGTCGCTTGAAGCCCCAGAAACGTCAAGCACGAGCCTCTAACATCCATGACTAAGAGCTTGATGGCATCAGCCAGCCGATCGGTCATATTGACGGCGAAGCCCACCGTTCGCGGTCCCTACCAGAAGCGGGCCAAACTGGCCGCAATCAGCTGTTGGAGTTGGTCCCGGTTATCTTGCGTCTCGAGCAGCTCACCAACTGGAATCCCGCCCCTCAAGATCATCGTCCGGGACGACCTGCGGCTGGCGACGGAGACTGGTGTAGGGGTCCACGTAGGCCATGCTCAGTGCATCGCACACCAAACTGGAAATGGCGGCAAGCGATGCGCCTATTTCGAGCCTCGGAAAGCTTAGCCGTGCCGGGTTGAGGTGGCGGATGGTGGTCGGGTCGGTGGTGGAGATGTCGGTCATGGTGTCCTCCTGTGACGGTGAGAGTGACACCGGTTGCCGTTCAGGTCCTGGGCCCGGACCTGAAGAGTCCTGAACAGCCCTGAGTTCGCCTTCAGGATCGTCTTGGGTTATCCTAGCCCGCGAGGGAACGGTTCTTGGCAAATGGACTTGGAGTTTGGGAAATATCGCCTGAAACGCGCTGAACGGCAGCTGCTTGGCGCCAAGGGGCCGATAGTGCTTTCGGCGCGATCCTTCGACATCCTCGCCATGTTGCTGGAGCGGCCGGACGAGGTGATCGGCAAGACCGAACTCTTCGACGCGGTTTGGCCCGGCCTGGTGGTGGAGGAGAACACGCTGCAGGTCCACGTCTCGGCGCTGCGCAAGGCGCTCGATGCCGGTATGATCATGACGGTGCACGGTCGCGGCTACAAATATGCGGGACCGAGGCCAGTCGCGGCGTCATCGTCCGCCCGTGTTGCAGGTGAGGGTTCGCCGCCGACCAAACCGTCCATCGCCGTCCTTCCGTTCGCCAATTTGAGCGCCGATGCGGCGCAGGATATTTTCTGCGAAGGATTGGCGCTCAACATCGTCGCCAGTCTCGGGCGCTTTCACGAGTTGTTCGTCATCGACAGGTTTTCGACCCTGGCCTACCGGAACCGGCCGGTGACATCGGCTGAGGCCGCGCGTGAGCTTTCGGTTCGCTACATACTGGAGGGAAGTATTCAGAAAGCTGGGGATCGAATCCGCGTCTCGGTCCAACTTGTCGACGGAGCCGAGAGCCGGCAGCTTTGGACCGAGACCTATGATCGGCAACTGACGGATATCTTCTCGGTCCAGGACGAAATCACCGGGACTATCATCGGCACGCTTGCGTCTGGCTATGGCGGCAGGCTCGGCAAGGCCTGGCGTGGCCGAAGAAAGTCCGCTGGACTCGAGAGTTTCGTCGCCCTGGACCATCTACAGCGCGCCATTGATGCCTGTCGTTTCACCAAGGAAGGAGAGAGCCTTGCCAGGGAACATCTGACCAGGGCAATCGAATGTGATCCGAGATTCGCCAAGGCCTATAGCAAAATGGCAATGAGTCACACGGTCGACGCCTGTTGCGGCTGGGCCGACGACTATGATGTTTCGATGGAACTGGCCCGCCAATGGGCAGTGGAGGCGATTGCCTGCGACGACGGCGATTCCTGGTCCTATTGGGCTTTCGCCAACTATCATTTGTATACATTGAATCATGGCGTGGCACTTGAGGCCTTCCGGAAGGCCCTCGAATGCAATCCCAACGACGCCGACGTGACGACCGACTACGCTCTTTGCCTGAGCTATGCGGGCAGGGCGGAAGAGGGCATCGAGCACGCACGAAAGGCCATGCGCCTCAATCCGTTTCACTATGAATGGTATACTTCCCAACTGGGCCAGATCTATTTCGATGCTCGCCAATATGACAAGGCCATCGCCACCTTCAGCAGCCTGCGCGCGCTGGATAGCGCCATCATGCGCATCTATCAGGCCGCCAGCTTCGCTGCCGCCGGGAACCAGCAGCAGGCCCAGAAATCGGTGAAACGCGCTCTCGAACTCGATGTCGGCGCCACGCTGGAAAAATGGACCGATCCGAAGCTCGCACCCTATGGTGATGCCGCTTACCTTGAGCACTTCTGCAAGAATCTCCGCAATGCCGGCCTGCCGGAGCGAGCCGCGCCGCAGTCGCTTTCGGAGCGAAGCGCATAGACGAGACGATGTTCGTGGCACCCTCTCATGTCTTCGGATACTCGCTTAAGTGCCGGATCTTAAGCTCGCGCGGAGTTTCCGAACCGCGCTGGATCAGAAGACCCACCTCGTCCCCGAGCGAGTGCTTGCGGATCGCAACCTGAACGTCCCAGAAGCCGCGCACCTTTTGGCCATCAACCGCGAGGACTAGTTCTCCCCCTAGCACTCCGGCCCGCGCCAGCTGGCTATCCGGCTTGGGGGTTTGGAGGACGAAAGCGGGCGGCTCCGACTCGGTCGGGACTTCAGAAGGCCAGGGAAGACCAGGCCGAGATGCAGCCGCATCGCGCCAGGCGGTGGTCAGTGTTTGGGTGCCATAGTCCACGCAGCCGCAGGCACCGAGACCGCACATGGGGCAGAGACATGCGCAGTGAAGCCCGTCCTGGGCGAGCTGCCGGGCCACAACCCCTGGCAACAGCTGCGCCGTGGATAGTGCAGCGTCGGCATGCGCCTTCAGATGCTTCGGCGCGATTTCTCTGAGACGCGGCTCATAGAGCCGAAGCGCCACCTCGAACAGCATCTCGTAGCCGAGTGCGCAATTGTGGAACGCTAGGGATAGGTCCCGCAGTGCCTCGGCGAGTGCGTTGGACTGCCGCAATACGGACAGAGGGCTCGTTATCTCGCCACTCGGCTCGGCCGGACCGGACTCCTTGAGGTAGGCAGCGAGCTCATCGCAGTGCAGCTGCACCATCGGTCGGAGGCGCTCAATGACGGCAAGGATATCGGGGTGCCCGGCGGACAACTGCTCCGCTCGCTCAAGCCTTCCTGCCACTTCACCCTCATTCGCGACGAGTTCCGTCACGGTTCGGCGGATTAACTGGAACCTCAGATCGGCTGTCATTCCCTGATCCTCCCTGTGCGTCTCGGAGTAGTGGGCAGTCCATAAGCGACAGCTTTGCCTCCCGGATGGAACTTGTTTAATGCGCTACGAACTCAACGATCACGAATGGGCCGCCATCAAGCCGATGCTGCCGCACAAGCCGCGCGGCGTTCCAAGGTGAATGACCGCCGCGTCCTCAACGGCATCTTTTTGGTCCCACCTAGGCGTCGCCCAAAGCCCCAGAAACGTGAAGGACGAGCCTCTAGCATCCAGGACACTTGATGACGTTAGCGTTCGCAGTTCCGGCGAAAGCGGACCTAACTGGCGACAATCAGGTTTTGGAGTTGCTCCCGGTCAGCCTGCGACCACTGTTTCGGGTCTTCGCCGTGGGCGACTTCAGCGTGAAGTTCGACGTGCTTCATTACCTCTGACGCGCTCTCTGCCGTGAAGCTCGCCGGGCACGCTTCCATCCCCGGATAATCCCTGCACCGATACGTATATGGCATCGCCGCCTCCGTATATTAGCGATCCCTTTAGGAGAGCGAGCGAACGCGAGTTTTGTCAATCATGTCTTTTGAAACCGCAGCAATTTTGCCTTACAGTGCGCCGGCTGTCGCAGCGTCCAGTGATCACGGGCTTGGGACTTGCAAATGCCGGGATTTGCCGTCAGCCTAGTGGAGTGATGGCAAGGCTTTCGCCAAAACATCTTCTCGTTATGCTGTTCGCGGTTTTCCTGACCGCGGGGTTCAGCCTGTCCGCCGCTCAGGCTAGCGTCATGACGGCAAAGATGACAATGGCCGCCGATGAGGGCATGGCGATGCCCTCAAGCATGGGCAAGGTGGCCGACGCCACCATGAACGGCAATTGCAAGTCTTGCGCCGAGCATACTGGCGGCAGCGACAATCCGATGCATTGTCAGCCGACCTGTATTGCGCCTGTGCTCGCGGTGCTGCCGCAAGACTTTGCCGTGACGGTAGTTCCCGCGCTACAGCAGCCGCAGGTGCTGCCTGACCCGTTGCTAAGCGGGCGAAGTTCCCTGCCTGACCCATACCCTCCCAGACCAACAATCTGAGTTGACGCCCAAGTCCCGGCCGCAAGGAAGGGGCTTTCGCGTCCGATTGTCTTTGCGAGTCTCCGCGTGCCGAGACCAATTCGCAGATCGCAGTGACGAGAACCGATGCCGATCTGCTCCATCGGTCTCGCGGTCCAAAGGGGTTAAAAGTGAACACCGATTTCAGTTTTTCTGTTTCGCGCCGCGGATTTCTCGTCGCGGCGGCGGGTGCTACTCTGTTCGCTTCGCCGCGTCCCGCCGGCGCCTCCGCGGTGGACGAACGCCAGATCAAGGTCGCGCCGGGTGAGGCGCGATTCAGCGGCGCGGACGGGCCGTCCGCCGCTGTCTGGACCTATGACGGCACCATCCCCGGCCCGATGCTGCGCCTGCGGCAAGGCGAGCCGGTCCGCATCGCCGTCGAGAATGGGCTGGAGGAAGACACGACCGTCCACTGGCACGGCATCCGCCTGCCGAACGCCATGGACGGCGCGCCAGGCCTGACCCAGCCACCCATCAAGCCGGGCGAGACTTTCGTCTACGAATTCACGCCACCGGATGCGGGGACCTTCTGGTATCACCCGCACGCTGACAGCTTGGTGCAGCTCGGCCGTGGGCTCGCCGGCGCGCTCATTGTCGAGGAACGCGAGCCCGTCGCCGTCGACCGCGAGCTTATCTGGCTGCTGCAGGACTGGCGGCTCACGTCCGGCGGCCAGATCGCCGCCGGCTTCGGCAGCGCGATGGATGCGTCGATGTCCGGCCGGGTCGGCAATGTCGTCACCATCAACGGCAGGGCGCCAGCCGACCTCAGCGTCAAGGCGGGCGAGCGTGTCAGGTTGCGGCTCGCCAATGCCTCGCTTGCCCGCATGATGGCGCTGCGCCTCGAAGGCCACCGCCCGGTCGTCGTCGCCATCGACGGCCAGCCTTGCGATCCGCATGAACCGGAGGGTGGCCGCCTGGTGCTGGCGCCAGCCATGCGCCTCGACATTGTGCTCGACATGCAAGGCGACCCCGGCAGCCGGCATGCCGTGATCGACGACTTCTATGACGGCCTAGCCTATACACTGACCACCCTTGCCTATGAGAAGGCGTCACCGCTGCGGCCCCATCCGCTCGACGCGCCTCTGGCCCTGCCGCGCAATCCACTGCCGGCGCCGGACCTCGCAAATGCCATACGCCAGGATATCGTGCTGCAGGGCGGCATGATGGGCGGCGGCAAGCTCGCCGGCGTCGGCGGCATGATGGGCATGGGGATGCCCGGCATGAATGGCGGTGCTGCGTGGGCGATCAACGGCATGTCGATGACTGGCGACGGCCATGCCGGCATGGCACCGCAGTTCACACTTGATCGCGGCGCAACCTGCCACCTCACAATGCGCAACGAAACCGCATGGTGGCATCCCATGCATGTCCACGGCTTCAGCATGCTGGTGCTTTCGCGCAACCGCTCGCCGGTGCCGCACAAGCTGTGGCAGGATACGGTGCTGCTCGCCCCGAAAGACACGATCGAATGCGCCTTCGTCGCCGACAATCCAGGCGACTGGATGCTGCACTGCCATGTCGCCGACCACCAGATGGCCGGCCTGATGACCGTGTTTCGCGTGAATTGAACCTTTCACTCAACCAAGGAGACTGCAATGAAACTGACCTACCGCCTCGCCGCCCTTGCCGCGCTGATCGCAACGCCGCTGCCTGCATTTGCGGCGACGATCAACGCGGTGATGTATAAAAACCCGCAATGCAGCTGCTGCGAGTCCTACGCCAATTATCTGGAGCACAACGGCTTCAAGGTCGAGATCAAGCCGGTCAACAACCTCTCACAGATCAGCAGCGATGCCGGCGTGCCGGCCGACCTTGAAGGCTGCCACACACTGATGGTCGACGGCTATATCGTTGACGGCCTGGTCCCAGTCGACATCGTCAAGAAGCTGTTGACTGAGCGGCCCGCCATCACCGGCATCACGCTGGCCGGCATGCCCACGGGAGCGCCTGGCATGGGCGGCCAGAAGAGCGAGACCTGGACGATCTACGCCTTCACCAAGGACGGCAAGGCACCGACCGTTTATGCGACGGAGTGAGGCGCCGTGATCAAGTGGGTCGTCATACTGCTCGGCTTGCTGCTGGCGGTTCCGCTACCCGCTATTGCAGCGGAAGCGCCGCAGAATTTCGCCGTTCTCGACACGCCAGCCGCCGTGCCGCAGATCAGCTTCACGGATGCCGCCGGCCAATCAAGAACGTTCGCCGATTATTCCGACAAAGTGGTGCTGCTCAACGTCTGGGCGACCTGGTGCGCGCCCTGCCGCAAGGAAATGCCGACGCTCGACCGGCTGCAGGCCAGGCTCGGTGGGCCGGACTTCGAGGTCGTCGCGCTGTCGATGGACCGGAAGGGCCTCGACGCTGTGAAGAAATTCTACGCCGAGATCAGCGTTACCCACCTTGCGCTCAACATCGACATTTCGGCCAAAGCCATGTTCGCGCTCGGCGCGGTGGGCCTCCCGATGACGTTGCTGATTGGCCGCGACGGCAAGGAGATCGGTCGGCTAATCGGCCCGGCCGAATGGGATGCGCCCGACATGGTCGACTTCATCCGCGGACGCATCGCCGCCAAATGAGAAGGAAATGACATGACGACGACAGAACTGACCCGGGCCTGGCAGGCTTCGCCAAGCCGCTTCCGTTCCACTCTCGATGGGAGGCGCGGCCGCACCGGATGAACTACGATCTGGAGCTGAAGCTGATCGGGACGAGCAGAAGGCTTACGATTACGCGATGGCCAATTCGGAGGAGAAAGGCCTTGGTCGCCCTCGTGCGCTCGCGATCGCGGCGCTCGTCAAATATCTGCAACGCTGACCGATTGATGCGCCGACAAAGGGACCTTCCCGTTGAGAAGCTCACCGCCCGCCGATTTTCGCCGTATTCTGCCGCCCAGTCTACTGACGTCGGCGCGGCATACCTGGCTGCAGCAGGGAGCCTACCTCTTCCATCAGCGTGATCCGGTTCGCGCGGTTTATTTCGTCGAGTCCGGACAGGTCGCGTTGCGGCGCCCTCTTCCAGACGGAAACTTCGTCGTTACGCAGGTGGCAGGACCTGGCGACAGTCTTGCAGAAGCGGCGCTGTTTGCTGAAAATCACCACTGCGATGCCATTGGCATGATGCAAAGCCAGGTGCTCGGTGTGCCAAAGCAGTCGATGCTCGACCTGTTTGACCGGGACCATAGCGTCGCGCTGGCGTGGACGCGCCATCTCTCGTGGCAACTGCAGGAGCTTCGCCAGCGGATTGAAATCCGCGACATCCGGCCGGCACGCAACCGCGTCCTCGCCTGGCTGGCCTTGCACGACAGATTGGAAATCGTCCTCGATCGGCCGCTCAAGGATCTGGCGCCGGAACTCGGTCTGACCCATGAAGTATTCTACAGGACGTTGGCTGCCCTGGAACGCGACGGATCAATCCAGCGGCGCAAGGGAGTGATCGTGCGGATGCGCTCGCAGATATGATCGCGGTCATATGCTCATAGGCACCTATCGGCGCATGGTGGTGAAAAAGGAGATCACCATGTCGAGCCATCGAACCATTGGAATTGTCTTCGCCAGCACATCCATTGCGGCCATCGCCGCCGTCATGGTTACGCCGGCCGTGGGGCAGCAGGCCGTTGCCAGTCCGTCACACCAGGCCGAGGTAGAGCGGAAGGGTGTGACGGTCATGCCATTCGATCAGCAGCGAGCGATGCACATGTTCCAGCAGATGCCCACCGGAGGCGTGCAAACGGTCCTTTCCCGGGATGGCGACTCCGCGCAGATCATGGCGATCAGGTTGCATCTGCGCCATGAAGCCGACAAGTTTGCGCGCGGCGACTATTCCGATCCGGCCACCATCCATGGCCAACAAATGCCTGGACTCTCAGTCCTGAAGACGGCCGGCCAGAACCTTCGCGTCGCTTATCAGGAGTTGCCCTTGGGAGCCGAGATGACATTCACGACACACGATCCAGCCACGGTGAAGGCTCTTCATGACTGGTTCGCCGCGCAAGTAAGCGACCACGGTTCGCATGCCATGATGATGAAATAGCTGCGTCTCTTTCGGTTGGCCTTCCGGAAATATCAGACCTGCCGGAGGCGTCGGCCGCCGAGCCGTGCGAGCCGAACTCGTCGAAGCGCGGATCGGCCGAAGCGACATGCCCGCCGAATTCCCCGTCCAGTTCGTTGCCGGTGCATTTCTTGCCGTTCTCGCCTGGTGGGTCGCCACCGACATGAACCTCTCACCGACGCAAGCGGACGGCCTCTTCCAGGCCACGGCGGCAAATTGTGTCGGCGCGTGGCATATGTCAGGCTTCGTAAAACGGTGACTGGCTTTGGTGCAGCAGACGTAGCGCTGATAGCGGCCGCCAGCCGCAACCTCGCCGACCTTGCACGGGGGAAGTTGGGGCAAGGCCTTCGTTTGCGGATTCTCTGCAGCCTATTTGCGGCTGTGCTAATATATATTCTGTTCACGCACTTTCGTGCGCGATCAACATATTGGGAGGATGCGATGAAAACCATGAATCGCCGGTCTGCAATTGCTCTCGGTGTGACGGCCGCCGCGGTATCACCTTTGTTCAGCCTGGCGGCAGCTGCAAAGACCAAGAAATACGGCCCGAAAGAGGGCAAGGAGATTGCGCCCGGCGTCAGGGTGGTTGAGGTAGGCACCGGCAATTCCGACATTCCCGCCTACAAGAGCATCTCGATTGTCGACGTGGTCTTTCAGCCCGGAGCACACGCGCCTCAAACCATGATGGACAACGACATGGTGTGCACCATTACTTCCGGCGCATTCACCGTCAAAAAGGCGGACAAGGAATTCAAGCTCAAGACGGGTGACATGTATACCTGCTCCAAGGGCAAGACTGACGAGGCGACGAACACAAGTAAGGAGGTCGGCGTGCATCGCATCGCCGTCCTGATACCTGCTTAGAACGACCCGGCCGGACGATCGATTGATACGCAGATTTTCGAGCTCCACCGCTCCGAACGTTTGGCATACCATCGGGAACATCGGCTGAGGCTATAGCCGCCAACCGCCGCCACCGTCAGTGGGGGTGGCCGCGATGGTCGCCATGATCGTGATGATGATCATGCGACGAGAACCGGACATTGGCCGCCGCCAGCGCCGGCATATGCTTGAAGAGCTCGTCCTCGAGCGCCGCCGCAATCTTGTTCGCCTCGATTAGCGGCAGAGTTTCGTCGGCGGCAATGGCGATGTCTGCATGCAGTCTGTGACCAATCCAGCGGGCCTTGGCATCGACAATCCGCGCACCGGGCACGTGTTCCGCCGCGTGGCGGATTTCGGCCATCACGCCGGGCTCGATGCCGTCTAGCATGCGGGTCAGCACCGCTCGCGCCGACTGCCAGACGATGCCGAAAATGGCGATGGTGATGAGCAGTCCTATGATTGGGTCGGTGAGCGAGAAGCCAAGCCAGACACCGATGGCGCCGATAACCACGGCAAGGCTGGTGAGGCCGTCGGTGCGGGCATGATAGCCGTCGGCGATCAACGCCGTGCTATTGATCTCGCGACCGACGTGGATGCGAAACACGGCGACGGCCTCATTGCCGAGGAAGCCGATCAGGCCGGCGGCCGCGAGCCAGCCGAGATACGTCACCGCCTGCGGATGGATCAGGCGCTCGATGGCCTGATAGCCGGCGACAATGGCGCTGAACAGGATGATCAGCACGATGAGGATGCCGGCCAGGTCCTCGACGCGGCCAAGCCCGTAGGTGAAGGTTGCCGACGGCTTGCGCCGGGCCAGCATGAAGGCGATCCACAACGGGATAGCGGTGGTGGCGTCGCCGATATTGTGGATGGTGTCGGCCAGCAGCGCCACGCTGCCCGACAGGACCACCACGACCATCTGCAGCGCCGCCGTGACAGCCAGGATGATGAAAGACCATTTGATCGCCCAGATGCCGCGGTCGGTGGTAGCGATTGTCGCATCGATGACGCCGTGGGTGTGGCCATGCGGGCCGTGGTCGCGCTGATCATGGCCATGGGCTGCATGATCATGCGAGCCGAAGCCGAACCAGTCGAGAATGCGCGCGCCCGGACCGCTCATAGATACTTCGCCAGTTGCTTGAGTTCGGCTAGAGTGTCATGCGAGCCACCCTCCGCGGTATCGCTCAGGCAGTGCTCGATGTGATCGTGTATCAGCTCGCGCTTGGCGCTGCTGATGGCGCTTTCGACGGCGTGGAGCTGCTGCGCTAGGTCGACGCAGGAACGATGCGCGTCGAACATCGTCAGCACCGCCGTGAGATGGCCTTGCGCACGTTTCAGGCGTTTCACGATAGCAGGATGAGAAGAGTGGGTAGTTTCCGTCATGAGCGGTTACTATCCTCCCGGGGGGGATAGCGTCAAGCTTGTCCCAAATGGTGATCGTGCCCGCATGTAGGCCGGTGCCTCAACGCGAAGAGCTAAAGATGCCCCTTTGAAATTGCGGCTACAACCATCCGGAGAATTGTCGAGATTGCCCGGTGCCGTCCATCTTGCGCGGTGCAGGTGCGCCATCGCTCGGGAGCCTGCAGCGACTTGGCGCGGCCGGCATTCCGAAGCGCGCAGCTGGAGGTCACGCGTCATCGCGACAAAACGAGCGAAATTCGTCCATCCGAATGGAGGAGAATGTGGCGCACATTAGGTGACAAGTTTTGATAAGACGAAAAACTAAAAATGACGCTAAGTAGGAAACAAAAAAGTAGACAATGATGCGCTCCAGGCCTATAGGGGCAGCGTCGCCATGAGCGACTCACTCGGGTCGATCAGGAGGTTCCGATGGCCAAGCAGACGTTGAATGTGACGGTGACCTATCCGGCGGCGGGCAAGCCGTTCCAAGACAAGCATGCGGCGCCTGCCGAGACCTTGGCCTCGCTGAAGGCACGGGTGCTCGCGTATTTCGGGCTCAAGGAGGGCGAGGAGAGTGGCAACCAGGTCACCTATGTCTTGTTCAAGGGCAAGGTGCGCGAGGAGGACCTGTCGGTAACGCTGCAGGTCCTGGCTGGCGAGGCTAACGCGCTGTCGCTGAAGCTCAGCCAGCAGATCGTCCAGGGCGTATGAGCCAGCTGTCTAAGCTCAACCTGGACGACGATTTCAAGGAAGCCGTTGCGGCGGAGGATGCGGGATGCTGGCTTCTTGAACGCAAGGGAGATCTGGAAGTCTGGGTCACCCTGTCGCCTGAAGGGTATGAGCAAGAATCCTTCACCGCGCGCCTCGTCTGGGCCGTCTATCCTGGCGATTGGCCGCCGAGCGTTCGCTTCGTGGATCCGGCGATCGGCAGAGACGACATGCCAACCGCTTGGCCAGCCGGCGCTGGGTTTCGGCCACCCAACGACATCTGCGCCACATGGACCCTTGAGGGCTATGCGACGCATCCGGAATGGAGAACCGATTCCAGCAAACGGCTCGTAATCCGCGGGAACGCGTTGCTACTCATCCTCCGGACCCTTCAGCACGAACTGGACTGTAACTACACAGCGAGACATCGCCCATGATCGCGTTCAAGACCCCACTCCTCTGGCGGCTGCCGGCGGCTGCGCTGCAGGCGTCTATTGCCGAGATGGCGCCGGACGGCGCGCACGGTTGCGAAGGTGTCGCGCTGTGGCTCGGCCGGCGCAATGCTGGAGTGGTGACTGTTACGCATGTGATCGGTCTTCGCGGCCCCGGCGTGATCAAGCGTCCGGACCACCTCTTTATCTCGGCAGAACTGCTTGGTGACGTCACCGACACGGCGATCGAGCACGGCGTATATTTGGTGGGCCAAATCCATTCGCACCCGGGCTCCTGGGTTGACCTGTCCGAGGCCGACATGCGCTCTGGTATCCAGGCGCCGGGTTACCTTTCGGTGGTAGCGCCACACTTTGCGCGCGACCCAGCTACCACGCCGGGCCAGTGCGGGTTCCATGTTTTTGACCGTGGTCGCTGGCGGCGCCTCCCTCGTTGGGAGCGCCCGTGGCGCGTGGCCGTCGTCGGCGGCACCGCGCGGCTGATGACAGTTGGGGAGCCCGGTCGATGATCGAGGACCTTCGGTTCAGTCGCCTGCGCGCCAGCGCGGTGAAATTGGCGGACGCATCTTTCGAGCCGCAGAGGTTCCTCAAGCTGCCGGTGCTGCTGACAGGCACGGCCGACGTTCTCAAGACAGAGAACGGCGGTGAGATGGCCCGTTGCGCGCTCTTGCTGCTGATGCGCACCACGAAATCGCTCACAGTGGCGCTGCCCGAGGGCCAAGAGGCGCTTGAGCGCGAGCTTCATGACTGGGCGCAGCGGCACGCGTGGGATGAGGTCCCGCAGTTCGTGTCTCTTCCGATCGACCCAGCGCATTATGCGGCAATCCTCTCGATTGGCGGCGCCCCGCGGCCCGACCTGCCGTGGACGGTCATCACCTCGAATGGCTGGACGCTGCGGGTCACGTCGATGGCAGCGCCGGTCAGCCAGACGTGTGGCGTCTCGAACCCGGTCGGCGCCTTGGCGGCGGCCTCACTCGGGGTCGGCGAAGTATTTAAGCGGCTGCTGGAATTACGCGATGACAGGGGCCAACTCCTCAATGGTTGCGTCTTCTCGCTGTGGTCCTATGCGGAAGAAGATGCGCCTGGCCCAGCCCTGCCGGAGGTGCTCGATGTCGACCTCTTGGTGGCGGGGGCAGGCGCGATCGGCAATGGCGTGGCTCACCTGTTGTCGCGGCTTCCGCTGCGGGGTCTTTGCCGCATCCTGGATCGCCAGACCTACGGGGAGGAGAATTGGGGAACCTGCCTGCGGCTGACGAGGGCCGCCGCCAACGAACCGAAGGCTGTTTTCCTTAAAGGGCTGTTCACAGGCGATCTCGTGGCCGAACCTGTGCAGTGCAAGGCTGAAGAGCTTGAACAGGATCCGGCTTGGCGCACGCCGCCCGTCGTCCTCAGCGGCTTTGACAATGTGGAGGCGCGCCACGCGGTGCAGGACCTCTGGCCAGATCTGATAATAGACGGTGCGATTGGACAACTGCTCGAATGCCAGGTGAGTGCCCATCCCTGGTCCTCGCACGCAGCATGCATGCGATGCGTCTTCAAGACGCCGGTTGGTGAGCAGGCCGAAGTCGCGCAGCAACAAATGACAGGCCTGGCGCCCGCCACCTTGGCCGACCTAACGCGTCCTTTGTCTGAAGCGGATGTAGCAGCGGCCGCGCCGGAACGGCGCGAGTGGCTCGCCACGCTGATGGGCAAGCCGATCTGCTCCGTGCTTGAGGTGGCCGGCTCACTCTCGAGCGCCGAGATGGAATCGGGGTTCCGTCCCTCTGTGCCATTTGTGGCTACATTCAGCTCCTGCATGATGGCGACCGAGTTGGTCCGATACTTGACAACTGGCGTTGTCGGGGTCGAACCACGCTTCTTCTTCAGCGTTCTCTGGGGACCGCAATTCGGGGACTACTACCCTGAGGACCGGAACCCGAACTGTGTGTGTGTGACGCGAGCCGCCAACATCGACCGGGTCCGCGCGGCCCAATCTCGCACTCACCGAGACGCCATCGGGGTTGCCACAGAGGTCGAATAAGTGTTTCCTGACGCGTAACGATTCGGCGCGGTGGGCAGTGCACGGTGGAGATCAGCTTCTGCGACGCCCGGGTCTGTGCGATATTCAATAGCTATCGTCTGCTCTGCGACAGCTACGGCCCGGACGTTGCGCGCTCGATCGCCGTCCGCATGGGCGTGCTGTTGGCCGCGCCATCCCTGGTCGCGGTGCCGCGCAAGCCACCGATCAGCCTGAAGGCCGAAAAGGGGACCTACACCGTGAGTCTCGCCCAATCTTATAAACTCCGATTCCAGCCCTCGCGGAAGGGTGCCCGGACGTCGGCCGAACTCGAGAAAGTTAGTGCGATCGAGATACTTGGAGTGGAACGGTTGAGACGCGCTCGAGCACAGGGCGGACGCGATGTCTGAGCGCCACCAATATCGGCCCGACTACGTGGCGCCGCCAGGCGCGCTGATCCAGGACCAACTGGATACGCTCGACATTTCTGGTCGTGAACTGGCGCGTCGCTGCGGTAGGTCGCCCAAGCTGATCGCCGAGATAATCTCGGGCAAGGCGCCGATAGAACCGGAAACGGCGCTGCAGCTTGAGCGGGTTCTCGAAACTTCCGCGACCATCTGGCTGGGAATGGAGGCGAACTACCGCCTTCATCTAGCGCGTTCGAGGGAGCAGCAGACCTTAGCCGAGCACATCGGTTGGGCGAGGACCTTTCCCCTCAAGGAACTCTGCAAGCGCGGCCTCCTCAACCTTAAGGCTGACGCGGCCAGCCAGGTGCGGGAAGTGCTCAAGTTCTTCGGCTGCGGCAGCGTCGAGGCGTGCCAGGGGCGGTTCGAGGAGCTTGCGGCCGTGGCCTTCCGCCACTCACCGTCTTTCGAGAGCGACCAGGCGGCGCTGCTTGCCTGGCTCCGGATCGGCGACCTTCGCGCCGAAGAGATTCGGACGAAGGAATTTGATCGCGCTAGTTTCCTAGTAGCACTCAGGGAGATACGCGGCCTTACGTTGCACCCAATAGACGTCTTCCTCCCCGATATCCAGAAGCGCTGCGCCGACGCAGGCGTGGTGTTCGTCCTAGAGCGGGCTCTGCCCAAGGTTGCACTAAGCGGAGTCTCTAGATGGCTCTCGCCTCGGCGGGCTCTAATCCAGCAGACAGCGCGCCACCTTTCGAACGACCATTTTTGGTTCACCTTCTTCCACGAGTGTGCGCACGTGCTACTGCACAGCCGCAAGGTGATCTTCTTGGACGGCAACGGCATGTCGAACGTAGACGCTGAACTCGAGGCCGAGGCCGACGGTTGGGCATCTAACTTCATCATTCCTTCTGAGGCGCTTACCCGCTTCATTACGCGCTTCACCTACGCGGAGAGTGAAGTGCTGGAATTTGCCACCAAGCAGGGGATCGCACCCGGTATCGTCGTGGGTCAACTACAGCACAGGAAGGTGCTGCACTACGCTCAAATGAACCACCTCAAGCAACGCTATACCTGGGACGATTAGCAGGCGGTCGCGGCAAGCCTTGATCGACGCGTCCAGTGAACCCAGGTTTATGACGTTCCCTGCTGGACGGTCTCGGCCGAGAGCGAGCCTGCCGGCAGAGCGCCCCAAGCATCTTCGTCTCGGGTTTCCTGAGGTGAATCCACGCAGCCCACTCCGCCGGCTGGAGCACAACGACTCGCCGGTTGTGATAAGGCACATCCGGCCCTGGCTCAGTGGTCAGCATGGTGAACGTGGGCGGCTTGTTGCCGTCACCTTCCTTCCACAAGCCGGTGATGGCAATAAAGGAGGAGCCATTCAGCGAGAATCGATGCTTCGCCTTGGGACACTTTGTTCGCGTGAACGCCGACGCGGCCGCGAGACTGCTATAATGTGATCCCTCGAATATTCGTGGAAGAAATATTCACGTATCTCTGCGATTTCGCTAGGTCCCTCCTTCCGTTGCGAGTATAATATTGTGATCCGACCCGCTTGTCGTGACCATAGTTGCCAACATAATGATCTCGAAACACAAACCAAAGCTTGTTTGCGGATGGAGTTTCGACCAGGCATCACCAATTTGACCTCTAAGCAGGCGCTGAGCTAATTGCCTCAACCTGCTACAAGACCCGGAATTGAAGGCAAGTTCCCTCTTGTGCGTCTGCCCTTGGCAGATAACCCTTAAAACGTAGTGGCGAAGGCCGCTGGATTCGGACGATGATGATATGGCTAGGACGTGGCCGTGTCGCCCTTGAGCAAGGCAGTCGTCTTCACCAACTGTAGACTGATAGCAGGCAAATCTCCCCCGGTTGGACCAGACAGACATCTCCCGTCTTTCTCTCGAATGATTCATACAGCGCTCGTGAGCGCTTATCCTTCGTTAAGGTCCAACCGGGGGGGATAGTCCTATTCCTGATGTGCCATGGTTTCAGGTGTAAAGGACACAATTGTAACAAGAGGCACGCGCGAGACGGGCAGAGGCATAGATGACGTTCGAAGCGAGGATGGGAACGGATCCAGGTGGGGCGTGACCCTTGAGGTCTTACCCTCGGTCGGGCATCTCGTGCGGATGAACGCCTCCGAGGAGCGCTTCCGTGTCATTGAGGTCCAGCACCATATCAAACTCGACAATCATTTTGTTTTCATCCTGGTCGAACCAGCCGGCTGGTGGTCCGGCGACTGGGACGAGGCCCATAACCACTTGGCATGAAATTAAAGGGGGGCGAACGAGTCCATGGTAGGAAATAATTCCTACTTTTCTTGTCAAAGCTGGTGGAGTTCTGCTATACTGTAATCAGTGAGGACTGGTCCTCTTCACTGATCTACGACAAGCGTCAAACCGTCAGGGTTCTGCTCTGGCGGTTTTTCTTCGTCGATAAGTCATCGCTTACTTATTGGTTTTTTGACCTGCCGCGCAGGGAATCCTACGTGAGGCCCGGCTCACCTATACCTCGCCGAGATCGAACCTTGCCCCTTAAGCGGCCAGCGCGAGTCTTACCAGATGGTCGAGGCGCTCATGGCCACTCGGATTTGGCCGGCGATCGTGCGGCCGACCGAAGATTGTCAGGAGATTGTTGGTATCTTTGTCGGCGCCATTGACAAAGCGCTATAGGGTAGAGGCTGACGCCTATGTCAGCCAGCAGACCAAGGAGACCCAGGCCAGCATGACCGTCCCACAACTTGACGACGCCATCCAAGAACTCGTGTTCGAAGCTCTCGACGCTATCGCAGTCCCCGACACCGAGCCGGCCACGCTTCCGGTTGTCGTCCAACCCGCGCTTGAAGGTGAGGTGATCGTGCCGGCGACCGCTGCCGAACTCGCCGAAGCTGCCGACCGTATCCACAAACTAGTTGCCGGTATCGGTGGCAGCATGTTTGAGATCGGCGAGGAACTGGTCGCGATCAAGGCTAAGCTCGATCATGGCGAGTTTGGCAAATGGGTTAAAGTCTCTCTCAACATCGACGAGAGGACGGCGCAACGCTACATGAGCGTTGTCGAGAAGTTCGACGGTGGCAAATACGACACAGTGTCGGTTTTGCCGATAACCGTCATCCAGAAGCTCGCAGCCCCGACCGTGTCGGACGTGCTTCGCGACCAGGTGCTCGCTGAGATAAATGCAGGCAACACGCCGGCACCAAAAGATATCTTGTCCCGGATCGCCGACGCCAAGGACAAGCAGGACAAAAAAAGGGCCGAGGCGCACGAGGTCGCGCGGAAAACCGAAGGCAAGACGCCAGAGCAAACGGCTAAGATCAAGGCGAAGCTAAGCGTTGATAGGGCAGCCCAGGCCGCGTTCGTTGCGGCTGGCAGGGCAAAGCTCGAACAAGAACGGAGAGACTGTGAGCAGGCCGCAGTCGACGCTGTTGCGCTCTTGCAGCAGCGCCTGGGAGCCGATTTTGCTAAGTTCCGTAAACTTCTCGGCACTGCCGGCTACGAGTTCAACCATGCTATGAACAAAGCGGCGAGCGTAAAGGCCGAGAATGTCGCCCTTGTGAGTGAGGCGGCGTGATCCATATCTTTGAGCTCGAAAACCGCCTATGGGCGTGTCAAGGCTTCCTGGCAACAAGTCGGGCGCATGATCGTCGTGCGCTACGTCGAGCGCGAAAAGAGGACCCAGGCAAGTGAGGCGGATGCGGCAAACG
Source organism: Mesorhizobium sp. P3_A2 (assembly GCF_056403115.1). NCBI lineage: Bacteria > Pseudomonadati > Pseudomonadota > Alphaproteobacteria > Hyphomicrobiales > Phyllobacteriaceae > Mesorhizobium > Mesorhizobium sp. P3_A2. Next base: position 132,922 of record NZ_JBFUGC010000006.1, read on the forward strand.
CGTTTGCCGCCCGAAACATTGCGCAAGGCTGGATCGCAGCCGACATGCGGGAAGCCGAGTAGCCCGCCGACTGTCGATGACAAGCGAAAGGCGCGGATCACAGCGCGTCTTTTTCGTCCGTCGCGCTGCTTTTCGCTTCATCAAGCCTAGCGACTAGCTCCCTAAGCATGTCAATCAGCAGGGTAATCGCGCGTCGAGTTGATAATCGGTCCTCAGCGCTGAGGCTCTTCGTTGCAAGATCAAGCCAATGAAGTCGGATCGATTCATTAAGTGTTTCAATCTGATCCTTTAGGCGGGTGATGTTTTGCATGTCATGCCTTTCTCTGCCCTGCGGCGATCTGTTTGGCTTTCACGGCTGCCAGCTTGGCAGGACGAACGAACAGCCGGTCCAGGAGATCGGCAGTAAGGTCCTCTAGAGCTTCGGCCTCGGCGGCGGTGTATGGGTCAACCTCATGCGCCGCGTCATTGCCGTCCAAGGCTGCCACATCGGCGAGCTCGACAATTTCCTCGTCAAGTATCTTGAGGTCACCAAGCGCCCTAAGGCGGCTTCTAAGAGCATCTGCAGGGTTACGGCCGGCGAGCCGTGCGTCCGTCGCATACAAGTGTTTGCTTGCGACATCGATCGTCTTGCGGAAGATCGCGCCGGCTGCCTCGTATCGACGGGCTCGCCGGCTTATTGCAGCTTCGCGAAATAACTGGGCTACACGGTCGGGAACATCGGTCGACAGCGGCGGAGGCGCGAATTCAGTCACGAGAGGATTGCGATCATAGTGTCTGCTGGCGTCTAGAGCCCCCGCCTGCTCAGCCGGATTGTTTTGGGGCTGCCCTTGATAGATGCTCCCCCGTTTGCACGATTGGCAGGCAACAAAAACGTCAGCATTGAGGCTGTCATACTGCATGTAGCCGCGAGCTATCATTTGAACGCTCTTTACGCCGCAGCGAACACAATCACGAATCAAGAAACCCACTGTCCCCCCACATTCCCAAAAAGCCAAGCGGCTCGCCGGCCGAAATGCCCCGTGTCAGTCGTCGTTCTTTGCGCAGTAGCCGCAATCCATGGCGCTTTCCTCAACAACCATCTTGATCGCTGCCATGAACTCCTTGTGATCAGAGTTGATCTTGCCATCACGAACTTTTGCCGCCCCTATCCGATAGGCGTCCTCCAACGAAGCGCTATCCATTTGGTCGATGAAGACATCATCGTGGATCGGGCACGTTGACAGCGCCCCCGCTGTGACCGCAACGCGGCGAGCCTGTGCATAAACACCTTCCATCCTCAGCATATCGTCTTTTGCGCCACCCACGGTGAGTCCTCCTAAATTGTGACCGAACCGGTCTATATACAATGTGATCGTCTAAAATCGAAATCCGACATCGCTTTGGTTGTCGCTGCACAGCCAAGGGCCGCAGCCTGGAGCGCCACGCGACCTTTTCGACTAAGGTATCCGCGAATCACTCGTGTTGGGCGCCTGAAATGAGCGACACTCCCGAAACATCGGAACCTCCGGCGGGCATGGATTGGGAGACATACTATGCTCACCGGAATCGATTAGACGAAATCCGTGTTCAGCAATCATCAGCGTTTGACAAGTCAATATTGACTCTGTCGTCTGGTGGTTTGGCATTTTCTCTTGTCGTGTTGCAGAGCATACATGATCCGAAAAACATTGTTGCTAATCAATTTCTGGTCTGGTCATGGATACTGTTTGTTGCTGCAATTCTCATGAATGTTCTATCTTACTATGTTAGTTCGAAGGCTGCTGAAGTGGCAATAGCGCATATGGACAGGCGTATGAAGGAGCAAGACTGGGAGGGGACGGATTCTAATTTTCGCGACAAATTGACGAGGATATTGAATTCTGCATCTGGTATTTTGTTCGCCACGGGAGCAGTTTGTCTTCTGGTGTTCGCTTATCAAAATGGAATAGGGCCTTGAGATGTCCAAGCCGACAGTGAATCCTTTCGCGACAGCCACTATCTCTAATTCAGAAATATCGACACACGGCGCACTCATGCCCAGTCAACCCGTATCGCGACCATCAGCGCCGGTCGCAGGAAGCCCGGCCGCTGCGAGCCCAGCGGTTGCAAGCCCGGCGCCCGCTGCGCCGGTTTCCTCTCCCGTTACGGCAACGCCGACTACGACAGGGAAATAAGATATGAGCTTGCCACCACGTCCCGCTTCTCCGCCACCCAGGCCCACGCCAGCGCCTTCGCCAAGGCCGGGGACAGGAACGCCAATAGGGCCGCCGCCGCAGCCTCGACCGACAAAACGGTGAAGTGCCATAAGACGAAGGATCGTTCCGATGAAGAAAATGTTCATGGTAGACCCGAAAGCCGGCATCGTGGTAGATCCGAAAGCAGGCAACCTCGTCGAGGCCACGCCACCACCCCCCAGCAACCATCAGCAAATTGGCACAGTCATGTCGACGCCGCCTGTTCGAAAACCGACGATAATGCCGTCGACAAAGAATGGCCGTAACCCGATTTAGGCACCGATCACAGGCCACCTAAAAAGGTGACCTAGAATGCGCTACACCAAGAAATTGAATTCGCCATAAATAATTGATTTTGTTCATAAAATTTGTAATGGCTGGGGCGCCAGGATTCGAACCTGGGAATGTCGGTACCAAAAACCGATGCCTTACCACTTGGCGACGCCCCAGCAGGCGGGCTTTGCCCCCTGCGCGCGGCCTTATAGGACGAGCGGCACGAAAGCTCAATGCCGAGTTCGCCCTGTGCAAAACTGATCCACCGCCTGGCACGGGCGCTCGCTATTCGCCCCAGACCGCCAACTCATTGCCGGCCGGATCGGTGAAATGGAACCGCCTGCCTCCCGGAAACGAGAAGATCGGCTTGACGACCGTGCCGCCGGCATTTTCGACAGCGTCGAGGGCTGCTTCCAGATCCTGCGAATAAAGCACCGGCAGCGGTTTGGCCGGCGCCTCCGCGCCATCGGCCTGAAAGCCGCCGTCGAGCCCTTCCCCAAAGGCCGAATAGGTCGGCCCGTAATCGGTGAACGACCACGAGAAGGCCGCACTGTAGAACGCCTTGACGCTGTCCAGCGTTCCGCCGGTCGCAGGCAATTCCAGATAGTCGAGTTTTCCGTTGAGTTTCATCACGCTACTCCCAACTTGTTCATGATATGTTCTATATCGCAGGCGGCTGGTCGGCAAGTCTTTTTGACGCAGCTTTTGCTTAATCGATTGTAGTGGCCGGGCTTGGCTGACCACGCCTTGCCTTTCGCACTGCAGCATAATAACGCTCGGGTCGGAATGCGGGGGGAACCGGGGCGTGGCCCCGGTGTTGTCTATCTTCCACGGACTTGGAGGGCGAGCATGACCAAATGGGTCTACACGTTCGGCGACGGCGCCGCGGAGGGACGTGCGGGTGACCGCAATCTTCTCGGCGGCAAGGGCGCCAATCTGGCCGAGATGTGCAGCCTTGGCCTGCCGGTACCGCCGGGCTTCACCCTCACCACCGAAGTCTGCAACGCCTATTACGCCAATGGCAACAGCTATCCGGCCGCGTTGAAGGCCGATGTCGTCAAAGCGCTGGACCATATCGGTACGCTGACCGGGCGCCGTTTCGGCGATCCGTCGAAATTGCTGCTGGTCTCGGTCCGCTCCGGCGCTCGCGCCTCGATGCCAGGCATGATGGATACCGTGCTCAATCTCGGCCTCAACGACGAGACGGTCGAGGCACTTGCCACCGATTCCGGCGATGCCCGCTTTGCCTATGACAGCTATCGCCGCTTCATCCAGATGTATTCCGACGTCGTCATGGGTCTCGACCACGAAGTGTTCGAGGAAATCCTCGAGGACCAGAAGGCGAGCCTTGGCCACGAACTCGACACCGAACTGACCGCAGAGGAATGGCAGGGCGTCATTGCGCTCTACAAGGCCAAGGTCGAGGAGGAACTCGACAAGCCGTTTCCGCAGAACCCGCACGAGCAGCTTTGGGGCGCCATCGGCGCGGTGTTTTCAAGCTGGATGAACAACCGCGCCATCACCTACCGGCGCCTGCATGATATTCCCGAAAGCTGGGGCACGGCGGTCAACGTCCAGGCCATGGTGTTCGGCAATATGGGCGACACCTCGGCCACCGGCGTCGCCTTCACCCGCAATCCCTCGACCGGCGAAAAGATGCTCTATGGCGAGTTCCTGGTGAACGCGCAGGGCGAGGATGTCGTGGCCGGCATCCGCACGCCGCAGAACATCACCGAGGCGGCGCGCATCGCCGCCGGCTCCGACAAGCCGTCGCTGCAGAAGCTGATGCCGGACGCGTTCCGCTCCTTCGTCGACATCTCCGACCGGCTGGAACAGCACTACCGCGACATGCAGGATCTCGAATTCACCATCGAGCGCGGCAAATTGTGGATGCTGCAGACGCGTTCTGGCAAACGCACCGCCAAGGCGGCGCTCAAGATTGCCGTCGAAATGGCGCGCGATAAGCTGATCACCACCGAAGAGGCGGTCGCTCGCATCGATCCGGCCTCGCTCGACCAGCTGTTGCATCCGACCATCGATCCGAAGGCGCCGCGCGATGTCATCGGCGTCGGCCTGCCGGCTTCTCCGGGCGCGGCGACCGGCGAGATCGTTTTCTCGTCCGCCGATGCAGAAGAACTGAACACGCAAGGGCGCAAGGCGATCCTGGTGCGCATCGAGACCAGCCCCGAAGACATTCACGGCATGCATGCTTCGGAAGGCATCCTGACCACGCGCGGCGGCATGACCAGCCACGCCGCCGTGGTGGCGCGCGGCATGGGCAAGCCTTGCGTGTCGGGTGCCGGCTCGCTGCGCGTCGACTACAAGGCCGGCACGCTGATGTCGATGGGCCAGACCTTCCGCAAGGGCGATATCATCACCATCGACGGCAGCAACGGCCAGGTGCTGAAGGGCGCCGTGTCGATGCTGCAGCCCGAACTCTCCGGCGATTTCGCCGCCATCATGGAATGGGCCGATGCGGTGCGCCGCATGAAGGTGCGCACCAACGCCGAGACGCCGCTCGATGCGCGCATGGCGCGCTCCTTCGGCGCCGAAGGCATTGGTCTGTGCCGCACCGAGCACATGTTCTTCGACGGCGAGCGTATCGTCGCCATGCGCGAGATGATCCTGGCCGATACCGAGAAGGACCGCCGCACCGCCTTGGCCAAGCTTTTGCCGATGCAGCGCTCGGATTTCCTCGAACTGTTCGAGATCATGGCCGGCCTGCCGGTGACAATCCGATTGCTCGATCCGCCGCTGCATGAATTCCTGCCAAAGACTGAAGCCGAAGTGGCCGAAGTCGCTGCTGCCATGAATGTCCCGCCGGACAAGCTCAGGCAGCGCACCGAGGCCTTGCACGAGTTCAACCCGATGCTCGGCCATCGCGGCTGCCGTCTTGCCGTCTCCTATCCCGAGATCGCCGAGATGCAGGCGCGCGCCATTTTCGAGGCCGCCGTCGAGGCCGGCAAGAAAGCCGGCGCGCTGGTCGTTCCCGAGATCATGGTGCCGCTGGTCGGCCTGGTGAAGGAGCTCGACTACGTCAAGGCGCGCATCGACGCTGTCGCCAAAAGCGTGATGGAAGAGACCGGCGTCAAGATCGACTATCTGACCGGCACGATGATCGAGCTTCCGCGCGCGGCGATCCGCGCCCATGTGATTGCCGAGTCGGCCGAGTTCTTCTCCTTCGGCACCAACGATCTCACCCAGACCACCTTCGGCATCTCGCGCGACGATGCGGCCTCCTTCCTCGAGACCTACCGCCAGAAAGGCATCATCGAGCAGGATCCATTCGTCTCGCTCGACATTGAGGGCGTCGGCGAACTGGTGCGCATGGCGGCCGAAAAGGGCAGGGCGACGCGGCCCGAAATCAAGCTCGGCATTTGCGGCGAACATGGCGGCGATCCGGCCTCGATCCGCTTCTGCGAAGAGGTTGGCCTCGACTATGTCTCGTGCTCGCCCTACCGCGTGCCGATCGCAAGGTTGGCTGCCGCGCAGGCCGCGGTGCAGATTGCCAAGATGGTCGCGCCGCGCCTCAAAAAGAGCGCCGCGGCATCCTGATTTCGACATAGTTCTTTCCGCGTCGCGCAAATGGCCACCCCAGGGGTGGCCATTTGGCGCTAAGCTTACGATTTTGTAAGCAAATTCACGCTGATGTGCGCGGCTCGGCACCCAATCCCGACATCGTTTCTGCCCAATTTCACGGTCCCCCAACCCGCCCGGTGCCGAGAAACAGATGTTGCAGATTTCGCCCAAACCCTTCCGCTCGATCCTGATCCTCCAGACCAAGTTCATCGGCGATATTGTTCTCTCCTCCACGCTCGCCAGGAACCTGCAGCTCGAATATCCCGGCGTCAGGATCGTTTTTCTCTGCGAGGCCCGCCTCGCCAGTTTCGTGACCGCGCACGGCATCGCCTCGGAGGTCGTGACCTTCGGCCGCGCTGCCATGCGCGGCACCCCGCTGGAGCGTGGGCGCGAACTCTATTCGATGATCAGCAAGCTGCGCCAGTTTCGCTTCGACCTGACCATCGATCTCACCGATTCAAAGACCTCGCGCATCATCGTCAGGTTTCTCAATGCCAGGACCCGCATCGGCTACAATCCCTCGGAAAGGCCGCTGCGTTGGCATGAGCGTCAGCCCGCCAATCTGTTTGCCAGGCCGTTCGGCTTTGGCGAGCAGCACTATCTCTACCGCTATCTTTCGCCGCTCGAGCCGCTTGGCGTCCCTCTGCGCGTGCGCGCGCCGTCGATCCGGCCCTTGCCGCTGGAGACGGCGAGAGCCCAGGCATTGCTGGACAGACATCGTTTGCGCCCGAACGGTTTCATCGCCGTGCATGCCGGCGCGAGTTTTCACGGCCGGCGCTGGCAGCCGGAACGCTTTGTCGCCGTGATCGACACGATTGCGCGCGAGACCGGACTGGACTTTGTGCTGGTCGGCGGACCGGACGAGCGCAAGCCCGCCGAGCAGATCCTCGCTCACGCCGCGTCGCCGATCGTCAACCTCGTCGGCTCGCTGTCGCTGGAAACGCTGCTGGCGGTGTTGCAACAGGCGCGACTGTTTGTCGGCAATGAGAGCGGCCCCATGCACATGGCAGCAGCCGCCGGAACGCCGGTTGTCGGCCTGTATGGCCTGACCAGCCCGGCCGTTTGGGGGCCGGTCGGCGTGCCCAGCCTCGCTTTGCAGCCGTCCATGCCGTGCAATTGCGTCGCGGGCAGCCTGTGCAATCCGCTCGATCCCAGCAAGGCCTGCTGCGTCTGGCGCCTTGAGGTCGAACTGGTCGTCGCCGCGGTGCGCGAAGTCCTGTCGCGGACGCAAATGGAGCTGGAACACGCCGTCTGATGGTGCGCGGCGGTCACATTGTCGGGATATCAGCTTTCTGCATGGCCGATATCCCGATTTCCGCCTTGTTGCGGGTCTTGGGATGCGGTTATGACAGCGCCGATCCGGAAACAGAACAGGCATCCCTTGCAAAAACTGCTTTGGGCCATCGCTCTATCGGTCTGGGCCGCGTCTGCGGCCCATGCGGCGCCGCTTGTCGAGCCGACGCTGCGCCTCAAGGCGGATGCGGACAGCAATGTAGGCCACGTCGCGCTCACGCTCGACGCCTGCGGCGGGCAGACCGATACGAGGATACTCTCGGCCTTGGTGGAGAACCGGATTCCGGCGACGATCTTCGTCACTGGCATCTGGCTGAAGCGCAATGCCGCCGCTGTCGAGATCATGCGCGCGCATCCCGATCTGTTCGAACTGGAAAACCATGGCGGCCGTCACGTCCCGGCCGTCGACACGCCGCAAAAAATCTACGGCATCCGCAGCGCCGGCAGTCCTGAAGCGGTGCAGGCCGAAGTCGAGTCGGGGGCGGCGGCTCTCGCCCGGACCGGCGAGCCGGCGCCAAAATGGTTCCGCGGCGCGACCGCCGAATACAGCCCGTCGGCCATCGCCATGATCCGCAAGCTCGGCTTCAAGATCGCCGGCTTTTCGATAAACGGCGATGGCGGCTCGTTGCTCGGCGCAAAAGAAACCGCCCGCCGTATCGCCGCCGCCAAGGACGGCGATGTCATCATCGCCCACATCAACCAGCCGACCCACGCGGCCGGCGAGGGCGTGGTGCAAGGTCTGCTGGCGTTGAAGGCGAAGGGCCTCACCTTTGTCAGGCTTGATGATGCCGATGGCGTCGGCAATGACGGGACGACGGACTAGGTTGCGGTGCTGGCTGTGTTCATCGCAGTCCAAGCGCTCTCCGACATTCGAGATTAGCCGAGACCGCGCAACTTCGTCCTCCTAGGGCGAAGCTCCGTCGCGAAGACCCTAGGATTCATTCCGTGACCGCAATCGAAGCGCGCGGCGGGGCAGAATTCTGCACCGTTTCAACGCCTTAACGTCACGGCATGGATCCTATGGTCTGCGCCGCGTCGCTTCGCTCCTTGCTTCGCCATAGGATGACGACGCGACGGGCGTTTCGGCTAACCTTCAGCGATGCGGCTGGTCAACAGAGTTCAGTTCCGCCCATGCCGGGCCGCGTCCGGCCCTCAACCGGGCGTGGCTTCGATCGTAACCCTGTTGGGGTAGAACGCGCCGTGATCGCGAATCTCGGCCATTTCGTCGAAGGGCTGCTCATAGGCCCACATCGCGTCTTTGCCGGTTTCGCCGGCCGGCCGCACGCTCCAGTAGCTGGCGTCACCCTTGTAGGGGCAGTGCGTCGACAGAGCGGTTTTGCCAAGCTGGGTGAAATCGATGTCTTCGAAGGGGATATAGAAATGCTGGGGGTAGGGCGGTTCGGACAGAAGCTTCGCCCGCGTCGATGAGGCGATAACCGTATTGCCGGCACGCACGACCACGGTGCCGCGATAGGGTTCGACAGTGATGACCTTGCCGGGATTGCTCTGGAAGCCGGGGGCGGGGTTGGCGATCTGGTCCATGCGGGGGTTCTCCTTGTCCGATTGGGAGCACGGGGATTGCTTCCCACGTTCTTAAGTGTGTCCGGAGAACCAGTTGCGCAAGGCCATCGTGACTGGCCAGGCGTGCCTGGTCGGTCGTTGAACGATCACGTATGCGAGAACGTCAGGCCGCGGTCTTGAACACGTCCATGAGGCCGGCATAGGCAGCGGCAATGCCGGCCACCGGATTGGTACTTCTAGACGTGGTCTCGACCTTCAGCGCGCCGCCGCCGGTCGGCAAAGTGAGCAGCAGGAACTGGCGATTGCCGCCATCGCCGATCGATGCGGCAGCGACATGCTGGCCTTCGCCTTCGTTCTGGACGCACATTTTGAACAGCAACGTGCCGCCGACCGCCTCGAGGGCGCCACCGACCACCTCGACAAATTCGTCTTCGGAAACCTTTTTGGCCTCCGGCACCAGATCGGCCAGACTTGCGGCCAGCGTATCTTCAAGCTCTTTGTCGTCGAGCTGAATGTCATCCAACTGCACGTCGTCCAACTGCACGTCTTCGGCCTGGCTGTCGTCCAACGGCCTGTCGTCGAGCTGCGCGTCCATGCGAACCTCTTTCAGTCGCCTATCGCACCCCTTGCCCCGTTAACGAACGTTAACACCGACGATGGCCGGATTGTGGCGGTTTTCCCAGGGATTCGATCACTGCTTGCTTCAGCCGTTAACGGTTGGAGACTTGATGACTGGACAATCTGTCCGTTCGTCTCACAATGGAACAAAAAAGCGGGAGAACGAGGAACCAATGGGAGGAACCAGATGCTCGGACTGATGCAGGAATGGCCGCTGCTCTGCCACAAGCTGATCGACAATGCCGAGCGGCAACACGGGACGCGAGAGATCGTGTCGCGCTCGATCGAAGGTCCGATCGTTCGCACCACCTATGCCGAGATCCATCGCCGCGCTCTGAAGGTTGCCCAAAGGCTCGAACGCGACGGTTTTGTGCTCGGCGACCGCATCGCGACCCTGGCCTGGAACACGGCGCGCCACATCGAGGCCTGGTACGGCATCATGGGCATCGGCGCCATCTACCACACGCTGAACCCGCGTTTGTTTCCCGAGCAGATCGTCTGGATCATGAACAATGCCGAGGACAGAGCGATCTTCGTCGACCTGACCTTCGTGCCGCTGCTGGAAAAGATCGCCGGCGCGGTCAAATCGCTGAAAAAGGTGATCGTGCTGACCGACCGGGCGCATATGCCTGAGACGACGCTGCCGAATGTGGTCGCCTATGAGGACTGGCTGAACGAGGCCGATGACGACTTCGCCTGGAAGGTTTTCGGTGAGAACACCGCCGCCGGCATGTGCTACACCTCGGGCACGACAGGCGACCCCAAGGGCGTGCTCTACAGCCACCGTTCGAACGTGCTGCACGCCATGATCGCCGCCATGCCCGACGCCATGGGCATCTCCGCGCGGGACACGATTCTCCCCGTCGTGCCGATGTTCCATGCCAATGCCTGGGGCCTCGGCCAGAGCGCGCCGATGATCGGCGCCAAGCTGGTCATGCCCGGCTGCAAGATGGACGGCGCCTCGATCTGCGAACTGCTCGACACCGAGAAAGTGACCTTCAGCGCCGCCGTGCCGACCGTCTGGATGATGCTGCTGCAGCATCTGGAAGAGACCGGCAAGAAACTTCCCCATCTCAAGAAGGTCGTCATCGGCGGCTCGTCCTGCCCGCGCGCCATCACCAGGAAATTCCAGGACAATTACGGCGTCGAGGTGATCCATGCCTGGGGCATGACCGAGATGTCGCCGCTCGGCACGCTGTGCACCATGAAGCCGCAATATCAGGAGCTCGAGGGCGAAGCGCGGCTCGACGTCCAGGGCAAGCAAGGCTATCCGCCCTTCGGTGTCGAGATGAAGGTGACGGATGACGACGACAAGGAACTGCCCTGGGACGGCAAGACCTTCGGCCGGCTGAAGGTGCGCGGTCCGGCCATCGCCCGCGCCTATTATGGCGGCGTCGGCTCCGAGCAGTTCGACAAGGACGGCTGGTTCGACACCGGCGACGTCGCCCATATCGATCCGGGCGGTTATATGCAGATCACCGATCGCGCCAAGGATGTCATCAAGTCGGGCGGCGAGTGGATCTCGACCATCGACCTGGAAAACCTCGCTGTCGGCCATCCCGATGTCGCCGAGGCCGCGGCAATCGGTGTCCATCATTCGAAATGGGGCGAGCGGCCCTTGCTGGTCGTGGTCGCCAAGCCAGGCAAGGAGCCGAGCAAGGCCGACATACTGGCTTTCATGGACGGCAAGGTGGCGAAGTGGTGGATGCCCGATGACGTCGCCTTCATCAGTGAAATCCCGCACACCGCCACCGGCAAGATCCAGAAGATCACCTTGCGCAAGCAGTTCAGCGACTATCGCCTGCCGACGGATTGATTGAGGTCGTACGTTTTTTGGGCCGCATACCGTTGTCGAAAACGTTGGAGCATGTCGCCCAAAAGTGCGAAGCGGTTTTTGGACAACGACATGCGTGAAAACAACGAGCAAGGGATGTTCAATTTGAGCATGCTTTGCTCTAGAGCAATTCCAGGAAAAGTGCGCAGCGGTTTTCCGTCCGGAATTGCGCGCAAAAGCAGAGCTGGAACGGTTCGACGGTTCCATCAACCGTTGAACCGTTCTAAGCCTCTGTGCGGGTTGGGGCGGTGCTGAAGACAATGGAAATTGACGAGCGGCAAACATCGAAGGCGGCCGGCTGGTCGCGGCGCACGGGCGCTTTTGCCCTGGTGTTGCTGCTGACCGTGCTGGCCGGCCATCATTTCGAACTGGTCGAAACGCCGGCCTTCCTGTGGGTGCTGGCGATTGTCGCCCTGCTTGCCGCGTTCGCTTTGCTGTTTGCCGGCCTTGCTCTATCGCGGCTGTGGCATTTCGGCGACCGTGGCGGGCGCGACCTCTCGGTCGGCGCCTTGCTGGCGCTGCTGGTGCTGACGCCCTACGGCATCGCCGCCTATTGGGCGGCGACCACGCCGCCGCTCAGGGACATCTCGACGGACCTCGACAATCCGCCGGTGCTCGATACGAGCGACCGCACCAAGGATATGAACGTGCTCGCGCTGCCAACCCCGGGCGAAGCGCGCCTGCAGACCGACGCCTATCCGCTGGTCACCGGGCGCAGCTACGATCTGCCATTCGAAACCGTCGTCGACGCCGTCGAAACCGTGCTCGACCGCCGCGACTGGCAGCTTACCGCACCTTATCCGGTGACAGACGGTCAGGACGAGGTGACGATATCGGCCGTGGCCCGGAGCTTCGTCGTCGGCCTGCCCGCCGACGTCGCGATCCGGGTCAGCAATGATGGCGACACGGTCGTCGTCGACATGCGCTCGGCCTCCCGCTACGGCCGCTACGACCTCGGCGACAACGCCGCCCGCATTGTCGGGTTCCTCGCCGAACTCGACCAGGAGGTGGCGGGCCAGGTGGGTGCTGCGCCGGCTGAGTGAGGGTTGGCGCCAAGCCACTGCTAGGGGTGGGCGCGGGCGCCGCTTGCGCTAGCGGCGCCCGGTGATCTCGGCATCCAACGCGCGCGTCAATGCCGCCTCGGCCGGCGCGTAACGCGCCGTGACCAGACTGACGAACTACCAGCTGGGGCGTTTGGATGATGCACGCCAACCGTCAACGATAGGCCCTTATCCCATGGCATCGATAAAACTTTAGGCTGTTCATAAATAATCCGTCGATTCAGATTCAACAATAGGGACAGGGTCACCCGATGCGGTTCAGTATCACGTATTATGAATAAAGAGAAAGGTCGTATGAATGAGAAAGAAAGGAATATTAGCGATAGCTATCGGATCTCCAATGCTGATTGTGGCTATTGGTATAGCATCTTGGTATTCGGGTGAGATAAATGGTTACTGTAGAAAAACCAAAGTTCTTGCCTCTGACGCAGAGCTGGTTGAAAGTGCGCTGGTTCTTGAGGCTCGACAGCCAGAGTTTCCCTATGCAATTTCAAGCCCAGCAGTTGCAAGCGAGTACCTAAAAAATAATCCCGACTGCTGCAAGGTAGAGCGATGGGATCATCCGCTGATGACGAATCCATTTTTAGCAGCGCTGAGTGGGCAACGTGGGTTTGCTGTCAGTTTGGTTTATCCAAGAAAACATCCTGATTTGGATGGGGCGCATCAAGAGACTATAAATATATTAAATGGCTGCGGTGCGTCAATCGACAGATACTCAATGTCTAAGAGATGATAGTAAAAGTGCGTAATATAGCCTACAATACAAAACTTGGAGCTTTTCCGGGTTGGTGTCGTTGTGGTTTTACGAGCTATCATCGTTGGGTTCCTCGCCGAATTGGACCAGGAGGTCGCGGGGCAGGTGGGCGCCGCGCCGGCGGAGTGACATCCAGAGCACCGGACGGCCAATCGGAATCGCTTGGCGCCGCAACAATGCGGCTCGAGTCTGCGCACAGGCTATTCGCCGGGGTCGAATTCACCCTTTAACAAGAAGGTCTCCACCGGCCCGGCCGGATTGATGATCCGGCGCTCCAGAACCTCGATAAGTTTGCGTCCGACACCGGCCATGTCTACAAAATGAACCTCAATCTTCGCCGGCAGGAAGCGTGCAAGCCGCGTGCTGTCACGAGTGACGATGTGGACGTCACGGCCAGGCTCAAGACCCCGCTTGCCGAGAGCGTGTAACGCTCCCAGAAGGCCCAGTTCGTTGGCACATGCCAGGCCCGTCGGCGGATCTGACGATGCCAGCAGGCGATCGAACCAGGCCGCACTCGATTCCATGGTGAACATGCCGTGACCGATCAGCGATTGGTCGATTGCAATACCGGCCTCGGCCATTGCCCTTCCGTATCCGGAAAGACGCATGGCGCTCGCCTGGTCCTTCGGAACGAGAAGTTGCAGCGCAATGCGTCGACAGCCCTTGTCCATGAGCCGTCGGGTCGCCTCGTAGGCAATCTGTTCATTGTCGATATCGACATAAGGATAGGCGGTATCCAGGTCGGTTCTTCCAAACGCGACGAACGGCATGCGTTCATGCAGTAGCAGCTTGACGCGCGGATCAGCCGACACCATTCGGGTGATGATCAGTCCGTCTGAGCTGCGCGCCTGAAGCTGTCGCTGCACACTCTCGACGGGATCGTCGTCGGGCGTGGTCGAATAGATGGACAGACTATAACCCGCTTGCCGCGCCGCCAGCGTCATGCCTTCGATTAGAGGAAGCTTCAACAGATCGGAAAGGTAGTCGCGCGTCTCCATCGGCAGCACTGCCGTCAACGTCTGGGTTCGTCCGGTTTTCAGCGCGCGACCATGATGGTTTGGGACATAGCCGAGCCGCTTCGCCGCCTCCTTGACCCGGGCTATGGTCGAAGGCAGCACTTCCGGCCCATCTTTCAGAGCGCGGGACACCGTGGTCACCGAGAGGGAAAGTTCCGCCGCGATCTGTTTTAGATTGGCCATATCGCCCGACTTCATTTGCGAGAGCGCCGGCTGATCTTGCTGGGCATCGCAACGTTACCGGATTCGAACCGAGGGTCAAATCCAGGCGCGGCGAACCAAGCGAACCTGCCTGGCGCCAGCTTGACTCGCGGATTGTTTTCGGCAATCGTAACGTTACGATTAACAAAAAAGCCGGTCTTATCGGCATTTTTCTGAATCCGGAGGAGCAGAAACCATGTCCCGTTTACTACGCATTTCCCTGGCAGCGATCGCGGTCTCGGTTGCCTTGCCCGCCTATGCCCAGACAGTCACCATCACCACCGCGGGCGGCGACTATGGCAACGCCATAAAGGAGGCCATGTGGGCCCCCGCTGCAAAAGAGCTAGGCTATGATGTCCGTGAGGAGACGCAAAGCGACGGCCTGGCCGCGCTGAAGATGCAGGTGACTTCGGGTGCGGTTACCACCGACATCATCCATCTCGGCTCGCCGGAAGGCGCGCAGGCGGCCGCACAGTCGCTGCTGGAGCCGCTCGACTACAAGATCATCGATCCCAACTCCGTGCCGGCCGGCGCAAAGTCCGACTACTGCTATCCGTTCGACTCCTATGGCACCGTCATGTCGTGGAACACCAAGACCTATGGCGAGAATTCGCCGAAGACCTGGGCCGAGTTCTGGGATGTTGCCAAATTTCCGGGCCGTCGCGCCCTGCGCGCCAATGCGCAGGACCTGATTGAAATCGCGCTGCTCTCCGATGGCGTGGCGCCGGCGGACGTCTATCCCGTGCTCAGCACGCCGGACGGCCTGGAGCGCGCTATCAAGCGGCTCGAAGCGATCAAGCCGAATGTCTCGGTGTGGTGGACCTCGGGAGCTCAGTCGGCGCAGTTGCTGAAAGACGGCGAGTCGGATTTGCTCGTTACCTGGAATGGACGAGCCCAGACCGTGAAGGCGGATGGCGGCGCGGCCGACTACACGTTCAAGGGTTCCGTCATCGGCACGGACTGCCTTGGCGTGCCGAAGGGAGCGCCTAACAAGGAAGCGGCCATGAAGCTCATCGCGGCGATGACACAGCCCGCACACGTGGCGAAGCTGACCGACTTCATTGCATACGGCCCGGTCAACCCTGCCGCATATGAGGGCGGCCTTATCCCGAAAGACCGCCTGAAGACTCTGGCGACCGCGCCTGAAAACGCTGGCACCTCCGTGTACTCGAATGCCGACTGGTGGCTCAAGAACGGCGAGGCCGCTCAAAAGGCCTTCGATGAGATGATGGCCCGCTGAGTCTCAGCCAGAAGGCTGGAGCACATGATGAAGTCGCTCCCGATCACCATCGACAGCGTGCGCAAGACCTACGGATCTTACGTCGCGCTGGATGATGTCTCGCTCGACATTCAGGCTGGCGAATTCCTCACGCTGCTGGGGCCGTCCGGGTCGGGCAAGACCACGCTGCTTATGGCTCTGGCCGGTTTTGTCCGGCCCGATTCCGGTAAACTCCTGTTGGGTGATCGCGACATTACTCACCTGGCCCCCAACAAGCGGGACATCGGCATAGTGTTCCAGAACTACGCCCTGTTTCCCCACATGAACGTTCTGGCAAATGTCGAGTATCCGTTGGTGCTGCGCAAGACGCCGAAAGCGGAGGCCCGTCAGCGGGCGCTTGATACCTTGGCCCGCGTGAAGCTGGAGGGTCTGGCGGAGCGCAACACCGCAGCATTGTCCGGCGGCCAGCGCCAGCGGGTGGCGTTGGCGCGGGCGATCGTCTTCGAGCCACGCGTGATGCTGATGGACGAGCCGTTGTCGGCGCTCGACAAGAACCTGCGCGAGACCATGCAGTACGAGATCCGGCGTCTGCACGATGATCTGGGGATCACCACGATTTATGTGACGCATGACCAGCGCGAAGCACTGATCATGTCAGACCGGGTCGCGGTGATGAATTCCGGCCGCATTCAGCAGATCGATACGCCACAGCGGATCTATGATCGTCCATCCACCCGCTTCGTCGCGGAGTTCATGGGTGAGGCCAACATTGTGGCCCCGGGCGCGGTGCGCAGAATAGACGGCGCCGATCCGTCAAGCGAAGCTCTGATGATCCGCGCGGAAAGCTTCCATCTTGATGCGAAGCTCGTCGGGCGAGACGGGGTGGCGCTCGAGGGAACGCTGCGCGCCAAGGCGTTTCGCGGCGAGAACTGGCTTTTGACGCTGGCGCTTGACGGCGGGCAAGAGATTCTTGTCTGCATTCCGGCGGCGCTGGCCAGTGGCTGCGCAGAGCTTCACACCGGTCAGCGGGTGACCGCATACGCGCCGGCAGCGAAAGTTCACGCGATACCGGGAGCAGGAGTGTGACCGTCATCGCCGATCCTGCGCTGGCGGCAGACGCACGACGCGAGCGGCGATTCTTCCTCTCGCTTTCACTGCCCGCGCTTTTCATCGTCGGACTGGCGGCGATCCTGCCCATCGTCTGGATCATCCGGCAATCCTTCCTGACCACCGGGGGCGCATACACCCTCGGCAATTACGAGAAGGTGCTATCGAGCGGACTGACATGGTCGGCGCTCATCACAACGCTTGAACTGTCCCTGGGCACGCTGGCGATCTGCATTCTTCTCGGCACCCCCCTGGCGCTCGCGCTGGCCAGCGCCAGACCGAGGGTGGCCAATTTGCTGATGGCCTTCGTCATGCTGCCGTTGTGGACTTCCATTCTGGTGCGCACCTATGGCTGGCTCGTGCTCTTGCGGCGCGATGGCCTGATCAACGCGGCTTTGACGGGTTCAGGCCTGACAGCCGAGCCATTGCCGCTGGTCTACAACTTCACGGGAACGCTCATCGGCATGGTTCACTACATGCTGCCGCTCTTTCTGCTGCCCGTCTATGCCGCGATGCGCGATATCGACGCAAACATCATTCGCGCGTCGGCGAGCATGGGCGCCACGCTCGGGAAAACGATCCGCACAGTCATTCTGCCGCTTTCGGCCGGCGGCATCTTCTCGGGTTCGATCATCGTCTTCATCTACACCATAGGGTTCTTCATCACGCCGGCGGTGCTTGGCGGCGGCAAGGTAAATCCTCTCTCCATCCGGATAGAGCGCACGCTGTCGACCTTTCAGGATTGGGGGTCGGCAAGTGTCCTGGGTATTCTGCTCCTCGTTCTCATGGCGTTGGTGGGTGTGATGTTCCTGGCTGCACGACGGCTGATTGCCGGGCGCAAAGTCGGTGCAGCCCATGCTTGAAGCCTATCCAGACAACAGGCTGGCCCGCATCCTCCTGTGGAGCTTCTGCGCGCTCGTAATGGCGTTCCTGATACTGCCGACGCTCGTCGTCGTCCCGCTCTCCTTTTCAGCGTCCAATCTTCTCGAGTTCCCGCCGCGCGCATACTCGTTGCGCTGGTACGAGGCTTTCTTCAGTTCGGCGACATGGATGGCCGCACTCAGGACGAGCCTGATCCTTGGCACATTGACGGCGATGATCGCAGTGCCCCTGGGGCTGCTGGCCTGCATCTCGATGAACAGGCTCGGCGGAAAGGCCGCCGTAGCCATTCAGGGCGTTCTGCTCACCCCGTCCATCGTGCCGGGCATCCTGCTGGCGATCGGTCTGTTCTTTGTTCTGGCGGCGCAACGTCTGGTCGGAACGCTGTTCGGTGTCCTGGTCGGACATGCGGTGCTGGCCATTCCGGTCACGTGCATTGTGCTGTTGCCCGCTCTGGCCCGCTTTGACTGGAACCAGGTTCAGGCGGCGCGTAGCCTCGGCGCAAACTGGGCGAGAGCCATTGGCGGAATAATTGTCCCACAGCTTCGGATCAGCCTGTTGTCGGCCACGCTGATGGCCTTCCTGACTTCGCTCGACGAGTCCGTCATTTCGATCTTCGTAGCCAGCGGTCAAAACAGCACGTTGCCGAAGCTTATGTTCCTGTCGCTGCGCGATCAGATCGATCCGACCATTGCGGCGATCTCGACATTATGGACCGTCATCGTCGTGGCCGTAGTCCTGATCGTGACCCTTCGCCAAAAATCCTGACCGAGACTGGAAACATGCCCACAGATCATCACGCAGCCGGTGTTTCGGCGGATCAATCAACGGACATACCTCAGGTAGGGTTGGCCATCATCACCGGCTCGGCAAACTGGGGGCTTGCCTTCCCGGAAGATGTCGAATTCGAGGGCGTGCGCACCTTGCGGCGGGACATGAGTTTCGAAACGCCTTTCGGTCGCACCGACAACTGGAAGCTGCTCGAGTTCGATGCGTCGATTACCGCTGAAGGCAAAGCGAAACGTGCCTTGTGCATGTATTCGCACGGCAATCCCCGCGACCATATCGACCATTCCTACCATCGCCGCGCGTTCTGGGTATTGATGAACGCGGGTGTACGGCAAGTGCTGTCCTGCTCGACCATCGGCGCCGTCAACAAGGCGATCAAGCCCGGCGACATGGTGGTGAATGCCGATATCATCGAACTGACGCAGACCCCGTTTTCACTGCTTCCCGGCCGCCAGAGCTTCGATTGCTCGGGCAAGCAGATCGTTTGCCCAAGATGTGCGGCAGTTCTGGTCGAAACCGCCCGCCGTCATTGGCCGGCCGAATGCCGCGTTCATGGCATCGAACAACAGCTGGTCGCTGCCCACTGTTACGGGCCGCGGCTGACCACGCCGGCCGAAGCCCTGGCGTTTCGAAACATGGGGGCGGATGTGCTCAACCATTCGATCGCCCCAGAGGCGACCTTGTCGCGCGAGATCGGTGCATGCTTCGTGCCCTTGGCATTCGTAACCGCCGGATTCAACGACTATATGGACCGCAATCGCCAGAAATTGCTGCAGGATGACGTGTTGCCGAGCCTCTCCATGATAGCCTCGCGGGTCGCGCTGGAGACCGCGGCACGACTTCCGGTCAATCCGGAATGCTCTTGCCACGGTTTGAAATCGCCTCAACCGGAAGAACGTTCCAGCCGTTTCTAGCCAACCGGCACAAAAACGCCGTCGATGGCCGGATCACCCTGGGTAGCGACCAGGCCGCGCGCCACCAGATCCTCGAGATGGGCGAGCACCGACAGGCCGGCGGCACCATGCAGGCGCGGGTCGGTGTCCCTGTAGATCGCCTTGACCATGTCTGGAATCGTCCGGTCGCCGCCGCGGATCCGCTCCAGGATCGCCCGTTCGCGCATCTTGCGGTGGGTTTTGAGCCCGCGCATGAAGCTGCGCGGCGCGGTCACCGGGCCGCCATGGCCGGGCAGCAGCAGGCGGTCGCCGCGCGCCATCAATCTGTCGAGCGAGGCCATGTAGTCGGCCATCGCCCCATCCGGCGGCGCCACGATGGAGGTCGCCCACGCCATCACATGGTCGGCTGAAAACAGGATGCCTGTGCCTTCCAGCGCAAACGCCGCGTGATTGGCGGTATGGCCCGGCGTCAGCACGGTCCGGATCGCCCAGCCGTCGCCCTCGATCAGCGCATCGTCGGGCAGCGCGATGTCCGGGACGAAAGCGGTGTCGGCGCTGGCGTCGAGCGGATTGGTCTCGCCGATCCGCAACGGCCGTGCCGGGCGATGCGGGCCTTCGGCCAGCACCGGAGCATCAGTGTGCGCTTTCAGCCGCGCGGCCAGTGGAGAATGGTCGCGATGCGTGTGGCTGACGAAAATGTGGCTGACCGGCCGGTTTGCGATCACCTCGAGCAGCGTCTGGAAATGCGCATCGTCGTCGGGGCCAGGGTCGATCACCGCCAGCGTGTCGCGGCCGATGACGTAGCTGTTGGTGCCGTGAAAGGTGAAGGGACTGGGGTTTTTGGCCGTGACGCGCAAAACTTCCGGCGCAACGGTGACGCCCTGGCCGTAGGCCGGATCGAAGCTGGTGTCGAATATGAGCGCCATGGCGGTGTCGTTGAGCTCGGGTCAAGGGGGGACGGCGAAAGCGATTGCCGCATAGCACGGAAGCCAATATAGGAAAAAGCGAGGCCGCCATCTGCGGCAATCCGGATTGGGGAAGACCATGGCACTTGCAACGACGATGCGCCCGCTTGTTTCTCTCGCTTTGCCTCAGGAGGGGGCGCTGCGCCTTGCAACCCAGCTTTTGCTGGCGATCGCCGGAACGCTGCTTTTGACCCTGTCGGCCAAGACGAAAGTCGTGCTCGGGCCGGTCGATATCTCGATGCAGACGCTGGCGGTCCTGCTGATCGCCACCGCATTTGGCCTGCGGCTTGGCGTCGCTACCTTGCTTCTCTACATGGCCGAAGGCGCCATGGGCCTCCCGGTCTTCCAGAGCACGCCTGAAAAGGGCATCGGCATCGCCTATATGCTCGGCGGCACCGGTGGTTATCTCGCCGGCTTCGTCGTCATGGCCGCCATTGTCGGCTGGGCCGCCGATCGCGGGTGGGATCGTCACCCGATCAAGCTGTTCAACGCCATGCTGGTCGCCGAAATAGTCATGATGGCCATGGGCTTTGCTTGGCTGGCCACCCTCATCGGCGTGGAAAAGTCGTGGCAGTTCGGCGTCCTGCCGTTTATCGTCGGCGACCTGATCAAGGTTGCGCTCGCCGCCAGCCTGGTGCCGGCGGTATGGTCGCTGCTGCCCAAGCAACCCTGAAATCGCTTGAACGCAAATGAGCCGGCGGGTGCGAGCCCGCCGGCTTTTTGTTGTCATGCGTCCACCAGCCGGTGCCGGAAATAGGCGACGGTTTCCTTCAACCCGTCTTCGAGGCCGACTTTCGGCTCCCAGCCCAGCGATTTTCTTGCCAGCGAAATGTCCGGGCATCGCTGCCTGGGGTCATCCTGCGGCAACGGCCTGAAATCCAGCCTGGAGCGGCCGCCGACGATGCCGAGCACGAGTTCGGCAAGTTCCAGCATCGTCGATTCGATGGGATTGCCGACATTGACCGGACCGGTGAACTCTGCCGGCGTTCCCATCAACAGCACCATGGCTTCGGTGAGGTCGTCGACATAGCAGAAGCTGCGTGTCTGGCTGCCCGTGCCGTAGATCGTCAGCGGCTCGCCCCTTATGGCCTGGACGATGAAATTGCTGACCACGCGCCCGTCATCGGGGTGCATGCGCGGACCGTAGGTGTTGAAGATGCGCATCACCTTGATCTCGAGCTGGACCTGGCGCCAATAATCGAAGAACAGCGTCTCGGCGCAGCGCTTGCCTTCGTCGTAACAGCTGCGGATGCCGACCGGGTTCACCCGCCCCCAATAATCTTCCGGCTGCGGATGGGTGTCGGGGTCGCCATAAACTTCCGAAGTCGACGCCTGCAGGATTCTCGCTCCGCGGCGGGTGGCGAGATCGAGCATGTTGATCGCGCCAATCACGCTGGTCCTTGTCGTCTGGATCGGGTCGCGCTGGTAATGAATGGGCGCTGCCGGGCAAGCGAGATTGTAGATGCCGTCGACGTCGGCATCGAACGGCAGCGTGACGTCGTGACGCGTCAGTTCAAACAACGGATTTTGCGAGAGGTGGCGGACATTATCCAGTGATCCGGTCAGGAAATTGTCGGTGGCGACGACATGGTGCCCGAGGCCGACAAGTCGGTCGCACAAATGCGATCCGAGAAAGCCGGCGCCACCGGTCACGAGCAATTTGGCCATGGAGGTTCCTGCTGCTTGATCGCTATGGGGATGTTGTTTGCGAACTGCCGCTGTTTAGCACCGCAAGCCCATTTGCCAAATCGCCACGTCCTGTTGCATCGCCAGGTTGTGGCCGCTCGCCGTCAAATCGCCGCGAGGCGGCAGCTGCAACTCTAATCCGGCGCTGATCCAGGGCCGAGATTGAATTGACAAGCCATTGCGCGAAACCTAAGCACGGTCAACTTGATTTCGGGCGGGGGCCTGGCAATTCAAGGAGAGCTTGTTGAAAGGTATCATCCTTGCAGGAGGCAGCGGGACGCGTCTTTATCCCTTAACATTAGCGATCTCTAAGCAAATCCTGCCGATATACGACAAGCCGATGATTTTTTACCCGCTGAGCGTCTTGATGCTCGCGGGGATCCAACAGATTCTGATCATTTCGACACCACGCGACTTGCCGATTTTTCGGGAGTTGCTGGGGGACGGTTCGGAATTCGGGCTCGAATTGTCCTATGCCGAACAGCCGCAGCCCAACGGGCTTGCCGAAGCCTTCATCATCGGCCGCGACTTCATCGGCAAGGACAATGTGTCGATGATCCTCGGCGACAACATCTATTTCGGTGAGGGTCTGTCGCAGCTCTGCCGCGCTGCCGCGCAGCGGGAAAGCGGCGCGTCGGTGTTCGCCTACCATGTCGAGGATCCGCAGCGCTATGGCGTGGTGTCGTTCGACAAGCTCACCGGCACCGCTTTGACGATCGAGGAAAAGCCGGAGAAGCCGAAGTCCAACTGGGCGGTCACCGGCCTCTATTTCTACGACAACGAGGTCGTCGACATCGCTTCGACGATCAAGCCCTCGGCGCGCGGCGAGCTCGAGATCACGGCGGTCAACAACGTCTATCTCGAGCGCGGGCAGCTGCATGTGCATCAGCTCGGCCGCGGCTATGCCTGGCTCGACACCGGCACGCATGACAGCCTGCATGAAGCCTCTTCCTTCGTGCGCACCATAGAGCACCGCCAGGGCATCAAGGTTGCCTGTCCCGAAGAAATCGCTTTCGAGCAGGGCTGGCTGACCGCCGACAAGGTTCTGCAGCGCGCGGCGCGGCTGGGGAAGAACGAATATGCCGCCTATCTGCGCAGGCGCGTCACCGAGTTGACGGAGAACTAGGGTGCTGGAGATCAGGCCACTCGGCCTCGACGGAGTGCTGGAGATCGTCCCCAAGCGACATGGCGATGCGCGCGGCTTCTTCATAGAAACCTGGAATGCCGAGCGCTTTGCAGAAGTCGGCATCGACTTGCGTTTCGTGCAGGACAATCACTCCTATTCCGCTGCCGCGGGTGTTTTGAGAGGGCTGCACTACCAGCTTGCGCCACGCGCCCAGGACAAGCTGCTGCGTGTTGTCAGAGGCGGCATCCTCGACGTCGCGGTCGATATTCGCCGCAGTTCGAAAACCTTCGGCAAATGGGTCGCGCTCGAAATATCGGCCGAGAAAGGCAACCAGATCCTGGTGCCGAAGGGTTTCGCGCACGGCTTCGTCACGCTCGTGCCGGACACCGAGGTTCTGTATAAGGTCACCGACACCTATTCGCCGGCGCACGACCGATCGATCCGTTTCGACGATCCCGACATCGGCATCGATTGGCCATCGCCCGCCGGCGGCTTCGAGCTCTCGGCCAAGGACCTTAAGGCGCCGACGCTTGCAACGGCCGAGGTGTTCGCATGACGCGCGACGATGTGAGGAGAGCGCCATGAATTTTCTGGTGACAGGCGGTGCCGGCTTCATCGGCTCGGCGGTGTGCCGGCATTTGTGCGCCAATCCGGCCTACCATGTGACCAATCTCGACAAGCTTACCTATGCCGGCAATCTCGCTTCGCTGCGCACGATCGAGAATGCGCACAACTACAAATTTGCGCAGGCCGACATCTGTGACGAGCGGGCGGTCCTCGACATCCTCCACCGCGACGAAATCGACATAGTCATGAATCTCGCCGCCGAAAGCCATGTCGACCGCTCGATCGACGGACCCGGCGCCTTTATCGAGACCAACATCGTCGGCACCTACCGGGTGCTGAATTCGGCGCTCGAATATTGGCGCGGCCTTGGCGAGGACAGGAAAGCCCGCTTCCGCTTCCACCATGTCTCGACCGACGAGGTGTTCGGCGATCTGCCCTTCGACGGCGGCATGTTCGTCGAGGAAACGCCTTACGCGCCGTCCTCGCCCTATTCCGCCTCAAAGGCGGCGTCCGATCATCTGGTGCGGGCCTGGCACGAGACGTATGGCCTCCCGGTCGTGCTCTCCAACTGCTCGAACAATTACGGGCCATATCACTTTCCCGAAAAGCTGATCCCGCTGGTGATCCTCAACGCGCTCGACGAAAAGCCGCTGCCGGTCTACGGCGCCGGCGCCAATGTGCGCGACTGGCTGTTCGTCGAGGATCATGCACGTGCCTTGGAACTGGTCGCCACCAAGGGGCAGCCGGGCGAGAGCTACAATGTCGGCGGCAATTCCGAGCGGACCAACTTGAGCGTCGTCGAGACGATCTGCGATCTGCTCGACGCCAGAAGGCCACGCGCCGGCGGCAAACGCTATCGCGACCTGATCAGCTTCGTCACCGATCGCCCGGGTCACGACCGCCGCTACGCCATCGACGCCTCCAAGATCGGCAGGGAACTCGGCTGGGCGCCGTCGGAGAGTTTCGACAGCGGCCTGGCAAGGACGGTCGACTGGTTCCTCGACAACAAATGGTGGTGGGGGCCGATCCGCGAGCAGCGCTATGCCGGCGAGCGGCTGGGCCAAGTCCAGTCCCGGGGCCAGATTGAAGGCAGGAAGGGCGCGGCGTGAGGCTGGTTGTCACCGGACGCGACGGTCAGGTCGCCACCAGCCTGCTGGAGGCCGGGCAGGGGCGCGATGGCGTTGAGGTCGTCGCGGTCGGCCGGCCGACGCTCGATCTGGCGCAGCCCGACACGGTGTTCGATGCTCTCGCAGCAGTGCGGCCGGACATCGTGGTGTCGGCTGCCGCCTACACCGCGGTCGACCAGGCCGAGGACGAGCCCGACCTTGCCTTTGCGGTGAACGCCGTCGGCGCCGGCAAGGTCGCCGAAGCGGCGACACGGCTCGGCGTGCCCGTCATCCATCTGTCGACCGACTACGTCTTCGATGGCACCAAGGACGGCGCCTATATCGAGACCGACGCCACCGCGCCGCTCGGCGTCTACGGCGCCTCCAAGCTCGCCGGCGAACAGGCTGTTGCAGCAGCCAATCCGCGCCACCTGATCTTGCGCACCGCCTGGGTCTACAGCCCGTTCGGCAGGAATTTCGTCAAGACCATGCTGAGGCTGGCTGCCGACCGTGACGAGATCGCTGTCGTCGCCGACCAATGGGGAAATCCGACCTCCGCATTTGATATTGCCGATGCGATCCTGCATGCGGCGGGGATGTTGCGCCACGACGAGGCGTTTGACGGTTACGGCATCTATCATCTGGCCGGCACCGGCGAGACCAGCTGGAGCGGCTTTGCCCGCCACATACTCGACACAAGCGCGCGCTACGGCGGGCCCACAGCGCGGGTGCGCGACATCGCCACCAGCGACTATCCGACCAAGGCAAAGCGGCCCGCCAATTCACGGCTGTCGAGCGCGAAATTCGCCACTGCATTTGGATGGGGCGCCCGGGATTGGCGGCAATCGGCGCAGGCGGTGGTGCACCGGCTACTGACCGGCGAGACGAGACAGGCACTGAGCGCATGAACAAACACCCGTCACCGAAGAACAGGCGCGATGCGATGCCTGAAGTGACGCCGAAAGCGCGGGGCAAGGCGAAAGCTGGACGGCCTGGACAACGCGACGTTTCACTTCGTGATCTGTACGACGCGCATCGCGGCAAAGTGTCGGATAAATGGTCGATCTATCTAGACACATATGACCAAATTTTTTCAGAATATCGAAACAAGCCGGTTCGGATTCTGGAAATTGGAGTTCAGAACGGCGGTTCCCTAGAGATATGGCAAAAATATTTTCCGAATGTTGAGATAATCGTCGGCTGCGATATTGATTTGGCCTGCGGAAACCTTGTTTTCGACGGTCAGAATGTCTCTATAGCCATAGGCGATGCCAATATAGATGAAGTAGAGAGTAAAATTGTTGCGATATCGGAAAAGTTCGATATTATAATCGATGACGGGTCGCACCTTTCGTCGGATATAATACGTTCGTTCGCACGATATTTCCCTCATCTCTCTGAGGGAGGAATGTACATAGCCGAAGATCTGCATTGCAGTTACTGGCAGGAGTTCGAGGGCGGTCTCTACCATCCCCTTTCCTCGATGGCGTTTTTCAAGCGTCTGCTCGATGTGGTCAATCATGAGCATTGGGGAATGGATCGTCGTCGTGTCGATGCGTTGGCCACATTCGCGGACAGGCACAAAGTCGCATTCGATGAAACTTCTCTCGCGTCGATTCATTCCGTCGAGTTCTTGAACTCGCTTTGTGTTGTAACGAAGCGGCCAATTCCGGAAAATGTCCTGGGCGCGCGCAGCGTGCACGGTCGGGTTGCGCTCGCCGACGGGAGGATGGTTCCTTTCGACGATACGAAGAGCGAGGCGGCTGATCAAACCGGAAATCCTTGGTCGTTGAAGACGACCACTATGGAAGAGGAAATTGAAACCAACAGAAATTTGGTTGTGAGGCAGGAAGAGGAGATCGCAGCGCTGACGGTCGAGCGCGAGCAACTCCGCGTGGTCACGCAAGAGCTGGAGGTCGCCAGCACGAATCTCGTCGCGAGGGGCCAGGATATCGTGGCGCTCCAGCGTGAGATGCAGGAGCGCGATCAGCAGACGGCCGCGTTGAGACACGAAATCGAATTGATTCATAGCAGCCGGACCTGGCGTTATGGATCGTTCCTGCGAAGACTTGCATCAATTCCGACTACGGGAGCTTTTTATGCCGGACGGACCGTCGCGTTGCGCGCGCTCCATCATTTGGAAGGCGCGCCATTGGGCAAGCGGGCCACGGAGTGGACTGTAACCGGCGATGATCCGCAGTTCGAGCTCCTTTGGCCGGGCTTCGGCCCCTTGGTTCCCGGGCACTACCAGATCAGCGCGCGTGTACCAGCCGAATCGGATGCGTTGAGTGACGGGCGCCTCTATGTCGACAGTGGCAGAGGGTACAACGAAATCGAACGGATTGATCTGCGTTTTCGGTCGAATGGCAAAGACCGGACCTTGGCCGTATTTTCGCTTCATGCAGGCGCAGAAAAACTGCGTTTCGATCCGAGTGACGGTTCCGTCAAGATCGCTATCGGCCGCGTGCGGCTACGCAAGCTCGACCGGATTGAATATTACGCTCGTCTCATCGGGAGAATCGCCGCCCGCCACGTGAAAAGCCCCGGTTCCCTTGTACGGTCTGCCGCGCGTGGCGTAAAACTGTTGAGGCAAAGCGGCCTCCGGGGATTTGCGGCCACCCTCCGATCGGCGGAGGCACGGGGCGCTCTGGGCAGCGTTACTTATGAAGGATGGATTGCGCTCAATGACACGCCGACGGAACACGACGTTGCGGACTTAGGCCGGCGGTTGGCCGAATTGGAGAAGAAGCCGCTCATTTCGATACTCATGCCAGTCTACAATACGCCAGAGAGGCTCCTGCGGGAAGCGATCGAGAGCGTCCGCGCACAGATCTACGAGAACTGGGAGTTATGTATAGCGGACGATTGTTCGACGAAGCCGCACGTGCGGAGCGTTCTGGACGAATATGCGAAACGCGATCCACGCATCAAAGTCGTCTTTCGCAGCAAGAACGGTCATATTTCGCTGGCATCCAATTCTGCCCTGGAGCTTGTCGCTGGCGAATGGGTTGCGTTGCTCGACCACGACGATATTCTGCGCCCGCACGCACTGGCTGAGATCGCGCTGGAAGTCGATCGTCATCCTGACGCCGAACTGATCTATAGCGACGAGGATAAGATCGATTCGGAAGGCAGGCGCTATGACCCCTGCTTCAAGCCGGATTTCTCGCGGGAGCTTTTCCGGTCACAGAACTATCTGAACCATCTCACCGTACATCGGGCGCAAAATATTCGCGCCGTCGGCGGCTGGCGCCCCGGCTTCGAAGGCAGCCAGGACTATGACCTCAATCTGCGCATCTTCGAGCGCATCGCCCCTGATAGAATTCGGCACATCCCGAAGGTGCTCTACCATTGGCGCGCGGTGGAAGGCTCGACGGCGCTTGACGGGTCGCAAAAGGGCTACGCCTATATGGCTGGGTTGCGTGCCCTTGGAGAGCATGTCGAACGCATGGCTATTCCGGCGAAAGCTGAGGAAGCTCCCGGTACGCCCTGCTACCGTCTCCGCTTTCTAGTCCCCGAACCGCAGCCGCTTGTGAGCCTCATCATTCCAACGCGCGACAAGGTCGATCTCCTCCGTGGCTGTGTGACGTCCATCCGTGAAAAGACCACCTACGGGAACTACGAGATCCTGGTGGTCGACAACGGCTCGGTGGAAGAGGAAACGCTTGCCTATTTCAGTGAGCTGAAGAAAGCGAAGAATGTTCGTGTGCTCCGCTACGACAAGCCGTTCAATTATTCTGCGATCAACAATTTCGCTGTAGGGAAAGCGAAGGGCTCGATCATCGGCCTCGTCAACAACGATATCGAAGTGATATCGCCGGACTGGTTGACGGAAATGGTCTCCTGGGCCGTTCAGCCGGATGTGGGCTGCGTCGGCGCGAAGCTCTATTATGCCAATGACACGATTCAGCATGGCGGCGTGATTGTTGGATTGGGCGGTGTCGCATGTCATTCGCACAAGGACTTCCCGCGCCATCATCCAGGGTATTTTTACAGGCTGCAGGTCCTGCAGAATCTCTCCGCTGTTACGGCAGCTTGTCTCCTGATCCGCAAGAACCTGTTTGAAGAAGTCGGCGGTCTCAATGAGGTCGACCTGACGGTCGCCTTCAACGACGTTGACCTTTGTCTGAAGGTACAGGAAGCCGGCTACTCAAACGTTTGGACGCCTTATGCCGAACTCTACCACCTTGAAAGCGTCTCTCGCGGCGTTGAGGATGCGCCGGAAAAAATGGCGCGTTTCAACAGTGAAATTGCGTATATGCAAAGACGATGGAAAAAGATCATCGAGCGTGATCCTTTCTATTCACCGAATCTGACAAGAGGGCGTGAAGACTTCTCGCTGAGTTGATATCGGAAAAAATAGCAATGGCTGAATTCCATTTCGTCGAAGACTACGAAAAGCACGTCGCGACGCTCATGCGCAATCATCCGATTGACGAAGCAATGTCGCTCGCCGTCGGCGGCGCCTATGACATTGTCGGCCGTATTGAAGCCGAAATCCTCATAAGGAACGGTCTGCGCGACGGGATGCGTCTAGCCGATATCGGTTGCGGTTCCGGGCGTGGGGCGGTTGCACTCGCAAGACGCTTGCGCATCGACTATGACGGCTATGATATCATTCAGGCCTTGCTCGAGTATGCCAGGAGCAAGACGCCCGACAACTACAAATTCCACATGAACAGGGGGGTGAAAATCCCGGCGCCGGACGCGACGTTCGATTACATTTGCGCTTTCAGCCTGTTTACCCACCTTCTGCATGAAGAGACGTTCATCTATATGCGCGACTGCCACCGTGTGCTGAAGAAGGGCGGCAAGCTGCTTTTTTCATTCCTGGAGTTTCGCATGGCCGCCCTCTGGCCAATTTTTGAGGCAACTGTGAAGCAATACGAGGCCAGTACTCGCCCGCATCTCAACATGTTCCTGGAGCGTGAAGTCATTGAGGTTTTCGCCGCCAGGATAGGCTTCAAGGTGGAGAAATTTATCGACGCCGACGCCCCCGTTCTCGATGAACACAAACTCGGCCAGTCGATGTGCGTGATGGTGAAATAGGGTCAGATGCGACTATTCCAGAACTCTCCCCCTGCGCTAGGACGACGGACGAGGAAGATCACTTCGGCGTTGAATCTTGCCGGAAAGGGCATCGAATACGGTCCCTTGCACGCAGCACTCTTACGGAAGCCGCATTACGATGTTTCCTACGTGGACCATGCCGATCGCGCTTCCTTGGCACAACATTATGCCAACGATCCCAACGTCGATGTCAGCCTGATCCCCGAGATCGACATCGTCACCGGCGGCAAGCTGATTTCTGAATTTCTCCCAAAGGAGTCGATCGACTACATCGTGGCGTCGCATGTCATGGAGCATGTGCCCGATTTGCTGGGTTGGCTCGAGGCGAATCTGCAGGTGCTCAAGCCCGGCGGCCGGATCGCCGTCGCGTTTCCGGATAAACGTTACTGCTTGGACCTGAAACGAAAAAGCAGCATGGTTTCTGATCTCGTTGCCGCCTATCTTGAGAAGCGGACCATGCCAAGTTTCCAGCAGGTTTGCGACCACTTCTGGAATGTCAGCAAAGCTAATGCGGTAGATTGTTGGAGCAAAACTATTACTTCTGAAAATGCGGAATATATAATTGATAGAAACGATATATTAGACATACTCCGAGATATGAAAATTACGGGGGGCTACATCGATTCTCATTGCTGGGTGTTTGCTGATTTTGAGTTTCTTGATTGCATTAATTTCATACGAAATATAATAAAAGGTTCTTTTGAGGTTGTGTCATTCTCTCAAACGCAGCCAAACGAGCTGGAATTCTATGTGACACTCAGGCGGCTTTAATATCTTAGCCATTCTCATTAAATCACGAAGAGTAAGTGTGAAGAAGACAAAGTTTCACGCTTTGTGCGCCACCAGAGCCAATGCCGGGCCGTTCGGATGCCCGGGGTGATCGAATTCGATTGCTTCCACACTGAAGCCGAAATCAGCGATCGCGCGCATCAGGGAATCGCGAGTAAGCCAAAACGCCCATGGCTTTGCACCGCCGCAGAAGCCGGCCCATTTGAGCGCCTCCTGATAGTTGCGCCTGGATACCGTATATGACGTACCGCTGACCTCGATCTCGTACGGCTTCTCAAACTGCTTGGCCAGATTTCCTCGAGTACGCAACGAGTCGTCGTAGTAGTGCGTCCAGAGGAAGAGCGTATCGGACACACGCGCAATGTTGCGGAGAAGTTCGATAGGGTGGGTCATATGATATAGTATGCCTGACGCTAGGCATACATCGAAGCGTTCGCCGGTTTCCGACAAATACGTCATCGCGTCGCCGTAGAGAAACCGTGCACGATTGAGGTCGAAGATTTCCTTCACACAGAGACATTTCAGATAGGATCGCGAATTGGATTCGACGGCGAGTATCGATTCCGCTCCTGCTTGATGCATCATATAAGTGTGTCCCGCCTCCAGCGGTCCAAGCTCCAGGATGCGCTTACCAGAAAATCCCCCAATGATTTTCGAAAGCCATTCGATGCGCGCATCCTCAAATAGGGCGGCGCTTCCAGGAGTCGTTGTTGCGCCGGCAGACGCCGGAAATTTGGACGACCATTCGTCTTTGAAAATATCAACTGCATTTTGGGCGCTTGGCGCAGTCGCGACGTATGCGTCTAGAATGTCCATCATGTCCTCTAACATCCTATGCTGGAAGGACCCTAGCAGCCTGCGAGGCCCCGGTCACGCCGGCTCTCTCGCTCGCACAGGGTTTGCTCGGATTTTCAAAATCTCAACTCACGCCGCGGCACATTCGTCGGCCTGAATCACCTTCAATCGCCCCAGCCCCAACTCCCTGTTCGTGGCCTGGAAGTTCTGCCATTCACCATGATTAGGAGAATGACTGAGGCTGCAAAGCCGGCCATGCAAAATTCCAGCGTTTTCTGCAAGTGATTGCTATCGTAATAGAAGCGAATCTTGCTTTGTCCGCTCACCTCAACGGCGGGAAAGAAATCTAGAAACTTTTTTAGTTCTACGGGCTTTCCATCTAGCGTGGCTCGCCAATACTTATTGGTGCGAATGGGGAACACAACCCAACCATGGGTTGCGCCAAAATATTCCACCGTCACGTCGTCCGGTTGATACGTCGCAAGGCGAACAGGCCCAAAATCCGCTTCCGGTTGCCCGTTCAACGCAGTCACATAATAGCCGGAACCTGAAACTGCACGATTTTCGATAACGTCAATGCCCAGTTCTACCGGCGTGATCGTAAAATTCGGGGGAAGGCGAGTTTTCTCAATAAGCCGCATTTTTGGAATGCCCGGAAATACACTCGAACCAATTTGATAGGTTGCCCCTCCTGCGGTTTCGAAGGCCCATGCACTGAGCATCTTCTCGCTATCGGGTTTGGTCATTGAAATGACGTACCGATAGGTTCCGGCCACAAGAGGAACGTCTCGATTGAAACCAAAGGTGGCGAATTGGTTGTTTCGTATCGCCTCCGGCTGTAATTCAGCGTGAGCCACGAGGAGTTCACCTTGGTAAAGGTCAAATATCAATGCCGACGGGGCGAAGTCCTGATCATAGGTTCCGAATAACACCTGCACTTTCGCAACCATGATGGGCTTATCGATTAACAAGTTTCCTTTGAGGGCGCCTTTATTAAGGGGAACAGTCGGTCGATGGCCAATGCCGGCGGTCTCATGAGCTAAATCAGTGCAACCTTCTTTGACGAGAAAGAAACGGACAGCGGCGTAGATAATCCCCCGGCTGGAGAAATTAATGTCGGAGCATTGAATGATGGAAGCCGTATATGTTGTCTGATAGGAAGCTACGATGTCTGCGGCTATCTGTTTCTGAGCATCGGTACGAAACCCGTGAGCAAACAATTCTGGCAATCGATAGTTTGACAAAACCCCTGAGACAACGAAGCTGCCGTCTGCAATAACGCTTTGACCTGGGATGATCTTAGATAAGACATAAGTTAGCGACGGTGTTTCTGGGAAAAAAGTTTCGATGTCGGGTCGAGAATTAAATTGCTTGAAGGAGTAACCAAGATTAATTGCTTGAAATAGGCATATAAATAGTACGACATGTATTCGATATGACCATACGTCCTTTGACGAGGGAGAAAGTATTGAGCTGATCGAATACGAAGATAATATAGATACTGACAATCCAAATAATATAGAGGCTCTACTCCACGTGTTGACGTCAAAGCTAGGAATTAGTTTCACGAGTTTGGCGGGTGCTACGCCAAATGCAGTCGCCAACGTGAAAATTGCCACCAGAAACCCAAAGACTGCAAATCGATTAGGTGACTTGAAAATAAAATATAGCGCAAAGATAGCAAGGATAGCAGCGAGTAGTCCCGCTGAGAAGGTACGCTCGACGCCTAGATGATTCACAAAGTCAGAACCAAACATGTAGATTATGTCGTAGGGTGTGAAGATCGTTCCGCCTGATCGAATCGACAAATCAGTTGAATCGAGAATGTCTTTAACTTGCAAAAGGCCGGGGAGGGCGAGGAATGCACCTGCAATGCCTGCGCATCCTAGCCCAATAATTCGCCTGACTGGAATCTGTTTGATGCCGGCGATCCAGAACTCGGCAACAAGGACTACGGCTCCTAGCATCAGGGACGAGATGACTCCAAGGACGGCCACAAACGGAAAGCCGCCCAAGCCTATCAAGGCTACACTGAGAGTGAACCCCAAGGCCCAACTCAGGCGGCCTGTCTGCCAATATCGAAGCTGAGTGGCGAGAACCCAGGGGATAAGTGCGCTCGTTGTCAGGTGCGGCCAATGTGCCCAGGCGATGTTGAAACCGCAAAATGCGAATACCATGGCGCCGAAAACTGCCGCCCAGCGATTGCCGAACATGAAAGACAGCAGAAAATAAGCGCCGAAGGCAGCCAGCAGATAATTCGCCAGAATTGCGAACGTGTAACCCATAGCCTCGTTCGGCGTGAGGGCATAAATTAGAAAGGGTATCGAAAGGCCTTCATAAATAGGCGATTGGATACCCGCTGCACCCAGTTGATGGAGGGGATTCCATAGAGGGATATGCCCTTCCCATAGCTCTCGCCTAAACTCCCGCCAATTTGGAAGGCGGTGATCCAATGCGTCAGAACGCTCCGGATTGACAAGTGGGGTATCGATCCCGGCGTTATCCCATCCTGGATAGGCTAACAGCAGATCCATTGGTGCCAGCGTTTGCCGAAAAGGATTCACGCCCACGATACTCAGCACGAAAACGAGAAGAAGCACCATCGAAGTGACGTGTCGCAAAAATGGGGCCTGTTCCAGCAAATGGCTGCCTTGCACGGGTGTCCCCCTCATTTGCGTATTCATACACTCTTCCCCTTTTGCAATATCAACTCTGCCAGGGCGACCAGGCAGTCTCCAAGAACGGTGACAAGCCGGTTGCCGAGCGCAACCGCCGTAGCCGCTGGAGGCGGCAGACCCGCAGCAGTAAGGCCCGTAATGAGAGCGGCCTCGCGCACGCCAAGCCCTCCCGGCGCTCCCGGAACGATAAAGCCAATGAGCCAGGCGGCCGCTCCTATGCCGATCAACTCAGCCATGTGGCCCGCATCGTTTAGAGTCCTGGACAGCGCAACGATCAGCAACCCATTGCCAATGAAAAACAGGGCATAGAGAAAAAAAGCTTCGGCAGATGCGAGAAGTGCTCTGCCGCCGCGCTCCGCCATCCTGATGCGGAAAGAAAATACCATCCCGATCGCAAGCGCCAAAAGACCGGCGACGATCAATCCCACAATCAATGTAGGGTTATCGGGGCCATACCGCGCATATGCGTCTTGGAAAACCGGCCACGCCAGCAATGCGCCCAGCGCCCCGGCGGCAAGAACTATGACGGACAATTCTCCTATCTGTGCAAAGGCAAGCGCCTTGCTCGATGCCCCGGCATTGCGGGTAAGGGTAAAGCGACCAACCATATGCATCACGTTGCTCGGCAGGTATTTGTAGATCTGCGTCCTTCCAAAAATGGCAAGCGCGCGACCCAATCCAAGCGATGGTCCGTCGACGACAACCAGGAACCGATACCAAGCGATACCGACCAGTTGCAGAATAACGGCATAAGCGATTGCACAACCTAATATGGCGATCAAAAAAAGTGGCGAGATGAGCTGTCGTTGCAGATCACCGAAGGAGCGGTGGATCGCCAGCCCCACGAAGACAAGCGCTGCAAGGCTGACGGCCAGCCCCCCAAAGCGAACTATGGACTTTAACTTGCTGCCTTTGGCCGGCGGTGCCGTCTGCATTATCCTAGTCACAACGACAGAGGACCATGGTCCAGGGGAGCGGCTTGCGCGCCTCCACGATCTTCAGCGATTTGCTTAGCAGCTTGATGAAGGACGCAGATGACCAGTGCTGGATATGCCCCGGCGTATTTCCAAAGCTCGTGATGTATTTACCTCTGGCGACATTAAGTGCCCGCCAGATGGGCTCCCGTGGCACGCTGACGAGAAGGTACGGTTTGGCAAGAGATTTGAGCACTGAAAGTGCCTGTTCAGTATCGGGGATATGCTCGAGAACTTCGCAACATATCACCAATTCGGCCGAAGCGACTTCCGGTGTCAGGTCGAAAAGCGAGCGGGTTTCGAATATTGGCTCCAGTCCGCGCTGGGTGCATTGCTCGTTGGCCTCCGAAACACTGACAGCTTCCAGGTCGCTACCGCGGACATTCCAGCCTTGATCATGAAGGCGAATGGATAGATTTCCCTCGCCACAGCCGACCTCGTACGCGTTGCGAACGCCTGTCTTTGCTGTCAGCGTGTCGAAACTGCTCAGAAAGCCATCCATGAGATATCGTGCGATCGGATTCCGGGTATTGTACTTGTCATAATAATTGCCCGGAACGTTGTCGTATGCTGTCGGCGCTTCGCTCATTATAGTATTCCGCTTATTTTCCCTGCGTCTCGGATTTACGGGCTTCACGATTTACTGAAGATGATCGGGCCAATGCAGCGCCTCGATGCTCTTGCTGCAATTGCCTGATCCTGATTTCTTCGAGAATCTGTCGATTAACCGCGATTAGTTCGGCAAGGATCCCACTCATGACAAGGATGCCAGCAAGGGCAAGCAAGGCGCTGGAAAGGACGAGTGACTGGATGTTGCCACTGCCTTCGCCCCTCAAGTAATTGAAAAGGAACCGGACGATCATGATTAAGCCCGGTGTGGCAACTATAGCCGCACACACCGTGAAGAAGCGCAGCGGGCTATAGACGACAAAGATCCTCACAACCGTTATCAGGGAACGCCGCACATAGCTTGGTATGCTCTTGACCAGCCGCGAGGGCCGAAGATCGCCGTTCACGCGGATCGGCACGGAGGTAATCGGAATGTTCCTGCGTCCTGCCTGGATGATCGTTTCCAGCGTATACGTGTAGCGGTTGAAGACGTTGAGCTGTATCGCCGCGTCGCGGTGAATGGCACGGAAACCGCTCGGTGCATCGGGGATCGTCGTGCCGCTGGCAAGCGTGACGACTAGGCTTCCCAGCTTCTGCAGGAATTTCTTGATGGGAGAAAAATGCTCTATCTCACTGATCGGCCTTGCGCCAACGACGATCTGAGCCTTTTTTTCTAGTATAGGCCGGAGGAGATCGGGAATGCAGGAGGCATCGTACTGGTTGTCTGCATCGGTGTTGACGATAACATCAGCGCCGAGTTTCAACGCTGTTTCAATACCGGCCATGAAGGCTTTGGCAAGTCCCTGATTGTGGTGCAATGAGACCACGTGTTCCACGCCGTTTTCCCGGGCAACCTCCACTGTGCGGTCAGTGGAGCCATCGTCTATTACGAGCCACTCCACCGTGTCGAAACCCGCGACCTGACGTGGAAGATCAGCAAGCGTAATGGCGAGTGTTCCCTCCTCATTCAAGCATGGGATCTGAATAATAAGCTTTGACAATCCACTCTTCTCTTCTTCTCTCGACACCCGTCGGCTACCGTTCTCAGTATGGGCGTAAAGAACTTTGCCCCCGCGCGCTACCCGCTTTCTGCAGCCGTTAAGGACGGCGCCAGGATTTCGCGCCTCTACGGAACTTCTCACCGAGTGGAGCGCGGTATCGGGGCGCTTGATTTGGCCTGCACACGATCGACGGCAATGTGCCGTTCATTTGCGTCCAGCCCAGCGCAATCGTCGAACGGCTGGATCTGCTTGGCAGAGCTCGGAGTTGATCGCAATGGTGCTTGGTGTGGCAGCTAGCCCAGCGCAGCAGTTTTGATGAAGCCTGTCGTCAAGAATTATCTTGGTCGCGACAAAGCAGTTTTTCCAACTTGTGAGGTTTTGACCGGCTTCGTCGTAAGCGATTCCACCCGGCCACTTTTGAGCGTCAGCTTTTTTGTGCATACGCTTTCGATCAGGCTCTCATTATGGCTTGCCAGAACGATGATGCCTGCCTTTTCCGCGAGTTCGTCCATACGCCTTTTGGCCTTGTCCTGAAAAGAGGCGTCGCCCGCTCCGATCCATTCATCCATCAGCAGGATCTCCGGATCGAGCGACGTTGCCATTGAAAACGCAAGCCGCGCGGCCATGCCTTGACTGTACGCCTTGAACGGCAGGTCAATGAAGTCGCCGAGCTCGCTGAAGGCAATGATGTCCTCCATTTTTTCCTCGATCTCGGCTTCCGTCCATCCGTTGATCAACCCACGCAGGACGATGTTCCGGCGCCCGGTGGCTTCGCGGCGAAAGCCTATGTTGATGTTGAACAGGGCGTCGACCTTGCCTTCAATGGCTATGCTTCCTCCGGATGGCTCGTAGATGCCATATAGCACCTTGAGAAGTGTTGTCTTGCCGGCTCCGTTCGGGCCGACTAGGCCCAGTCGGTCGCCAGCCTTGAGCTCGAAACTGATGCCGTCGAGAGCTTGCACAAACTGCTTTCTGCCTGAGCCTTCAATTCTGCCGCCTGGCCCGCCCACACGCCGATCGGGCGCGGAAAGCGTCAGCTTCTCATGCAGTTTGTAGACCAAGCTAATATTGTGCAGTTTTATGGAAACCATCGAAAACTCAGATGATGAAGACGACTTGCTTGCGATACCGGCCAAGCAGCAGCAATGCAATCGCCCATACAGTCAGAGAGATGATGCCGGTTACAGCGAAAGCGTGCATTGGCAATTCGTCACTGATGATCGGAACTCGAACAATCTCCAGAAAATAGGTGAACGGGTTCCAGTGATAGGCATATTTTTGAATGCCCTCTTGCCCATCATACACCCAAAAAACGGGCGTAAAAAACATGCCAACCCGCATCATGTTGCCGACGATGAACTCGCTGTCCGGGAAGAAAGCGCCAAGGAAGGCGAAGACGGTGATAACGGCTGGGGTGGCAATCAGGATCATGAGCAGTCCCACGAACGACCACAGCCAACCAGCACTGAGCCCGGACCCGCTCAGGAACAGAATGACAACGCAACCCACGATCGCATAGCCCGCGCGTATAATTGATTGCAGCGCCAAGCGCATCACATACACAAACAACGGCAGCGTGGTACCTTCTATGAAGCTCTCTTCGCGTTTGAAGAGCGACACGCTCAAGCTGATGACCTCCATCAGGTAGAACCACACCAGAAGGCCGATGGCGACATAGGCAGCATAGCCCGCAGCATCGTTGCCGGCGGGCTGGAACACGAAAACGAAGGTGCCCACGAACGCGACGTAGTTGACCAGCAGCCAAAGCGGGCCGAGCGTCGTGCGTCTGTGCTGGTCGCCGATATCTTCGTGAGCAAGCGCAATCCAGACCCGGTGCAGCTTCATGGCCTTGCTGATATCGTCGACAGCGCCGTTTAGTGCCGCAATCATCGTTCCTAGTGTCGCATTCTTTTGTTGTTGTGCATCATTTCCCATGGCCGTCAGACCAGCCAAAGGCGCCCTTCATAGTCATTGCGGCGCGCATTTGGCAACGCATTGCGTCGCAATGAAGTCACGATGGACCACGAATCGCTTGCGACAGGTCGACGCCCCGTCCCTCGATATCGCAATCGGCGCGCTGTGCGAATCGTAAATTCTTGCCTCTGACTATGAGCAGAGGCGCATCCTGGCACTTGGCCACAATTGCTTTCCAGTCAATGCCGCGCCCGTCTGAGGGCGCGCCGTCTGCCCCAGCGGCTCGATATTTTGCGAAACTTGGTGCAAACCTCGTTCGTTCAATTATTTTCAATCCCTTAACCAAAGGGTCCGCCAAAAAAATATGTGGCGATAACTACAACTCCACGCTATGCGATACAAAGCGGCGGGGCTGGGGATTGGCACTCCAAACAGGTGATCGGTGACGGGTTTCCGTCGCTCTCGCACTACGCTAGTGTCCAAGTCCTTGCGCCTGGAGTTCAGTACTACCCAATGACATCCTATGTAGAAGTCGTTTCCGGACTTCGGCCGAAGATGCGGCGCGCCATTATAATGATCCAGGACCTGGTCATGGTCTTGGTCGCGGTGGCGCTGAGTCTCGGGCTTTCGCAGTCGAGACTTTCATTCGATGCGCTCTCCTGGCCGGGCCTGGCGTGCTGGGTGAGCATTGTTCTGCTCAGCCATCTCTTGTTTCGCTATTGCGGTCTCTACAACACCGTGTGGCGCTTCGCCTCCACGCCCGACTTCTTCAACATCCTGAAGAGCTGCGCGATCCTGACCGTCACGCTCTATGTCGTCTCGCTGGCGGTCCGATGGTTTCAGCCGGTGACCGGCCTCAACGAGCGCCAGTTCATCGTCTTTTTCCTCGTCTCGTTCACCATCATTTCGGCGCCGCGGCTTTACTACCGGTTTCTGCGCGACGGTGCGAGCTGGCGAATCCTGAGCCGCAACGCGAGCAATGTTGCGATCAAGCAGGCGCTGTTCGTCGGCAGGCTCGGCGAAGCCGACGTCATCATCAGGTTCACGCGCACGGCAGCGCCGGCCGAGTATTCCATCGCCGGCATCATGGCCATCGAGAACGGCGCGCCGTTGGGCACGCAGATCCAGGGCGTCCCGGTGGTGGCCGTGCGGCCCCACCTGGTCGAGGTGCTGGAAGAATATGCAAGAGGCACCAGAAGCCTCGACATGCTGATTTTCGGCAATGGCACCGAGCGCGAGATCGAGGAGTATTCGGAGCTGGTCCGTGTCGCCCGCCACAGCGGCATCGCCGTCGTCCAGTTCTCCGGCGTCTCGGAACTCGGGCAGGGCGGAAAGCTGGTCCTCGACGCTGTCGAGATGGAAACGATCCTGCGCCGCTCCACGGTTCCGTCGGACGTTGAGCGCATTGGCGGCTTCGTCAGCGGCAAGCGCGTCCTGGTGACCGGCGGCGCCGGCTCAATCGGTCGCATCCTGGTCAAGCGGTCGCTGGAACTCGGTGCCGAGGCGGTTCTGGTTGCCGACATCTCGGAGTTCGGGATTTTCCAGCTCGACCAGCAGGTCGACGAGAAGGATCATGCCCGGCTCAAGAGCCGTATCGTCGATGTCACCGACCGGCGCCAGATCACCCGCGTCGTCAGCGACTTCAAGCCCGACATCATCTTCCACGCCGCCGCGCTCAAACATGTGCCGCTGCTCGAGGAGAACTGGGAATCGGCGATCCAGACCAACATTTTGGGCACCCTCGTCTGCGCCGAAGTTGCCGCCAAATGCGGGGTGCCGCAGTTTCTGCTGATTTCCAGCGACAAGGCGGTCGATCCGACCTCGGTGCTCGGCATGACAAAGCGCGCCGCCGAGCAGATCGTCTCTTCGCTGCACGAAACGCACGCCACCGAACCCAATGGCCGTCGCTCCGGCACCAAGTTCATCGCCGTGCGGTTCGGCAATGTCTTCGGCTCCAACGGTTCGGTCGCCACCATCTTCCAGGCGCAGATCGAGGCCGGCGGGCCGGTCACCATCACCGATCGCCGCATGACCCGCTACTTCATGACGGTGGCCGAAGCCGTCGACCTCGTCATCATGTCGGCCGCCGATGCCGAGCGGCGCCAGGGAAAGGACGATTACGCCATCTACATGCTCGACATGGGCAAGCCGGTGCCGATCCTCGAAGTCGCCGAAACCATGATCCGCATGGCCGGCAAAAGCCCCTACACCGACATTCCGATCCGTTTCACCGGGATCAGGCCGGGCGAGAAGCTTCACGAGGTGCTGCATGACGGCAATGAGGAGATTGTCGCGCTCGATATCCCCAAGATCTTCGGCCTGCGAACCGATGTCGTGGGGTGGTCCAGGGTCCAGGCAGCGCTGACGTCGCTGCAGGCGGCCATGCGCGATCAGGACAAGGCCGCTGCGCTCGACGTCATGGCGGGGCTCCATCAGGCGGAAGAGCCTCAAGCCGACGCGCGCCGCGAAACCGTTCCGAAAACAGTCGGGCAAGCGGGCTAGAGCAATTCCAGGAAAAGTGTGAAGCGGTTTTCCCTGGAAAAGCGTGTAGCGCTTTCCCTGAGGAATTGCGTACAAACAAACATGCTGTCCTGATCGACCGGGATTGGCTATTGAAACCAATCCGATGGCCGTTCCCAGGCGCTTGCAGATGATTCTGAACCAGTGAGCAGACAAGATCAGCGCGTGGCCGTGCTGCTGGGCACAAAAGATGGCGCGGCTTTCCTTGACGAGCAGCTCGCATCGCTGCTTGCGCAGTCGCATCCTCTTGTCGACCTCTGGGTCTCCGACGACGGGTCGACGGATGGCACTTCTGCCATCATCGGCGCCTGGCAGAGCCGCTGGTCCAAAGGTCGGCTGACCCTGTCGAACGGTCCTCGCCACGGCTTTGCCGCCAACTTCCGCTCGATGATCATCGATGCGCGCATCGATGCCGACTACTACGCCTTCTGCGACCAGGACGACATCTGGGAGCCGGACAGACTGGAGAGCGCTATTGCCTGGATGCAAGGGCACGATGCCGAAACACCGCTGCTGTTTTGCTCGAGGACCGCGACCATGTCCGAAACCGGAGCAGCGCAAGGCTATTCGCCGCTGTTCCTAAAGCCGCCGTCCTTTCGCAATGCGCTCGTGCAGAGCATTGCCGGCGGCAACACCATGATGATCAACCGCGCGGCGCGAAAGTTGCTGGCAACGGCATCGGCAAGAACCGAGTTCGTCAGCCATGACTGGTGGACCTATCTGATCGTCACCGCTGCCGGCGGCATTGTCCGCTATGACCCGCGGCCGCTGGTGCGCTACCGCCAGCATGAGGCAAACCTGGTCGGCGCCAACGTGTCGTGGAAGGCGCGGCTGTCACGGCTGGGGCGCCTGTTCAAGGGCGAGTTCGCCGTCTGGACCGATCACAATCTGAACGGCCTGGCGGTCAATCGCGACATCCTCAGCAGGGATGCCGCCGCTTGCCTCGGCCTGTTCATCAGGGCGCGCAAGGGCGGTGTCTTGCGACGCCTGCGTCTTCTCAGGAAAAGCGGCGTCTACCGGCAGACGGTGGCTGGCACGCTTGGGCTCTATCTGGCCTTCATCTGGCGGCGGATCTAGCGAATGGTCTCTCAGAGATGGCCATGAGGGGACCCAAGCGAGCTTTCGACCTCGTCGTGGCGGCGGTTCTCTTGCCGCCGACCTCGCCCGTCATCCTGCTTGCCATGCTGGCAATCAGGCTGTCGTCGCCTGGACCCGCATTGTTTTCTCAAACCCGGGTCGGACAGAATGGCGCGCTGTTTCGTTGCCACAAGCTGCGGACGATGGTTGTGGGAACGCCGTCTCTGCCCTCGCATCAGGCGCCGGCAAACTCCGTCACTGCTGTTGGCGCGGTGCTGCGAAAATTCAAGATCGACGAGCTGCCACAGCTGTGGAATGTGCTGAAGGGCGAGATGAGCCTGGTCGGGCCGCGTCCGTGCCTGCCCACGCAAACCGAGCTGATCGAACGCCGTAGGCAATTGGGTGTGCTTGCGGCGCTTCCGGGCATTACCGGGCTGGCGCAGATGAAAGGCATCGACATGTCGGACCCGAAACTTTGCGCCGAGACCGATGCCGAATATCTCACGATGGCCTCGATCGGTCTCGATATCCGCATTCTTGTAGGCACGATCTTCTATCGCTGAGCAGCACCCGATTTGTAGCGGCGCGCGAGTTCGGTCAATTGTTCGACCGTATCGGTCCGCGGCGCCCAGCCTTCGGAAACCAGCAGGGATGGATCGCAAATCTGTGTCGCTGTGATCGCGTCCCATGCTTTGCGCTTGCCCAGTAAGGTCAACACTGCCCGCATCAGGCCGGCAGGCACTCTAGACAGCCGCAATGAGTAGCCAAAACCGTTCCGGAACGCCCCGATGATTGCCGAGACCGGGAGAGGAGGGAGATCGCAGGTGACATAGATGGGGCGAAGCGGCTGCTGACGGCTCAACAGATACACCGCAGTCCGAGCTGCCGCCTCGCATGACATCAGCGATCGTACGCCGCTGAAGGCCGCCGCCGGCAGCGACAAGGCCATAGGCATGCCGCCCAGGCGCATCAGCGTCGCCAGGTTTCCCTTCATGCCTTCGCCATAGATCGACGGCAGGCGCAGCGCCGTGGCATCGGTAGGTCTGGACGCATAGGCTTCCAGCATCCTGATCTCGCCTTCGCGTTTCGAGCGCCCATAGGCGCATTGCGGGGCTGGCGGCGTCGCCTCGCTGATCGTCCCGCTGAAAACGGGACCGACCACTGCCCGGATCGATGACAAATAGATGAAGCGCCCGCTGGCCTGCGCGGCGGCCGTGCGCGCCAGCTGTTCGGTCAGTGTCGCATTGGCGGCCAGGAAGTCGGCCTCGCTCGCCTTGCGGTCATTGTTGAGAGCCGCACAGTGGACGACATGGGTGATATCTCGCATCAGCGCCTGGAATGCCTGGGCCGGCGCGTCGAAGTCCGGCAGCAGCACGGCATCCCTCGCGGGATCGAGCCGTTCCGGGTAACGCGATGCCATGCGCACCTCGAACCCGGCTTGGCCGAGCTGGTTGACGACCTGCCTGCCGATGAAACCCGTCGCACCTGTGACCAGCACTTTCACGGCTGGCTTGCCTGCGGCGTCGAGGCCGGTTCGGGCAACGCCTGTTGGCGGCCGGAAGCAAGATAGGTCCCGGATACCAGGAACACCATCAGTGTCGAATCGAGGATGTCGTGGCCGACCAGGATGCCGGTCAGGCCGCCGATGAGATAGGTGATCACGGTAACGACAATCATCGTGGCGCCGAACCGCTCGATCGTATCGGTGCTGGCGCGCAGCACGACGGCCGCATTTCTTGCGGCAACGACGAAAATAGCCGCCAAGGTTATGGCGCCAAGCAGCCCCGCCTGCACCAATGCGGTGAGGAAGCCGTTGTGGAAATGGCTGAAACCCACGGACGGCATGTTGAACTGATTGTGGAATCCATCCTCTATCAGCTCACGGCTTGCAGCAATGCCGTGACCGAAAATCGGCATGTCGCGGAAGGCGCTGAGGCCGATCTGCCAAAGCGCGGCGCGGAAGCCGAGTGCCGTGGTGTGGTCACCTTTCGTGGCCAGTGCATTCCAGTCGCTGAAAAGGAAGGCTGCGCGCTCGGAAATGATGGGGAATCCGACGGCGGCGATAACCACGCCGATCGCGCCCGCAATCAGCAGCAGACGAATGGTATTTCGGCTGGTGAGCCTGCGACGGTTGATAAGCGGGACGGCAACGCCGGCCACCAGCATCGCCAGCCAGATGATCCGCGACTCCGAATAGAGGATGGCGACCGTCCCGGCCAGCGCCGCGCAGGCCAGCAAGGCTTTGTTCTTTTCGATGCCAGACAAGGCGCCCGCCAGGCACATCATCACACTGAGGCAGGTGACCGTTGCAAACACGATCGCATTGCCGGCGCCGCCTTCGGCCCGCATGCCCAGCCAGTAATATTGGACGATCGCCAGCAGCAGGGCGCCAAAACAGGCGGCAGTACTCGCCAGCACGACGATGCGCGCCAGCGTGGTTTTCTCGGTAATGCTCCAGGTCGCGTATGACACGGGGAAAAACAGGAAGGTGATCAGCCCCGCCAGATGCGGCACATCCCTGGCGATCGAATTGTTGACGATGGAGGCGAGCACGCAGGCTGCGCAATAGGCATAAATGGCGACCGTCATGGCGGTCATCGGCTGGTCGATGTTGAAGCGCCGTCTTTTCAGCGCAAGCAGAAACACCGACCACAGGCCGCCGCCATTGAACACAAAGCTGACCGCCGACCCCAACACAGGCGGGCAAAAAAAGCAGAGGATGGAGAAGGTGATGTTGATCCGTGACGGCGAGAGGTGCTGCTTGATGGTGGAAATCGGGGTCAATGCTCT
This sequence comes from Mesorhizobium sp. P3_A2, assembly GCF_056403115.1. NCBI lineage: Bacteria > Pseudomonadati > Pseudomonadota > Alphaproteobacteria > Hyphomicrobiales > Phyllobacteriaceae > Mesorhizobium > Mesorhizobium sp. P3_A2. The sequence goes on from NZ_JBFUGC010000006.1 coordinate 177,839, forward strand.
GGTTCACAATGCGCTGGGGTCGCTTGGCGACGGACGGTGTTTGGTGGCGACTTTTTTGCAGCATCCCGCCCGGCGCGGGTTCAGGAGCCGGTATAGCGGCTGGGTCCGGTTTTCGATAGTGCGGCGAGGATCTTGCGGCCATCGAAATCGGTGGCGTGGCCGCATCGCATAACGGAAGCATCCATCGGCCCGACCGTTTTCCCGAGGGTTCCGCCAAGATTTTTCACGGCCTTTGAGGGCCATCAATCTGTCGGGCAGAAATTTCCGGATTCCGGGCTTTTCGTGGAAAATTCGTTCCTTATCGGCTTGGCCGCCGGCCTTTCCAGCGTTGTTATATCAGGTGGCGATCTGCTAGAACGCCGGCACGAACCGATAGTGTCCAGCGGTGAAGCTTGAACCGGGCGGCTGAAAAAGACGCCCGATCCATCTGATGCAAGGTCTGGATGGCACGAGAGAACGCTCACAGTCCATGAACATTGCGCTTACGCATTTGCAGCGGCTCGAGGCCGAATCCATCCACATCTTCCGTGAGGTTGCTGCCTCCTTCTCCAAGCCGGTGATGCTCTATTCCGTCGGCAAGGATTCCTCCGTGCTAATGCATCTGGCGATGAAGGCCTTCTATCCGGCCAAGCCGCCTTTCCCCTTCCTGCATGTCGACACCACCTGGAAGTTCCGCGAGATGATCGCCTTTCGCGATCAGATGGCGCAGAGGCTCGGCTTCGACCTGCTCGTCCACGTCAATGAAGACGGTGTGCGCGACGGCATCAACCCCTTCGACCACGGCTCGAACACCCACACCCATGTGATGAAGACCGTGGCGCTGCGCCAGGCGCTCGACAAATACGGTTTCGACGCCGCGTTCGGCGGAGCGCGGCGCGACGAGGAGAAGTCGCGCGCCAAGGAGCGCATCTTTTCCTTCCGCAACGCCCAGCATGTCTGGGACCCGAAGAACCAGCGGCCGGAAATGTGGAAGATCTTCAACACCCGCATTGCGCCGGGCGAATCGATCCGCGTCTTTCCGCTGTCGAACTGGACCGAACTCGACATCTGGCAGTACATTCTGCAGGAGAACATACCGATCGTGCCGCTCTATTTCGCCAAGGAGCGGCCGGTGGTCGAACGCGACGGCATGCTGATCCTCAAGGACGATGACCGCATGGCGCTGCGACCCGGCGAGACGGTCGAGAACCGGCTTGTGCGCTTCCGCACGCTCGGCTGCTATCCGCTGACCGGCGCTATCGAATCCGACGCCGACACGCTGGAAGCCATTGTCGGCGAGATGCTGACGGCACGCACCTCCGAGCGCCAGGGCCGCCTCATCGATCGCGATGAAGCCGGCTCGATGGAAAAGAAGAAGCGCGAGGGGTATTTCTGAGTATGCGCCACATCCTGGCCAAGAGCCTCGCCCCCACCGATGGCATCCGCGAATACATGGCGGCACAGGAGAAGAAGTCGCTGCTGCGCTTCCTCACCTGCGGCTCGGTCGACGACGGCAAGTCGACGCTGATCGGCCGCCTTCTGTCCGACACCAAGCAGATCTTCGAGGATCAGCTCGCCGCGCTCGAACGCGATTCGCGCAAGCACGGCACCACCGGCGACGACATCGACTTCGCGCTTCTGGTCGACGGCCTCGAGGCCGAGCGCGAGCAAGGCATCACCATCGACGTCGCCTACCGCTTCTTCGCCACGCCCAAGCGCAAGTTCATCGTCGCCGACACGCCCGGCCACGAACAATACACCCGCAACATGGCGACCGGCGCCTCGACCGCCGATCTCGCCATCGTGCTCATCGATGCGCGCCAGGGTGTGCTGCGCCAGACCCGGCGCCACTCGATCATCGCCTCGCTGCTCGGCATCCGCCACATCGTGCTGGCCGTCAACAAGATCGATCTCGTCGATTTCGACCAGGCGGTGTTCGATCGCATCGTCGAGGACTACCGCCAGTTCTCGCATGAGCTCGGCTTCCAGACGATCGTGCCGATCCCGATGTCGGCCCGCTATGGCGACAACGTCACCAGCCGCTCCGACAAGACGGCGTGGTATTCCGGCCCGTCGCTGATCGAGCATCTCGAAACCGTGTCGGTCGACGAGGCCGCCGTCGAATTGCCGTTCCGGTTTCCGGTGCAGTATGTCAACCGACCCAATCTCGACTTCCGCGGCTTTGCCGGCACCATCGCGTCCGGTCAGGTTGCGCAGGGCGACGAGGTGGTCGTCGCAAAATCCGGCAAGGCCTCGCGGGTCAAGCGCATCGTCGCGCACGGCGGCGATCTCGCCCAGGCCGTCGCCGGCCAGGCCATCACCCTTGTGCTCGACGACGAGGTCGAGGTCTCCAGAGGCAACTTGCTGGTGTCGCCCGCGGCACGGCCGCAGGTCGCCGATCAATTCGCCGCCAACATCGTCTGGTTCGACGAGGCAGCGCTGCTGCCGGGCCGCTCCTACATCCTGCGCACCGAGACCGACCAGACCAGCGCCACCGTCACCGACCTAAAATACCGCGTCAACGTCAACGACTTTGCCCGCGAGGCGGCAAAGTCGCTCGACATGAACGAAGTCGGCATCTGCAACATCTCGACCCGCGCGCCGATCGCCTTCGACACCTTCGCCGACAACCGCACCACCGGCGCTTTCATCCTGATCGACCGTATCACCAACGCCACCGTCGGCGCCGGCATGATCCTGCATACGTTGCGCCGCGCCGAAAACATCCACTGGCAGTCGCTCGATGTCGGCAAGCGCGGCCGCTCCGACCTGAAAGGCCAGCGCCCTGCCGTGTTCTGGTTCACCGGGCTTTCCGGCTCGGGCAAGTCGACCATCGCCAATTTGCTCGAGAAGAAGCTGTTCGCCTCGGGACGCCACACCTACATTCTCGACGGCGACAATGTCCGCCACGGCCTCAACCGCGATCTCGGCTTCACCGATGCCGACCGCGTCGAAAACATCCGCCGCGTCGCCGAAGTGGCCAAGCTGATGGCCGATGCCGGGCTGATCGTCATCGTCTCCTTCATTTCGCCGTTCAGCGCCGAGCGCCGCATGGCGCGCGAACTGATGGCCGATGGCGAATTCGTCGAGGTGTTCGTCGACACGCCGTTCGAGGAATGCGCCAGGCGCGACCCGAAGGGCCTTTACGCGCGGGCGCTGAATGGCGAGATCAAGAACTTCACCGGCGTCGATTCACCGTATGAAGCCCCGGAAAAACCGGAAATCCATCTTAAGACACTCGGCAAGACGGCCGAGGAGATGGTAGAGGCTCTGGAACACTGGCTGAACGAGCGCGACATTGCTGAAGACCAATACGAAGCCGGCGGCGGCATCTGACGACGAGGTGATGCTGGCCGTATTCGAGCGCCTGGCGCTCGAAGCAGGACGCGAGGTGATGCGGGTCTTCAAGGCCGGTTGCGCGGTCGACAGCAAGTCCGATGCCTCGCCGGTGACGGAAGCTGACCGCGAGAGCGAGACGATCATCCTTGCCGGCCTGCGTGCGGCTTATCCCGACATTCCCTGCGTGGCCGAGGAAGAGGTCGCCGCCGGCATTGTGCCGCCTGATCTCGATGGCGCCTTCTTCCTGATCGATCCGCTCGACGGCACCAAGGAATTCGTCAACCGCAGGACCGATTTCACCGTCAACATCGCGCTCATCCGCGACGGGGTGCCGGAAGTCGGCGTCGTCTTCGCGCCGTGCAGCGGCCGCTTCTTTTCGGGACGGCCGGGCAGGGCGGAAGCAATCGAAGTCGACGACGATTACCGGATCGTCGGCCGGCGGCGTATTTCGGTCAGGACGGCGGTGACGCCGCTCGCCGTCGTGGCCAGCCGCTCGCACAACACGCGGGAGACCGAAGCCTTCATCAGGGACCTCGGCGCCGCCGAGATCGTCTCGGTCGGCTCATCGCTGAAATTCTGCCTGCTCGCCGCCGCCGAAGCCGACATCTATCCGCGCTTCGGCCGCACCATGGAATGGGACACCGCGGCCGGCGACGCCGTGCTGCGCGCCGCCGGCGGCATGACGCGCACGCTGGACGGCGACCCGCTCACCTATGGCAAGCGCGAGCAGAGCGACGACGAGGATTTTGCCAACCCGCATTTTATCGCGAGCGGGAAGGCAGCGGATGCAAACGCGTAATCTCCCCCCTTGAGCGGGAGATGGCCGGCAGGCCAGAGGGGGTCGCCGCGCGTGAAGCGCCAACCTCTTTCTGTAGTAAGGAGGCCGAGCCCGGTCGAACCGACCCCCTCTGTCGCCTTCGGCGACATCTCCCCCCTCGAGGGGGGAGATCATCTAGTCCTACGCCGCCGCTACATGCGCCGAGTTCGAGCCGATATAATTGCGGATCGTCTCGATGATGCGGTCCTGGTCGGCTTCGCCGAGATAGGGGTGCATCGGCAGGCACAGGATACGCTTCGGCAGGTCCTCCGACACGGCAAGGCCGGTCGGCGTGCGCGGATAGTCGCGGTAGGCGACCTGCTCGTGCAGCGGCTTCACATAATAGATCACTGACGGGATGCCCTTTTCGCCCAGATGCGCCCTCAAGCCGTCGCGCTTCGGCGTTTGGATGGCGTATTGCGCCCAGGCCGAGCGGCCGCCACCCAGATTGCGTGACGCCTTGACGATGTCGCCGAGACCTTCGGCATAGCGCTTGGCCACCGCCTGGCGGGCGACCATCTCGTCTTCGAGGATGGCAAGCTTTTCGATCAGGATCGCCGCTTGGATCGTGTCGAGGCGTGAATTGATGCCGACGCGAACATTGTCGTACTGCGTTTCGCCCTTGCCGTGGAAGGCAAACGATCTGAGCTGGTCGGCCAGCGCATCGTCATTGGTGAACATCGCGCCGCCATCGCCGTAGCAGCCGAGCGGCTTTGCCGGATAGAAGCTGGTCGAGCCGACATGGCCAAAGGCGCCGCACATTGTGCCGTCGGCTGAGCCGCCGATCGACTGCGCCGCATCCTCGATCACCAGCAGCCCTTCGCGCTTGGCGATCGCCATGATCGCATCGTAGTCGGCGGCAAGTCCGAACAAATCGACAGGAATGATCGCCTTCGGCTTCAGCCGGCCTTCCTTCTTGATCATCGCGATCGCCGCCTCGAGACTGGCGATGTCGATGTTGTAGGTCTCGGCGTCGACATCGACGAACACCGGCTCGGCCTTGGCCAGCGCCACCACTTCCGCCGTCGCGGCGAAGGTGAAGCTCGGCACGAACACCGCGTCGCCCGGGCCGATGCCGGCGGCAAACAGCGGCAGCAGCAGCGCGTCGGTGCCGTTGGCGCAGGCCACGACATGCTTGGTGCCGACATAGGCGGCGAGCTTGTTTTCGAATTCGGTTACCTGCGGCCCGAGGATGTAGCGGCCTTCCTCGACGACATTGTCGATCGCGGCCTTCAGCCGGTCGCGGATACGTTCGCGCTGCGCGCCAAGATCGATGAACTGCATGTCGGCCTCAAAACGGTAATGCGCTCGGCCCAGGGGACCACGATACGCGCAGAAACAACAACTTAACCGGCCCGCTGGTACCAGAGTTGGGCCGGTCGAGAAAGCCGGACCGGCCAGGCGGCCGGCAGCCGAGGTGTCGCAGCCTGTTACCTCAGGTTTTTGCCGCGCTGCAGCAACATGCCGGAAATCCGGGCTTTCCAGGACGTGACGTGGCCAATTTATCGCGTCTTTCCGGCTCGCGGAAACATAAAGTGATCGGCTCTCAGGGCGGCTAGCGGCCGGATAAAACGTGGATCAGGCGATTTCATGCCGCCAGGGCGGATTGGCGCCGGCTCGTGACACCGTCACCGCCGCCGCCTTGGAACCGAGCGCCAGCGCCTGGCGGATGGCGTCCTCGGAAAGGCCGCCCATCTCAGCCTTGGTGAGCAGGCCTTGCTCGTGCAACGAGGCCAGAATGCCGGCATTGAAAGTGTCGCCGGCGCCGACCGTGTCAACCACCTCCACCTTTTGCGGCATTACGGTGACCTTGTGCTCGCGGCTGTAGCCGACAGCACCCTCGCTGCCATGGGTGACGACGATCAGCTTCGGCCCGCGGTCCAGCCAGTTGCGGATGACATCCTCATGCGATCCGGCCTCGCCGAACCAGTGCAGATCCTCATCCGACAATTTCACGATGTCGGCCATCGCCATCATCGAGCGGATGCGACGCAGATGCCTGGCCTTGTCGGGGATGAAGTTCGGCCGGATGTTGGGATCGAGCATCATGACGCGGCGCTGGTGCTCGCGCTTCATGAATTCCTCGTAGGCAGCACCCGCCGGGTCCGAGATCAGGCTGATGGCGCCAAACAGCATGGCTTCGATCTCGGCGCCGAGTTCCGGTAGGTCTTCGATGGTCAGCATCCGCCCGGCGGTGTTCTCGTCGTAGAAAGTGTAGGTCGCCTGACCGTTGGTGAGCCGCACGAAGGCCAGCGTGGTGGGGCGAGGGGAGGTGTGCGCATAGGTGGAGCTGACCTTGCTTGCCCCCAGCGCCTCGCGGAACTGGCCGCCGAACAGATCCGACGACAGGCCGGAAAAGAAGCCGGCGGGCGCGCCGAGGCGGCCAAGCGCGATCGCCGTGTTGAACACCGCGCCGCCGACATAGGGCGCAAAGGCCGGCTCGCCCAGCGTCGTGGTGCGCGGCAGCATATCGATCAGGGCTTCGCCGCAGCAGAGGATCATGCCTTAGGACTTTCCGGCGGATAGATCACGCCTTTGCGGATGATGATGTTGGCGTAGAGCCTAGGTTCACCGGTCGCGACGATCGCATACGCCGACCGGACGCGTGCATAGAAGTCGGCGCCGGCCAGCGCAACCACCTTGCGGCCCGGAGCACGCTTGGTGCAGATCGCCTCGATCTCGCGGTGGACCGGATCGGCAACCGAGGGATCGCCTTTGACCGAGGCACGAAACAGCGCTTCCGGCACGAAGTCGTCCACCGGCAGCACGCTCAAAATGGCGTCGAGCACTGGTATCAGGTGATGACCGTCAGCTCGAACCAGCCGGTTTGCCTGTTCCTCCGCCGGGTAATTGCCGTCGACGAGCGCGATTTCGTCGCCATGGCCCATGGCGCGCAAGGTCGCCAGAAGCTCCGGACCGAGCAGCGACGGAATACCGATCAGCATTCAGGTGCTCCTGGAAATCGTGGTCGAACCGATGAGGAAGCGTTCGGACAGCGGCAGGCTGGCGCCACCCAGCGCGCGGGCATGGATGCCGACGGTGCCTTCGCGCACGTCCGGCAGCTTCAGGCCTTCACCGTCGATCGTGCCGATCGTCTGCCTGACGGCATCGACGAGGCGACGCCGTACCGCGAGCGGCATCCAGCCGTCGATCACCGCGGCCTCGAAATCGATCACCGAGGACGCTGCGACAATGGCGTACGCAAGCGCCCGCGAGGCGCTGGCGATCCAGTCGTCCAAATCGGCGCCGATGTCGCCCCATTCCTGCGGTGACGTCCAGAGATAGGAGCCGTCGATGCCGCGCGCGCTGAGCGCCTTTTCCAGCATGGCGATCGAGGCGACGTCGATGAGCTGCGTCGGCTTGCCGTCCGGTCCCGGCACCGGCATCGAGCCCAGCGCCCCGGCATTGCCGGTTGGCCCGCCGAACAGCCGGCCGTTGAGCACGATGCCGCCGCCGGCAAAGGCGCCGATGTAGAAATAGACGAAGTCGCGCACGCCGCCGGTTTGGCCGAACACCAGTTCGGCGCCACAGGCTGACGTCGCGTCGTTCTGCAGATAGACCGGGAATTCGCATTGCGACTGGATGTCGGCGCGGATGTCGCGATGGCGCCATTCGTCCATGATGTCGCGCGGTGCACCCGCCGTATCGGCCCAGTTCCACAGTTCGAACGGCATGGCGATGCCGAGCCCGGCAATGCGCTTGTCCTGCGCCGGTGTCAGCTCGGCGCGCATCGTCTTCATGCCCGATGTAACGAACTCCACCGTCTCGCGTGGCGCCGGATAGCGGTAGGAGTGCTGCAGCATCGAGCGCACATGCCCAAGGAAATCGATCAGCACCAGTTCGGCGCTGCGGCGGCCGATTTTGAGGCCGATGAAGAAGGCGCCTTCGGGGTTCAGCGCCATCGGGATGGAGGGCTGGCCGATCTTGCCGCGCAACGGCGCCTGGCGCACCAGCAGGCTGTCTTCTTCCAGCTCGCGCATGATGACCGACACGGTCTGCGCCGACAGGCCGGTCATGCGCGCAATGTCTGATTTGGCCAGGCTGCCATGCTGGCGCACCAACGACAGCACCAGCCGCTCATTGTGGTCGCGCATGCCGCTCTGGTTGGTGCCACGGTGGAGACGGCTGGCGGCCGCCTCGGGCGAACCGTGCCTCGCAATGCCGGTCTCCACCCTTGTTCCTTCCCTCGGTTTATTCTCACTGCTTTTGCGGCAGAATGAGTGAACCATGCAATGCTGTCAATAATAAATAAGAGTGATTTAATTATTGACAGCCCCGGCCGACTGGTGTCTTTTGAGGGCGCGTCCACACTGGGAGAACTTCAGTGGATGCGCTCGAGATGCCGGTTGGCGGCATCCGCATGGTTCCATGGGAGGAAGATCGTGACCAAAGCATTATTGAAGTCCACCGTGTTCGCCGCGGCTGGCCTCGGCCTGATGGCGTTTGCCTCTACGGCATCTGCCGCCGGCGTCGGCGCCTGCCTGATCACCAAGACCGACACCAACCCCTTCTTCGTCAAGATGAAGGAGGGCGCGACCGCCAAGGCCAAGGAACTTGGCGTCGACCTCAAGACCTATGCCGGCAAGATCGACGGCGACAGCGAAAGCCAGGTGGCGGCGATCGAAAGCTGCATCGCCGACGGCGCCAAGGGCATCCTGATCACCGCGTCCGACACCCAGGGCATTGTACCGACGGTGAAGAAGGCGCGTGACGCCGGCCTGCTGGTGATCGCGCTCGACACCCCGCTTGACCCGATCGATGCCGCCGATGCGACCTTCGCCACGGACAATCTGGAAGCCGGCAAGCTGATCGGCGCCTGGGCTGCCGCCACCCTCGGCGACAAGGCCAAGGACGCCAAGATCGGCTTCCTCGACCTGACGCCCTCGCAGCCGACCGTGGACGTGTTGCGCGACCAGGGCTTCATGATGGGCTTCGGCATCGATGTGAAGGATCCCAACAAGATCGGCGACGAGGACGATGCACGCATCGTCGGCCATGACGTGACGAACGGCAACGAAGAGGGTGGCCGCAAGGCGATGGAGAACCTTCTGCAGAAGGACAACACCATCAACGTCATCCACACCATCAACGAGCCCGCCGCGGTCGGCGCCTACCAGGCGCTCAAGGCTGTCGGTCTCGAAAGTCAGGTGCTGATCGTCTCGGTCGACGGCGGCTGCCCCGGCGTGAAGTCGGTGACCGAAGGCGTCATCGGCGCCACCTCGCAGCAATATCCGCTGCAGATGGCGGCACTCGGCATCGAGGCGATCGCGGCTTTCGCCAAGGACGGCACCAAGCCGAAGCCGACCGAAGGCAAGAACTTCTTCGATACCGGCGTCAACCTCGTTACCGACAAGCCGGCCAATGGCGTCAAGTCGATCGACACCAAGGAAGGCCTCGCCAAGTGCTGGGGCTGAAGGCTGCCTAACAGCCCGCAAGAACCTGACGGCCGGGGGGCTTGATCCCCGGCCGCTTCGGGTGGACGATGCGTCACTGTAAACGCGAACAATCCCGGCAGCAGACCGGACAGGCGCGAGCGGGTGTCGGCATGGAGCCGAAGCCCAGGGGAGAGGAAACATGGCTCAGGCTCAGGAATTCGAAAAAGTTCTCTCGAGCAGCGACACAAGCGTTGCCGCCTTTGACGAGCACAAATCGGCCGTCAAGCGCATCCAGCATTTCCTGCACTCCACGCCGGCGGCGGTGCCGCTGATTGTGCTGGTCCTGTCGATCATCATTTTCGGCATCGCCATCGGCGGACGTTTCTTTTCATCCTACACGCTGACGTTGATCCTGCAGCAGATCGCCATCGTCGGCATCCTCGGTGCCGCGCAGACATTGGTCATCCTGACCGCTGGCATCGACCTGTCGATCGGCGTGATCATGGTGATCTCGGCCGTGATTATGGGCAATTGCGCGGTCAGCTACGGCATGCCGGCCGTGCTCGCGGTGCCCATCGGGCTTGCCGCCGGCGCGGCCTGCGGCCTGCTCAACGGCCTGCTGGTCGCCTACATGAAGCTGCCGCCGTTCATCGTCACGCTCGGCACCTGGAATATTGTCATGGCGACGAACTTCATCTATTCGGCCAACGAGACGATCCGTGACACCGACGTCGACACCCAGGCGCCGCTGCTGCATCTCTTTGCCCTGAGCTTCAAGATCGGGACGGCGGTGCTGACACTCGGCGTCATCGCCACGGTCGTGCTTGTTTTGGTCCTTTGGTACGTGCTCAACCACACCGCATGGGGCCGCCATGTCTACGCCGTTGGCGATGATCAGGAGGCAGCGAAGCTCTCTGGCATCCAGACCAAGAAGGTGTTGGTGACGGTCTACACCCTTGCGGGGTTGATCGCCGCTTTTGCGGCCTGGGTCTCCATCGGCCGCAATGGCTCGATCTCGCCGTCAGCCGCCGTCACCGACTACAATCTGCAGGCGATCACCGCGACGGTGATCGGCGGTATTTCACTCTTCGGCGGACGCGGCTCAATCCTCGGCACGCTTTTCGGCGCGATGATCGTCGGTGTCGTCTCGATGGGCCTCAACATGCTGGGCGCCGATCCGCAGTGGAAGGTGCTGCTGACCGGTGTGCTGATCATCGGCGCCGTGGCCATCGACCAATGGATCAGAAAGGTTTCGGCATAATCATGACCCAGGAACCCATCCTCACCGCGCGCGGCCTGATCAAGCGCTACGGCCGCGTCACCGCCCTCGATAGTGCCGACTTCGATCTCTACCCGGGCGAAATCCTGGCCGTCATCGGTGACAATGGCGCCGGCAAGTCATCGCTGATCAAGGCGATTTCCGGTGCCGCCGTACCTGACGAAGGCGAGATCCGGCTTGAAGGCAAGGCCGTTTCCTTCAAATCGCCGATGGAGGCGCGCGAAGCCGGCATCGAGACGGTCTACCAGAACCTGGCTTTGTCGCCGGCGCTGTCCATCGCCGACAACATGTTCCTCGGCCGCGAGATCCGCAAACCCGGCTTCCTCGGCAACTGGCTGCGCATGCTCGACCGGCCGGCGATGGAAAAGCGCGCCCGCGACAAGCTCACCGAACTTGGCCTGATGACCATCCAGAACATCAGCCAGGCGGTGGAAACGCTGTCAGGCGGCCAGCGTCAGGGTGTGGCGGTGGCGCGCGCCGCCGCTTTCGGCAGCCGCGTGGTGATCATGGACGAGCCAACTGCAGCACTTGGCGTCAAGGAGAGCCGCCGCGTGCTCGAACTGATCCTCGACGTCAAGAAACGCGGCCTGCCGATCGTGCTGATTTCGCACAACATGCCGCATGTCTTCGAGGTCGCCGACCGTATCCATATCCATCGGCTCGGACGTCGCCTCTGCGTCATCGATCCCAAGCAATATACGATGTCGGATGCCGTGGCTTTCATGACCGGAGCCAAGGTTCCGCCGGAAGCGGCGCTCGCGGCCTGATCCGCTCTGCGGATAAATTGCCGCAGGGGCAACCGGCGGCATACCGATCTAAATCGATTGAATGTATGTTGCGATGCACTAGGATGGGCTGGGACTGACAGCGAAAGCCGGTATGATCGCAGCACGATCACGAGAGGCAGTATGACGCGAACAATGACAGCCAAAGCTCCTGTTCTCGAAATCCCCGATCCCAAGACGCTCGCCGACGAAGTGCTGTCGGCCCTTAAATACCGGGTCGGCAAGGGCACCTCCGTCGCCACCCAATATGATTGGCTGACAGCCTCGATCAAGGTCGTACGCGACCGCATCGTCGATCACTGGATGCAGGCGACGCAGGAGGCCTACGCCCAGCAGGAAAAGCGCGTCTATTATCTGTCGCTCGAATTCCTCATCGGCCGGCTGATGCGCGATGCCTTCTCCAATCTCGGCCTTATGGACAATATGCGCGAAGCGCTGAAGTCGCTGGGCGTCGATCTCGACCTCATCGCCGGGCTCGAACCGGACGCCGCGCTCGGCAATGGCGGCCTCGGTCGGCTCGCCGCCTGCTTCATGGAAAGCATGGCCACCGTCGACATTCCCGCGCATGGCTACGGCATACGCTACGCCAACGGCATGTTCCGCCAGGAAATCCATGACGGCTGGCAGGTCGAACTGCCCGAGACCTGGCTCGACCACGGCAACCCCTGGGAGTTCGAGCGCCGCGAGCGCGCCTTCGAGGTCGGCTTCGGCGGTTCGGTGGAATCGATCACCTCCAAGGACGGAAGGCTCGAACGCCACGTCTGGAAGCCGACCGAGCATGTCCAGGCCGTCGCCTACGACACGCCGGTGGTCGGCTGGCGGGCCAACCGTGTCAACACGCTGCGGCTGTGGTCCGGGATGCCGATCGATCCGATCCTGCTCGACAAGTTCAACGCCGGCGACCACATCGGCGCGCTTGCCGAAAGCAACAAGGCCGATGCCTTGTCGCGCGTGCTCTATCCCGCCGATTCCCACAAGGCCGGCCAGGAACTCAGGCTCCGCCAGGAGTATTTCTTCTCCACCGCCTCGCTGCAGGACATCGTCCAGCGCCATCTCAGCCAGTATGGTGATCTTGTCTCGCTGCCCGACAAGGCGGCGATCCATCTCAACGACACCCATCCGGCGATTGCCGTGGCGGAGCTGATGCGCCTGCTGATGGACGTCCACGGCATGGATTTCGACCAGGCCTGGGACATCACCAAGCGCACCTTCGGCTACACCAACCACACGCTGCTGCCCGAGGCGCTGGAAAGCTGGCCGGTGCCGCTGTTCGAGCGGCTTTTGCCGCGCCACATGCAGATCGTCTACGCCATCAATGCACAGGTGCTGCTCGAAGCCCGCGCCACCAACCAGTTCTCGGGCGAGCAGATCAGCCGCATCTCGCTGATCCAGGAGGCCGGTGACCGCCGCGTGCGCATGGGCAACCTCGCCTTTGTCGGCTCGCACTCGATTAACGGCGTGTCGGCGCTGCACACCGAACTGATGAAGGAGACGGTGTTTGCCGATCTCCACAAGCTCTATCCCGACCGCATCAACAACAAGACCAACGGTATCACGCCGCGGCGCTGGCTGATCCAGTGCAATCCAGGCCTCACCGCGCTTACCCGTGAGGCGATCGGCGACCGCTTCCTCGACAATATCGACGCCATCAAGGGGCTCGATGCCTTTGCCGACGACGCGGCTTTCCGCGACAAGTTCGCCGCCGTCAAGCGCTCCAACAAGGTCAAGCTCGCCAATCTCGTCGCCGACCGGCTCGGCATCAAGCTCGATCCGTCGGCGCTGTTCGACATCCAGGTCAAGCGCATCCACGAATACAAGCGCCAGTTGCTCAACATCCTGGAGGCGATCGCGCTCTACGACCAGATCCGCTCGCATCCCGAACGGGACTGGATGCCGCGCGTGAAATTCTTCGGCGGCAAGGCGGCGCCGAGCTACCACAACGCCAAGCTGATCATCAAACTGGCCAATGACGTCGCCAAGGTCATCAACAGCGACCCGTCGGTACGCGGCCTGCTGAAAGTGGTGTTCGTGCCGAACTACAATGTCAGCCTGGCCGAAGTGCTGATGCCGGCCGCCGACCTGTCCGAACAGATCTCGACCGCCGGCATGGAAGCGTCGGGCACCGGCAACATGAAGTTCGCGCTGAACGGCGCCTTGACCATCGGCACGCTCGACGGCGCCAATGTCGAGATCAAGGAGTGCGTCGGCGACGACAACATCTTCATCTTCGGCCTGACCACGGCCGAAGTCGCCGAGCGGCGCAACAATGGCTACAACCCGCGCGCCGTGATCGAAGGATCGCCGGAACTGGCGCAGGCTGTCGCCGCCGTCTCGTCGGGCGTGTTCTCGCCCGACCAGCCGGACCGCTACCGCGAGCTGATCGACGGTCTCTACAACACCGACTGGTTCATGGTTGCGGCCGATTTCGACGCCTATGCCGCTACCCAGCGCGATGTCGACGCCGTCTGGCGCAACAGTCCCGACTGGTATGCACGCGCAATCCGCAACGTTGCCCGCGTCGGCTGGTTCTCTTCCGATCGCACGATCCGCCAATATGCGAAAGAAATCTGGAACGTACCCGCCTGATATGATTGCATGAGACCACGAACAATGGGTCTTGTGCACAAGAACAAGAACTGGCTCCCCGGGAGGGAAATCGGCTGATGAGGAAACCGCGCGTGACCGCTGCGACAAGCGGGCCGGACGGGCTGGCACCAGCCGGCGATGTCGCGGCGATTGTTGCCGGCACGCATGGCGATCCTTTTGCAATCCTGGGCGTGCATGAAGCCGGCAAGGCTTTCGTCGCCCGCTGCTTCGTGCCCAATGCCGAGTTCGTCACCGCCTATACGTTGACCGGCAAGGAGGTTGGCGAACTCTCACGCCGCGACGATGCCGGTTTCTTCGAGGGCAAGGTTTCGATCCGCAAACGCCAGCCGCTGCGCTATCACGCCAAAAATGCCGGCGGCGACTGGTGGCTGACCGATCCCTATTCCTTCGGCCCGGTGCTCGGCCCGATGGATGACTATTATATCGCCCAAGGATCTCATCTCAGGCTGTTCGACAAGCTCGGCGCCCATCTCATCGACCATGAAGGCGCGTCGGGCGTGCATTTCGCCGTCTGGGCGCCCAATGCGCGGCGTGTATCGGTCGTAGGCGATTTCAACGAATGGGACGGCCGCCGGCACACGATGCGCGACCGCCGCGACACCGGCATCTGGGAATTGTTCATTCCCGACATCGGCGCCGGACGGCCCTACAAATACGAGATCATCGCTCCCGATGGCGTACGCCTGCCGCTCAAAGCCGATCCGTTCGCCTTCAAATCCGAACTGCGCCCGGCCACCGCTTCGGTGACGGCGGTGCCGCCGGCGCATGAATGGGGCGACGATGCGCACCGCAGCTACTGGCGCAAGGCCGATCCCCGGCGCGAAGCCATATCGATCTATGAGGTCCATGCCGGTTCGTGGCAGCAGCACGACGACGGCAGCTTCCTGTCATGGGACGAACTCGCCGACCAGCTGATCCCCTATGCCGTCGAAACCGGCTTCACCCACATCGAATTCCTGCCGATCTCCGAACATCCCTATGACCCGTCCTGGGGTTATCAGACAACCGGACTTTATGCCCCATCGGCGCGCTTTGGCGACCCGGACGGCTTCGCCCGTTTCGTCGACGGTGCGCACCGCGCCGGCGTCGGTGTCATCCTCGACTGGGTGCCGGCACATTTCCCGGTCGACGCGCATGGCCTGGCCAATTTCGACGGCACCGCGCTCTACGAGCATGCCGATCCGCGCAAGGGTTTCCATCCCGACTGGAACACCGCGATCTACAATTTCGGCCGCCGCGAGGTGGTGTCGTTCCTCGTCAACAACGCGCTGTTCTGGGCCGAGAAATACCATGTCGACGGTTTGCGCGTCGATGCGGTCGCCTCGATGCTGTACCTCGATTACTCGCGCAAGGCCGGCGAGTGGATCCCCAACGAGAAGGGCGGCCGCGAGAACCTCGAAGCGGTCTCCTTCCTGCAGAAGATGAACAAGGAGCTCTACGGTCACCATCCCGGCGTGATGACCATCGCCGAGGAATCGACCTCATGGCCGAAGGTCTCGGCGCCGGTGCATGAGGGCGGGCTGGGCTTCGGCTTCAAGTGGAACATGGGCTTCATGCACGATACGCTGGAGTATTTCGCCAAGGAGCCGATCTTTCGCAAGCACCATCACAACGACCTGACCTTCGGCCTGACCTACGCCTTTTCAGAGAATTTCGTGCTGCCGCTCTCTCACGACGAAGTCGTGCACGGCAAAGGCACGCTGCTTGGCAAGATGGCCGGTGACGACTGGCAGAAATTCGCGACTTTGCGCGCTTTCTACGCCTTCATGTGGGGCTATCCCGGCAAGAAGCTGTTGTTCATGGGCCAGGAATTCGCCCAGCGCCGCGAATGGAGCGAGGCGCGCGCGCTCGACTGGAACCTGCTCGACTTCCGCCCGCATCGCGGCGTCTGGCAGACGGTGCGCGACCTCAACTATCTCTACCGCTCGCGCCCGGCGCTGCATGCGCGCGACTGCGAGCCGGACGGCTTTTCCTGGCTGATCGTCGACGACAAGGAAAACTCGGTCTTCGCCTGGCTGCGCAGTGCGCCGGATGGCAATCCCATCGCCGTTATTTCCAACTTCACGCCGGTACCACGCGACAATTATCGCGTGCCGTTGCCCAATGTCGGCAAATGGCGCGAAATCATCAACACCGACGCTTCGGACTATGGTGGTTCGGGCAAGGGCAATGGCGGCGTGGTCGAAGCCAGGGCGGAGGGAGGAGGCATATCGGCAACGATGCTTTTGCCGCCGCTGTCGACGATCATGCTTGAACTCGTTGCGGACTAAATCCGTCAACTCGTTGCGGAGTGAGCCGTGCTCCAGACCGGTAATTTGGGAGGGTAAAAAATGGCAGACTTGAAGAGAACCCAGCCGCTGGCGCGCGATGCCATGGCCTATGTGCTGGCCGGCGGCCGCGGCAGCCGGCTCAAGGAATTGACCGACCGACGCGCCAAGCCCGCTGTCTATTTCGGCGGCAAGACGCGCATCATCGATTTCGCGCTTTCCAATGCGCTGAATTCCGGCATTCGCCGCCTCGGCGTCGCCACCCAATACAAGGCGCATTCGCTGATCCGCCATCTGCAGCGCGGCTGGAACTTCCTGCGGCCGGAGCGAAACGAAAGCTTCGACATCCTGCCGGCCAGCCAGCGTGTCTCGGAAACCCAGTGGTATGAAGGCACCGCCGACGCCGTCTACCAGAACATCGACATCATCGAGGCCTATGGCCCCGAATACATGGTCATCCTCGCCGGCGACCACATCTACAAGATGGACTACGAGCTGATGCTGCGCCAGCACGTCGACGCCAACGCCGACGTCACCGTCGGCTGCCTCGAAGTGCCGCGCATGGAGGCGACCGGCTTCGGCGTCATGCATGTCGACGGCAAGGACAACATCATCGCCTTCGTCGAAAAGCCCGCCGATCCGCCCGGCATTCCCGACAAACCGGAATTCGCCCTGGCCTCGATGGGTATCTATGTTTTCAAGACCAAGTTCCTGATGGAACAGCTGCGCCGCGATGCGGCCGAGCCGGGCTCCAGCCGCGACTTCGGCAAGGACATCATCCCCTACATCGTCCAGCACGGTAAGGCGATCGCGCATCGCTTCGCCAAATCCTGCGTGCGCTCGACCGCCGAGAACGAGGCCTACTGGCGCGATGTCGGCACCGTCGACGCCTATTGGGAAGCCAATATCGACCTGACCGACGTGACGCCGGAACTTGACCTCTACGACCGCGACTGGCCGATCTGGACCTATGCCGAATTGAAGCCGCCGGCAAAGTTCGTTCATGATGAGGAAGGCCGCCGCGGTTCGGCTGTCTCCTCGCTGGTGTCGGGCGACTGCATTGTCTCAGGCGCTTCGCTGAAGAAGAGCCTGATCTTCACCGGCGCACGCATCAACTCCTATTCGACGCTGGAAGAAGTTGTCATGCTGCCCGACGTTCATGTCGGCCGGAACGCAAAGTTGAAGCGTGTCGTCATCGACCACGGTGTAAGGATACCGGAAGGGTTGGTGGTTGGCGAAGACCCCGCCCTCGACGCCAAGCGCTTCCGCGTTTCCGAAAAGGGCATCTGCCTGGTCACGCAGGATATGATCGACAAGCTGAAGCTATGAAGCAATTCCAGGAAAAGTGTGAAACGGTTTTCCGTCCGGAATTGCGCAAAACAAAGAGTTAGACAGGATCAGAAACGCATGCAGGTTCTGTCGGTCACGCCCGAAATCTTCCCGCTGATCAAGACCGGCGGACTTGCCGACGTGACCGGCGCACTGCCGATCGCCCTTGCCGCCAAGGGCATGACGATGCGCACGCTCATTCCCGGCTTTCCGCAGGTGATGGACGCCTTCAAGAAAAAGAAGGCCGTCTACCAGTACCCGCTGCTGCAGGGCGGCAAGGCTTCGGTCCATGCCGTGCAGATTGCCGGGCTCGACCTGTTCGTGCTCGACGCGCCACATCTCTACGATCGTCCCGGTGGCCCCTACGGCAACGCCGCCGGCGCCGACTGGCCCGACAACTGGCGGCGCTTCGCGGCGTTGAGCCAGGTAGGAGGCGACATCGCCGGTGGCGCCATCTCCGGCTACCAGCCCGATCTCGTCCACGCCCATGACTGGCAGTCGGCGATGACGCTGGCCTATATGCGATACGGCAAGGCGGTGGGGGTGCCGTCGCTGATCACCGTGCACAACCTTGCCTTCCAGGGCCAGTTCGGTGCCGGCATCTTCGGCGAGCTCGGCCTGCCGGCAGTGGCGATGGCGCTCGACGGCGTCGAATATTACGGCGGCGTCGGCTTCCTCAAGGCCGGCCTGCAGGCCGCCTGGGCGATCACCACGGTCAGCCCGACCTACGCGCAGGAGATCCGCTCGCCCGAATTCGGCATGGGCCTCGACGGCCTGATCAACATGCGATCCTCGGACCTCTACGGCATCGTCAACGGCATCGACACCGACATCTGGAACCCCCAGACCGACAAGCATCTGGTGTCGGCCTATTCCGCGCAGACGCTCAAGGCTCGCCTTCCCAATCGGGCGGTTGTCGAGGACCGTTTCAATCTGGAGCACGACGACAGCCCGATTGTCTGCGTGATCAGCCGGCTGACCTGGCAAAAGGGCATGGACATATTGGCTGCGGTGGTCGACGGGGTCGCCGCCACTGGCGCGCGGCTGGCGATCCTCGGCTCCGGCGACGCCGGGTTGGAAGGCGCACTGCTCGCCGCCGCCGCCCGCCATCGCGGCCGCGTCGGCGTTGTCGTCGGTTACGACGAGGGCTTGTCCCACATCATGCAGGGCGGCTGCGACGCCATCGTCATCCCGTCGCGCTTCGAGCCCTGCGGGCTGACCCAGCTCTACGGTCTGCGCTATGGCTGCGTGCCGGTCGTCGCCCGCACTGGCGGCCTTGCCGACACCATCATCGACGCCAACGAAGCCGCGATCTCGGCAGGTGTAGCCACCGGTTTCCAGTTCGCGCCCAACAATGGCGGCGCCATGCTGCACGCCATCCGCCGACTGGTCGACGCGCATGCGAGCCCAGCGGTCTGGGAACAGATCCAGCGCCAGGGCATGAAGGCCGATGTCTCCTGGGACAAGAGCGCCGACAAATACGTTGAACTCTACCGCCTGTTGCTTTCGAAAAGGGTTGCCTGAAGCATGATCCGAACCGTTCCAACCAAACCCTATCTTGACCAGAAACCCGGCACGTCCGGCCTGCGCAAGAAGGTCCCTGTCTTCCAGCAGGAGCACTATGCCGAGAACTTCATCCAGTCGATCTTCGACGCGCTCGATGGCTTCAAGGGCAAGACGCTGGTGATCGGCGGCGACGGCCGCTTCTACAACCCCGAGGTCATCCAGAAGGCGATCGCCATGGCCGCCGCCAACGGCTTCGGCAAGGTGATGGTCGGGCAGGGTGGCATATTGTCGACGCCGGCCGCCTCGCATGTCATCCGCAAATACAAGACCTTCGGCGGCATCATTCTGTCGGCCAGCCACAATCCGGGCGGCCCGCATGAGGATTTCGGCATCAAGTACAATGCCGGCAATGGCGGCCCGGCGCCGGAAAAGCTCACCGACGCGATCTTCGAAAAGACCAAGACGATTTCGAGCTTCAAGACCGCCGACATCGACCAGATCGACATCGACAAGATCGGCACCGTCGAGGCCGGCGGCATGACGGTGGAGGTGATCGATCCGGTCACCGACTATGCCGAGCTGATGGAAAGCCTGTTCGACTTTGACGCCATACGAGCCAATTTCAAATACGGCTTTCGCATGCGCTTCGATGCCATGCATGCGGTCACCGGTCCCTATGCCAAGGAGATCCTCGAGCGCCGGCTTGGCGCGGAGAACGGCACCTGCCGCAACTACAAGCCGCTGCCGGATTTCGGTGGGCATCACCCCGACCCCAATCTGGTCCATGCCAAGCATCTCTATGACGAGATGATGGGACCGGACGCGCCGGATTTCGGGGCCGCCTCCGATGGTGACGGCGACCGCAATTTGATCATTGGCAAGGGCATCTTCGTCACCCCCTCGGATTCGGTGGCGATGCTTGCCGCCAATGCGCAACTGGCGCCGGGCTACAAGGACGGCCTCAAGGGCATCGCCCGTTCGATGCCGACCAGCGGCGCTGCCGACCGCGTCGCCGAAAAGCTCGGAATCGGCATCTACGAGACGCCCACCGGCTGGAAGTTCTTCGGCAATCTGCTCGATGCCGGCAGGGCAACGATCTGCGGCGAGGAGAGTGCCGGCACCGGCTCCAACCATGTGCGTGAAAAGGACGGGCTGTGGGCGGTGCTGTTGTGGCTCAACATCCTGGCGGTGCGCGGCGAAAGCGCCAAGCAGGTGGTCACCGAGCACTGGGCGACCTATGGCCGCAACTATTATTCGCGCCATGACTATGAAGAGGTAGAGACAGAGCGCGCCAATGCCCTGGTCGACGAGTTGCGCGCCAAGCTGACCTCGCTGCCTGGCACCAGCGTGCGCGGCCTGAAGATCGCCAACGCCGACGACTTCGCCTATCACGATCCTGTCGACGGTTCGGTGAGCAAGAACCAGGGCATCCGCATCCTGTTCGAAGGCGGCTCGCGCGTCGTCTTCCGCCTCTCCGGCACCGGCACTTCGGGCGCTACACTGCGCGTCTACATCGAGCGCTATGAGCCGGACAGGACAAGGCACGATCTCGACACGCAAGAGGCGCTTGCCGACCTGATTGCCGCGGCGGATGACATTGCCGGCATCAAGAGCCACACCGGCCGCAACAAGCCGAGCGTGATTACTTGAGAGTGGTGCTTGCCTTACCCTCCCCCTTGTGGGGAGGGTCGATCCGCGCAGCGGATCGGGGTGGGGGTGCTCGTAGAGTGTTTTCCCTGCGCCGACCCCCACCCCGCTCACTTCGTTCGCGACCCTCCCCACATGGGGGAGGGTGGAGGACGCGCCCATGACCACACTCGGCGCAGCCATCACCCGCGATGGCATCCGCTTCGCCGCTTGGTCGTCGTCGGCACGACGTCTTTGGGTGTCGATCTTCGACGACACCGGCACCCGCGAGATCGACCGGCTTGAGCTCCAACCCGAAGGCGAGGGCGTTTTTGCCTTGTCAGTCGCCGGCCTTGCCGGCGGCACCCGCTACGGCTTTCGCGCCGATGGCGACTACGCGCCGGAACGCGGCCTGTGGTTCGATCCGGAAAAACTGCTGACCGATCCCTACGCGGTCGAAATCGACAGGCCCTATCAGCATCACTGGCGGCTCGCCGCCCGGCGCAACGAAGGCGCCGATACCGCGTCGCTGATGCCCAAGACCGTCGCTCGCGCGCTGCCAAAGCCCCAGCCGGCCAAGCCGCCGCTGTTCCAACCCGGCGGCCTGATCTACGAGCTCAATGTCCGTTCCTTCACCAGGCTGCACCCGGACGTGGCGGAAGCCCAGCGCGGCACCATTGCGGCGCTTGCCCACCCGGCCATCATCGAACACCTCAAAAAGATCGGCGTCTCCGCCGTCGAGCTGATGCCCATCACCGCCTCGATCGACGAACGCCATCTGCCGCCGCTCGGCTTGAGCAATGCCTGGGGCTACAACCCCGTCACCTTCATGGCCCTTGATCCGCGCCTGGCGCCGGGCGGGTTGGCCGAATTGCGCGACACGGTAGCGGCCCTGCGCAAGGCCGGGATCGGCACCATCCTCGATCTCGTCTTCAACCACACCGGCGAGAGCGACCGGCTCGGGCCGACGCTTTCGCTGCGTGGCCTCGACGCGCAGGCCTATTACCGGCACGAACCGGATGGCAGGCTGGTCAACGACACCGGCACCGGAAACACCGTCGCCTGCGACCATCCGGTCGTTCGCGACATGGTGCTCGATACGCTCCGTCATTTCGTCCGCTACGCCGGCGTCGACGGTTTCCGCTTCGATTTGGCGCCGGTCCTCGGCCGCGTCGATGGCGTTTTCGATCCGGAAGCGCCCTTGCTTCAAGCCATTGCTGGCGACCCGATCCTTACCGATAGGGTGCTGATGGCCGAGCCCTGGGATATTGGCCCGAACGGCTATCAGCTGGGCAATTTCCGCCCGCCATATCTGGAATGGAACGACCGCTACCGCGACGACATCAGGCGCTTCTGGCGCGGCGATGCCGGCGCCGTCGGTGCGCTGGCAACAAGGCTCGCCGGCTCGTCCGATGTCTTCGCCAAAGAAGGGCTCAGCACCAGCCGCACGGTCAATTTCATCGCCGCGCATGACGGCATGGCTTTGGCCGACATCGTCGCCTATGAGGCCAAGCACAACCAGGCCAATGGCGAGAAGAACCGCGACGGCCACAATGAGAACCTGTCCTGGAACAATGGCGTCGAGGGCGAGACCTCCGACAAGGCGATTGCCGAGGCCCGTTCCGGTGACCGTCGCGCGCTGCTTGCCACCCTGTTTGCCTCGCGCGGCACCATCATGCTGACGGCGGGCGACGAATTCGGCCGCACGCAAAAGGGCAACAACAACGCCTACGCACAGGACAACGCCATCACCTGGCTCGACTGGGCCGGGCGCGACCTCGCGCTGGAAGCCCATGTGTCGGCGCTCGCCGCACTGCGCCGCGCGGTTTCAGCGCTTGCCGCCCCGCGCTTCCTGACCGGGGAGCCGCCGACTGGTTCTGATGTGCCCGATGTCGCCTGGCTGACCGAGACCGGCGCACCGCTTGGCGAGGCCGACTGGAACGATGCCGCGCGCCACCGTCTCGTCATGCTGTTTGGCAATACGGGGGAAGGCCGCCTGGCCGTCATCGTCAATGGCGACCGCCGCCAATGCGTCTTCACGCTGCCCGTGCGGGAAGGATTCCAATGGCAGCCGGCTGTTGAAACGCAGGCGATCGACCTTGCGCGCCCGCTGCCCGGCCGCAGCGTGAATTTCATGATAGAGCGCCGGACCGCAAAGACGCGCGCCAGGAAGGGTTCGTGATGGCCGATGGCAATACAGAGCAGGGGGCCGACTGGTGGCGCGGCTGCGTCATCTACCAGATCTACCCGCGCTCGTTCCAGGATACGACGGGCGACGGTAGCGGCGACCTCTCAGGCGTCACATCGCGGCTGGCGCACGTCGCCTCGCTCGGCGTTGACGCCGTCTGGCTGTCGCCCTTCTTCAAGTCGCCAATGGCCGACATGGGCTACGACGTATCGGACTATCAGGCGGTCGATCCGATGTTCGGCTCCCTGGAGGATTTCGACGCGTTGGTGGCCGAGGCGCACCGGCTCGGCCTGAAGGTGATCATCGACCAGGTGCTGTCGCATTCCTCCGACAAGCACGAGTGGTTCGTCGAAAGCCGTACCAGCCGCGACAACCCCAAGGCCGATTGGTACGTCTGGGCCGACACCAGACCCGACGGCAACGCGCCCAACAACTGGTTGTCGGTTTTCGGTGGCCCGGCCTGGGAATGGGACGCGACCCGCCGGCAATACTACATGCACAATTTCCTGGCCTCGCAGCCGGACCTCAATTTCCACAATCCAGAGGTTCAGGACGCATTGCTGGAGACGGTGCGGTTTTGGCTCGACCGCGGCGTCGACGGCTTCCGCCTGGACACGGTAAACTACTATGTCCATGACCGCTGGCTGCGCAGCAATCCGCCTTTGGCGTCGAGCGTCGCCGGCACCAATGGCGAAACCAACACCTATCTCTTCCAGGAACATCTGTTCGACAAGTCGCAGCCGGAGAACCTCGGTTTCCTCCGGCGCTTTCGCTCTCTGCTCGACGAGTATGACGGCCGCGCTAGTGTCGGCGAGGTCGGTGACGAAGGCCGCTCACTGCAGACGCTGGCCGCCTACACATCCGGCGGCGACAAGCTCAACATGTGCTACACATTCGACCTGCTCGGCGCGCAATTCTCGTCTGCCCATGTGCGCGGCTGCGTCGAGGCGTTTGAAACAGCGGTTGCTGATGGCTGGGTCTGCTGGGCGTTTTCCAACCACGATGTCGTGCGCCATGTCAGCCGCTGGACGCGGCCGGGCGGCGATCCGGATGCGGTGGCGAAATTCTCGATCGCTCTGCTCGCCTGCCTGCGCGGATCGATCTGCCTCTATCAAGGCGAGGAGCTTGGGCTGCAGGAGGCGGAACTGACCTTCGAGGATTTGCGTGATCCCTTTGGCATCCGCTTCTGGCCGACGGTCAAGGGCAGGGACGGCTGCCGCACGCCGATGGTCTGGGAGGCGGGCGCCGACAATGCCGGTTTTTCGTCGGCCAAGCCCTGGCTGCCGGTGCCGGCAAGCCAGCGCGCCCGGGCGGTCGACGTCCAGAATGGCGACGAAAATTCGGTGCTCGCCGGCTACCGGACGATGCTGGCCTTGCGCAAGGCGCATCCGGCTCTGGTCAAGGGTTCGATCCGTTTTCTCGATACCGAGGGCGATGTCCTTGCCTTCATCAGGCAGGGCGAGGCCGAGACATTGCTCTGCGTCTTCAATTTCGCCGACGAACCGGCCGACTGGCCACTGCCGCCGGATTTCGGGCCCGTCGTGGCGATAGCTCCGGGTGGCGGTGCGGTCCTACAGGAGGAGGGGCTGTCGCTGCCGGCGCTGGGCTGGTTTGTCGGACGAACCAGTTAGAGCGCTTCACCGTTTCACGGAAACGGCGAACCGCTCTATCTCTTTGTTTTCACGCAATTCCCAAGGGAAAGCGCTACGCGCTTTTCCCGGGAAAACCGCTCACACTTTTCCTGGAATTGCTCTAACCGATAGATCGGGCCTATTGCACCAGAACGGAGCGGCCGCAGGTCGCGCCGGTGACCCGGACATCGGCCTGGCCGACGCTCACCCCGAGCGCTGCGAGCACATTGTAGACCAGCGTGTCGACAGGCGCCGTCACGCTGTTCAGCAGCGCCACCACCGGCGGCTTCACGGTTCCCAGCAGAGTGCTGAGGTTGATCGGCAGGCCCAGCGGATTGGCCGTCAATGTCAGATCGCTGACCAACGACGTTGTCAGCGACTGCGTCAGGTTCTGCGTCGAGGCAGTCTTGATCGTCTTGGCGGTGATATTGGCATAGTCGAAGACAAGGTTGGTCGGATTGATGTTTTTCATCGCAAATGCCGCCGAGCCCTTCACCGACACGGGCGGGACGAGCAAAAGCTTCACTGCCGCGATTTCGGTAATGGAGAAAAGCTCATCTTTGGTGAAGTCGGCGAAGGCTCCGGGATTGCCGTCGGCGCTGCTGGCGGCAAGATGCGCCTCTACGACACCCGGAGTTGTGGCTACCGTGACCTTGATGCTCTCGGGACGGCCCGTCGGACAGCTTATGTCCGTCAGCTTGGCCTCCGCATAGGCGATTTCGATATGCAGCGGCAGGGTGACGGAGAGCAGGCTGGTGCCGCCGCCTATATTGCTGTTGCCGACAGTGACCGACGCCAGAAGCTTGATGCGTGTCTGCGCGGTGCGCACCACGGTACCGGCCTCGCCGACAGCCAGCCATGGCGAGGATTGCATCGGCTCGCCAATGGCGACGTTGAGCGTCGTAGCGGTGAGGCCAGGCACGGTGACGCCAAGGTCGAGCTGGGCCTGGTTGGTGCCGTTGGCAAGGGAGGCTGCGGCCGTCAGCATCCCCATGGCGCTGGTATCGACACCCAGGCCCGAGGGCTTTTGCCCGATACCCAGGCGGCCGATCGAGCCGAGGTCGACAAGGTGGCTGAGCGGAATCTGGACCGTGCTGGTGGCCTTCGAGGCTACCGACTGCAAGGCCAGCTTGGCCGTGTTGCCAAGCCCCGGGACATTGGCCATGGCGGTTGCGATCTGGCCGATGCTGGCCTTTGAAGCCAGCACATCCGAATAGGTTACACCGGTCATGTTCAACTGAACCGCGAGCGCGTCGACAAAGGAAAGCACGTTGATGTCGGCCGCGATCAGGGAATTATAGTCCATCACGCTGAGCGAGATGTTGCCGCCCACCAGTCCCTTGAGGAGCGCGTTGAGCAGGCCGTCATTGACGCTGAGCAGCCTCGAGCCGACCGAAAATGTCGCCTGCGCCTGGGCGTTTGCGGTGGCCGTCGTGCCGATGACCGGTGGGGCCATGAACGAGGCGCCGAAATAGAGCGTGCCCTGCTTCTTCAGGAACACGCGCACGGCATTGTAGGGCAGCTTGCCCGCTTCGAACCGGCTGCCGGCGGCGATCGAACTCAAGCCGGTGTAGCGTCCCGGCACAATCTGGACCACCGCCTTGGTGGCTGTTGGCGCGACGGTTGTCCCGTCTTTCTGCACGGCAACCGAGCTGATGCCATTGTCCTTCAGCGTCGTCAGCACCGCCGTTTCGACGTGGGCGAGGTTGGCCGCAGCAGTGATCGCCGCCAGGTCGACGATCGACTGCGCTGCGCGGCGCTCGTTGAATAGCGCACCCTGGTCGACGGCGAACGCCGTCAGGGCCAGCGCGACAGGCGCGCAGAGCGCCGTCATGACAGCGAAATTGGCCCGCGTCTCGCGCAGCAGCCGCCGGCATATCTGCCACATTCCGGCAACGGCACTACGCATCAGATGCCCCCGACCCGGATCGTCGATTGACGTTGAATGGTCATGCCCGGCATCGCCAGATTGGGGAACAGATTCCAGATCGGCAAATTCCGTGCGTCGTAGCTGACCGAGACCACGAACTGACTGCCATCGGCGACGCTGTCCTTGGCGTCGACCGTCAGTTTCGTGGCATCGACGAAGGGATAACCATTGACATCGTTGTTGATAAAGTTGGTCACCAGCGTCTTGCGTTCAGTGGCGTTCAGCCCCGCAATCGCCGTTCGCGCCGCATCCGCCGCGATTTGCTGGACCGAATGGCTGGCGCCGAAATAGATGCCATATGCAACCATTCCGAGTAGGAGCAGGATGAACAACGGCGCCAGCATGGCAAATTCGATCGCCGAGGTCCCCGAGGCGTTCGCCCGGAAACGACACCACAAGGCAGGGAGTTTTGGGTTCTGCAGCATACTGCCAAGCATGCCAAACTTCGCTTGCAAAAACAGAAAACCGATAAGGCAACCGCAAGGTGCAGCCAGTTGAAAGGCATCTGAATTTTAGCTGGTACTATTTTAGCGCTGGACTACTCACTCTACGTCAAGCAGCGGGCGGTTGAAATAATATTTCCGTCTGTCTAGTGTCCTGCCACCAGCTGCCGGAAAGGGAACCGGCGGCGCGCTCAAAGGGGCCAGAAATCGGTTCCGGGGCGTTAACACTCGAAAGGCGCGAGCCGTTGGGCCGCGCCAAAGGGAGAGACTTCATGCTGAAAAATATGCTGAAGGCGACGCTGGTCGCCACAACCATGACCTTTGCTGCAGGCACGTTCCTGACGCCGGCCCTTGCCGAGACCGTCTATAACAGAGGCAGCGCCGCCGAAGTCGAAACGGTCGATCCGCACAAGACCTCGACCACCTACGAAGCCGATGTCATACGCGACCTGTTCCAGGGTCTGGTCATGCACGATCAGAAGACGAACCTTATTCCGGGCGCCGCCGAAAGCTGGACCGTGTCCGATGACGGCACCGTCTACACCTTCAAGCTGCGCAAGGACGGCTTGTGGTCGGATGGCAGCCCGGTGACGGCGGACGACTTCGTCTACTCCTTCCGTCGGCTGGAGGATCCGGCGACCGCCGCCGAATACGCTTCCATGCTCTATCCCGTGAAGAACGCCGAGGAAGTCAACACCAAGAAAGGCAAGCCTGAGGATATGGGCGTCAAGGCGATCGACGCCAACACCCTGGAAGTGACGTTGAAGGCGCCGACGCCATACTTCCTCGAGATGCTGACCCACCAGGCCACCTATCCGGTCAACAAGGCCTCAATCGACAAGCTCGGCGCCGACTGGATCAAGGCGGGCAATCTCGTTTCGAACGGCGCCTATACACTGGCCGAGTGGATTCCCAACGACCACATGAAGCTGGTCAAGAATCCGAAGTTCTGGGACGCCGCGACCGTCAAGATGGACGTGGTCAACTACATCCCGACCGAAGACCGCTCGTCGGCGATGAAGCGCTTCGAGGCCGGCGAACTCGACAGCTACGGCGACCTGCCGACCGAACAGCTTGCTGACCTCAAGACCAAATTCGGCGATCAGGTCCGTGTCGGACCGTATCTCGGCACCTACTACTATGCGATCAAGACCGACAAGGCGCCGTGGGACAATGTCGAGCTGCGCAACGCCATCTCGATGGCGATCGACCGCGACTTCCTCGCGGAGAAAGTCTGGCAGAACTCGATGCTGCCGGGCTATTCGATGGTGCCTCCAGGCATCGCGGGCTACACCCCGGCACTGGCCAAATACGCCGACATGTCGCAGATCGACCGCGAGGACGCCGCCAAGAAAATCCTCGAGAAACTCGGCTATACGCCTGAGCATCCGCTGAAGATGGAGATCCGCTACAACACCTCGGAAAACCACAAGAACACCGCGGTTGCCATCCAGGAACAGTTGAAGCCGCTTGGCGTCGAGATCACGCTGCTCAACACCGATACCAAGACCCACTATTCCTTCCTCGAGCAGAAGGGTAACTACGACGTGGCGCGCGCCGCCTGGATCGCCGACTACAAGGATCCGGAAACCTTCCTCGGCATCACACGCAAGGCCAGCGGCAACAACTATTCGAACTACAACAGCCCGGCATACGAGGCGGCCATGGACAAGGCCGCCGCCGCTGGCGGCAAGCCGGAAGAGCGCATGAAGGACCTCACTGACGCCGAGCGCATCCTTGTCGATGACGTCGGTAACATTCCGCTTCTCTACTACAGCTTCCACGACATCGTTTCCTCGAAGCTGCATGGCTTCGATGACAATGTGATGGACGTCCATCCGTCCCGCTTCGTCTCCAAGGACTGAATCATCCTTGACTGGACCGCCGCGCCTCATCCGGGCGCGGCGGCTGGTCGGTCATCGCATCGGTCCGAAAGTCGTGGTCGATTTTCGGCAAGCCCGGTGCGAAGATTTGGAGCGCCGGAGCGTGGCAATGCGTCCGCATGGACGTGTGTCGCTCTGGCCGAAGCGGGGCGCCGATGCTGCGATATATTCTCCGGCGGCTTCTGACCGCCATACCGACGCTATTCGTCATCGTGACCATGGCGTTCTTCCTGATACGCGTCGCACCAGGCGGTCCGTTCAATCAGGAGCGGGGCTTGAGCCCCGAGATCAGGGCCAATCTGGAAGCTCAGTTCGGCCTCGACGATCCGCTCTGGCTGCAATATGCCCACTATCTTGGCAATCTTTTGCGCGGCAATTTCGGGCCGAGCTACAATTTGCCTGACTTCACCGTCACCGAACTCTTCGCCAAGGGCTTGCCGATTTCAGTCCAGCTCGGCACCTCCGCGCTGATCCTGGCGCTTCTGCTCGGCTCGGTGCTCGGCACCACTGCCGCGCTCAACCAGAACAAGCTTGGTGACTATACGGTGATCGCGCTGGCGACCGCCGGCAGCACCATCCCAACCTTCGTCATCGCCCCTGTGATTCAGCTGGTGTTCGGATTGACCTGGAAGCTGTTGCCGATCGGCGGCTGGGGTGATGGCGCACTGATCAACAAGGTCGGCCCGGTGCTGACGCTCGCTTTGCCGCAGATCGCCATCGTTGCCCGCCTGATGCGCGGTTCGATGATTGAGAGCTTGCGCTCGCATCATATCCGAACGGCGCGTGCGCTCGGCCTCTCCGACTGGTCGGTGGTGGTCAAGCACGCGCTGCGTGGCGCCATCCTGCCGATCGTGTCCTTCACCGGGCCGGCGGCCGCGGCGCTGCTTACCGGTTCGGTTATCGTCGAGACGATCTTCTCCATTCCCGGCGTCGGCCGCTATTTCGTCGATGCCGCGCTCAACCGCGACTACACGCTGGTGATGGGAACCGTGGTGGTGATCGCGCTCTTCACCATCGTCTTCAACCTGATCGTCGACGTCATGTACGCCGTCGTCGACCCGAGGGTGCGCTATGACTGATATCGCAGCCACCGCCGCCCCGCCGGCCGTCGTCGGCCGCTCGCTCTGGGGCGACGCATGGGCGCGCCTGAAGGCCAACCGCGCCGCCATGTTCAGCCTCTATTACCTTGCCTTCATTGGCGTCATCAGCGTGTTCGGCCCCTGGTTCGTGCCGCACCAATACACCACCATCTATGCCGACTATGTGCGCACGCCGCCAAGCTTCTCAGCCTATCCGAAGCCCGACATGATCGAGACGGCGCTTGACGATGCGATCAAGCGCATGCGCGTCAACATCAAGGAGTGGAAACTGGACGGCAGTCGCGTCACCGTCACCGTCACCTCGACCAAGCCGATCGACGAGCGCAATATCCGCTACCTCGACCGCTCCGATGCCTTCGACGATACCAAGATCGAGAGCAAATCGGCCGACGGGCTCGAATTGACGATGACTGCGTCGGTCAAACAGCAATATTTCCTGTTCGGCACCGACAACACCGGCCGCGATCTGCTGTCCCGCACGCTGATGGCAGGGCGCATTTCGCTGGCCATCGGCCTGCTTGCCGGCGTTGTCGCCGTGGTCATCGGCGTCCTCTATGGCGCAGCGGCCGGCTTTTCCGGCGGCAAGATCGACGAGGTGATGATGCGCATCGTCGACGTGCTCTATTCGCTGCCGTTCATCTTCTTCGTCATCATGCTGGTGGTGTTCTTCGGCCGCAACTTCGTGCTGATGTTCCTAGCGGTGGGTGCGGTGCTGTGGCTCGACATGGCGCGCATCGTGCGCGGCCAAGCGTTGTCGATCCGCCGCCAGGAATATGTCCAGGCCGCCGAGGCCATGGGCGTCGGCCAGCGCGGCATCCTGCTCCGCCATGTCATCCCCAACCTGCTGGGACCCGTGGTGATCTACATGACTCTCT
Organism: Mesorhizobium sp. P3_A2; assembly: GCF_056403115.1. Lineage (NCBI taxonomy): Bacteria > Pseudomonadati > Pseudomonadota > Alphaproteobacteria > Hyphomicrobiales > Phyllobacteriaceae > Mesorhizobium > Mesorhizobium sp. P3_A2. Next base: position 208,798 of record NZ_JBFUGC010000006.1, read on the forward strand.
TGGTGCCGCAGGTCATCATCCTGGAAAGCTTCCTGTCCTTCCTCGGCCTTGGCGTGCAGGAGCCGATGACCAGCTGGGGCGTGCTGATCTCGGTCGGCGCCAAGAACATCGGCACCGCCAACTGGCTGCTGCTGTTTCCTGCCTTCTTCCTCGTCTCGACGCTGTTTGCACTGAATTTCGTCGGCGACGGCCTGCGCGACGCGCTCGACCCGAGAGATCGATAAAGATGGGAACCGTTGATATGGCAACTCCCGAAACGATCCTCAGCGTCAAGGACCTGCGCGTCCGCTTCCGCACGCTCGACGGCGCCGTCGAAGCGGTCAAGGGCATCAACATTCACGTCAATGCGGGCGAAACCGTTGCCGTGGTCGGCGAATCCGGCTCCGGCAAGAGCCAGACGATGATGGCGGCGATGAGCCTGCTGGCCTCCAACGGCGAGGCGACGGGCCATGTCGACTACCGCGGCCGCAACCTGTTGACGCTGAGCAAGTCCGACCTCAACAAGGTGCGCGGCGCCAAGATCAGCATGATCTTCCAGGAGCCGATGACCTCGCTCGATCCGCTCTATTCGATCGGCAACCAGCTGATGGAGCCGATCCGCAAGCATCGCGGGCTGAACGCGGCCGAGGCGCGTGAAGAGGCGCTCAAGCTGCTCAGGCTGGTGCATATTCCCGACCCCGAGCGGCGGATGAAATCCTATCCGCACGAAATGTCGGGCGGCCAGCGCCAGCGCGTCATGATCGCCATGGCGCTGGCCAACGACCCCGACATCCTGATCGCCGACGAGCCGACGACCGCGCTCGACGTCACCATCCAGGCGCAGATCCTGGTGTTGCTCGCCGAACTGCAGCGCAAGCTCGGCATGGCCATCGTCTTCATCACCCACGACCTCGGCATTGTCCGGCGCTTTGCCGACCGCGTCTATGTCATGCGCTATGGCGAGGTGGTCGAAGAGGGCGAGGCAGAAGCACTGTTCGCCAACCCGCAGCATGCCTATACGAAAATGCTTCTGGCCGCCGAACCGACCGGAACCAAGGCGCCGCCGCCGGCCAACGCGCCGGTGTTGCTCGAGGGCAGGAATGTCGAGGTGACCTTCAAGATCGGCGGCGGCTTCCTCGCCGGCGAGCCGCTGTTGCTACGCGCGGTCGACCACATTTCGATCCGGCTGAAGCGCAACCAGACCATCGGCATCGTCGGCGAATCCGGTTCCGGAAAATCGACGCTCGGCCGCGCCCTGCTCAGGCTGCTGCCGAGCGATGGCGTCATCCGCTTCGGCGACCGGGATATTTCCACCGCCGACCGCCAGGCGATGCGGCCGCTGCGACGTGAGATGCAGCTGGTCTTCCAGGATCCGTTCGGCTCGCTGTCGCCGCGCATGACCGTCGGCCAGGTCATCACCGAAGGGCTTCTGGTGCATGAGCCGAACCTGTCAGGCAAGCAGCGCGACCAACGCGCCGTCGAGGCCTTGCTCGAGGTCGGCCTCGATCCCAACGCGCGCAACCGCTACCCGCACGAATTCTCCGGCGGCCAGCGCCAGCGCATCGCGATTGCGCGGGCCATGATCCTGAAACCCAAACTGGTGGTGCTGGACGAGCCGACCTCGGCGCTCGACCGCTCGGTGCAGAAACAGATCGTCGAATTGCTGCGCAAGCTGCAGGCCGACCACGAACTGTCCTATCTCTTCATCAGCCACGACCTCGCCGTGGTGCGCGCCATGGCCGACTACATCATCGTCATGAAACAGGGCAAGATCGTCGAGGAAGGCCCGACCGAAGAGATATTCAGCAACCCGCAGGCAGCCTACACACAGACGCTGATGAACGCGGCGATCGATGTGACGCGGTTCCGGTTGAGTGCTTGAGGCGTGAGGTGAAGCAGATCGTCAGGGCAGGGCCAGTGCGCTTAGCCCGTTGACTTGGGGCATCTGCTGGCTCTTGTCGTGACAATCACGTCTTCCCGCTGCTTCAGCTTTTCGATCCTGGCCGTCTCACGGTTGGCGACAGCGGTCTTGACGCGTGCGCCGCCGAGCAGCCAGTTCGGCACGCTGGTGTTGGCGACCTTGCCGCGGGTGATGGCGGTTTGCGAGATTTCACGCGCGATATCGCCCACGGCGTTATTGAGCTCGGCGCATGTCATGCTGTCGTATTTCGCCGGGTTGACCGTACCGCCCAGCGATGAGCAGCCTGTCGCCAGCGACAGAGCAAGCAGCGCTGACAGCCGGCTTGCGATCGAAATCAATAACTTCATCTTCCGCACACCTCGTTTCGGGCCGCTGTTTCGGCGGTTGCCCCATTATCGAGGTAGCGCGGGTGGTTGTCTCGTCAAAACACCAGCCCACGCCAGACGCCGATGCGGCCGGTTTGCCTTTAAGTGGATGGGCGCAACGTCTGGTCCCGGCTCCGTCGTCAGCATTGTGAATGTGGGTGGCTTATTGCCTTCGCCGTCGCGCCACTATTTGTGACAAGGGTGCCGTCGAGACTAAACCTCTGAGTGACATGCGATTGTTCGGGTGATGAGGTGCACGTTGGGCTTAAGCGAGTATCCGCTTTGCGCCTCATTTCGGCCTAACAGGCAAAGTTCGTCGTTGCCCTAAAGCGGACACCATCTAGCTGAGGGTCGTGATTGCGACTCCCCGATCCGGGAAACATTCCTTTATCCAACCCCGTGGAAGGCACGAGACGCGACCATGAGTGGGAACGGCTCAACCCATACCAAGACGCGACAATTTAGGTTACCTTTCTGGGACTGAGCTGTCGCGACCTATGGTCGGGTCGCATCACGTGGGAGACCTTCCTCCAATCTCAAAGCCGCATGCATGCGTCGATCGCTATTTCAGAAGTATTTCTTAGTCTTGTTCGCGGCGGCCATTTTTCCGATGGCCGCCGGTGGCATCAGCAACACTTGGTTCAGCTATGTCGACCAGCATGCGATCCTTAGCGCCCTGCTGCAGTCCGAGGCAACATCGGCGGCCGACAAAACTGAGAGCTTTCTTGACAGCATCCAGCTTGCGCTCGGCTCGACGATCCCCCCGGAAGGGTCGAATATGGCCAGCGTGAAACAGCTCCGGCTTCTTGCCGTACGAGCGATGCACCAGGCCCCGGCAATCCTCACCATCAGTATTGTCGACGGTACTGGCGCGGAGCGGCTGCACATCTCTCGCACTGGCAAAAACAGGACAGAAAGCGGGGCGGATCGCTCAGGCGATCCCGCTGTCGTGGGCGTCAGGACGGCGAAGGTCTGGTACGGCCCAGTCATTTATCGCCCGGGTTCCGAACCCTCCATAACCATGGCCATGGCCAGTTACGACAATTTGGTCGTCGCCAACTCGGTCATCGCCGAAATCAGTCTGAAGCCCATCTGGCTCATCGTTTCCGAAATCCACGTGGGCCGCAGCGGCCAGGGATTTGTCATCGACCAGGCCGGCCGCCTGATCGCTCACCCCGCGATCAGCAAAGTGATGCAGGGCGCGGACGAGAAAGCAGCGTTGGCCCTGCGCAAATTGCAGGATGCGATCGCTGCCGCAGGCGGCACTGCGATTGCAAGCTTCAACGCCGAGAATGAACGCTTTGTGACTGCTGGCGCGCCGGTTGCCGCGGCCGGCTGGACGGTAGTTGTCGAGCAGTCGCAGGCTGAGGCTTTTGCACCTCTATACGCTTCATTGTGGCGGACCGGCGGGTTGTTGTTCCTCGCCACAGTCCTTGCGGCGGTGCTCGCATATTGGCTTGCCAGACGAATGAGCGGGCCTATCCTCCAGTTGGAGGATGGCGCTCTCAAGATCGGTGCTGGACAGTTCGATCACCGGATCAACATCTCCACTGGAGACGAACTTGAGCGGTTGGCTGCTCGATTCAACCAAATGGCGCAAGAACTTGCCACATCGCGGGACCGCGCGGAGCGACTGACGCGGTTGAAGCGCTTCCTTGCACCACAGGTTGCGGAACTCGTAGAGAAGGCCGGTGACGAGCGAATGCTCGCTGGACAGCGCGCAGAAATAGTCGCTGTCTTTAGCGACTTGCGTGGCTTTACTGCATTTTCAGCGCACGCTGAACCTGAGAACCTCATGCAGGTCCTGCGTGAGTACTATGAGGCGCTCGGCGCGATCATCACCAAGTATGAAGCAACGTTGACCAGTTTTTCGGCGGATGGATTGATGATTCTCGTCAACGCCCCGGTTCCACGTGAAGGGCCGGCGCTTCATGCCGTAAAAATGGCTGTCGACATGCAGGATTCCACACAAGAGCTAATATCTGGGTGGCGGCAACGTGGTTATGAGATTGGCTTCGGCATGGGGCTAGCTATGGGGTGGGCAACGGTGGGTCGAATTGGCTATGAGGCCCGCGCTGACTACACCGCAATTGGCAATGTCGTGAACTTGGCATCGAGGCTGTGTTCGTCCGCTGAAGATGGACAAATCCTTGTAGATTATTCCGTGGCACGCCATTTGCCTGGCAACACGCCGATCGTTGACCTCGGTACTCGCCAGTTCAAAGGCCTCGAAGGGCACGTTCGCGTCTACAATGTTGAGACGCAAAGGATTGAGCGGCCGAATTTAGGTTCTGCTGAGAATGACGCAGGGGAAAAGGGCTAGGCTAATCGACGTCCGCAATCGTTCTTCCCTGCACCACAAGCGGACCTACTGCTTCCGGCCCAATTGCAGTCATCCGACGACTGCCGGCAACTGACCGCTGCTTAGGAGAGCTATACACCCTGCCAGCCGCGAAGAGCTGCCAACTACTTTTCCATTTCTGTGGGGTGTCGGGAGAAACGGACACCTAAGTGTCTGTTTTTTCTGGTCGGAGTGGCAGGATTTGAACCTGCGACCCCCTCGTCCCGAACGAGGTGCGCTACCAGGCTGCGCTACACTCCGTGACCAGACCGCGGGCTTATAGCCGCCGTACTTCGTTCCTGCAAGCGGCAATGGCAGCGCTTCTGTCGCATTTCGTTCGCTTTCGTCGTGCATTGCCGCAAAGCGTGGATTTCCCGCCCGGGATAAACCCCGCTTAAAGCCTTGCGTGCTAAGCCGCAGCCCTCGACAAATCGTAATCGCCATCTGGAGCTCTGCTGTCTTGCCCCTGAAAATCGTAGGCGACGCCCGGCCTAACAGCTTCGAATTCGAAACCGAAGCGCTGATCAAGGCGTCGGGATTTCGCGAGTACGATGCGCGCTGGTGGTTCGGTCACCCCGGCTCCGCGCAGCCGCCGGAGCTCAACCTGATCGGCGTCCAGGCGCTCGGCATGGGGCTGGGCACGTTGATTCGGCGTCTTGGCGCCGGGCCAGACATCGTCACCGGCCACGATTTCCGCGCCTATTCGCTCGCCATCAAGCTGGCCCTGGTCTCCGGCTTGATGGCGGCGGGCGCGAGGGTAAAGGACATCGGCCTGGCGCTGTCGCCGATGGCCTATTTCGCCCAGTTCGCCCTCGATACACCGTCCGTCGCCATGGTCACGGCCTCGCACAATGAAAACGGCTGGACCGGGGTCAAGATGGGCGCGGCGCGGCCGCTGACCTTCGGACCGGAGGAAATGAGCGCGCTGAAACAGATCGTGCTGGCCGGCGATTTCGATCTTGTCGGTGGCGGTTCCTACGATTTCGTCTCCGGGTTCCGCGAGACCTATCTCTACGATCTGGTTGGCGACAAGCGCATCGCGCGCAAGCTCAAGGTTGTGGCCGCCTGCGGCAATGGCACTGCCGGTGCCTTCGCGCCGCAGGCGCTGGAGCGCATCGGCTGTGAGGTGATCCCGCTCGACGTCGAGCTCGACCATACTTTCCCGCGCTACAACCCGAACCCGGAGGACATGCAGATGCTGCATGCCATCCGGGACAAGGTGCTGGAGACCGGCGCCGATGTCGGGCTTGGCTTCGACGGTGACGGCGACCGTTGCGGCGTGGTCGACAATGAAGGCAACGAGATCTTCGCCGACAAGGTCGGCGTCATGCTGGCGCGGGATATTTCGAGCCAATATCCAAATTCGACCTTCGTCGTCGACGTCAAGTCGACGGGCCTCTTCAACACTGACAGCGTGCTGCGCGCCAATGGCGCGGTCACCGATTACTGGAAGACCGGCCATTCCTACATCAAGCGCCGCGTTGCCGAACTCGGTGCTGTCGCCGGCTTCGAAAAGTCGGGCCATTTCTTCTTCAACCCGCCGATCGGTCGCGGCTACGATGATGGTCTCGTCACGGCAATAGCCATTTGCCAGATGCTCGACCGCAATCCAAGGAGTTCGATGGCCGATCTCTACCGCGCACTGCCGCTGACCTTCGGAACGCCGACCATGTCGCCGCATTGCGCCGACGATGTGAAATACGGCGTGGTCGAACGCGTGGTGACGGACTTCCAGGCGATGAGGCGCGAAGGTGCAGCCTTCGCTGGCCAGCAGATCGCCGACCTCGTCACCGTCAACGGCGTGCGCGTCGTGGCCGAGGATGGCACCTGGGGCCTTGTGCGGGCGTCGTCGAACAAGCCGGAGCTTGTCGTGGTTGTCGAAAGCCCGGTATCGTCCGACCGCCGCCGGCAGATGTTCGAGGCCGTCGACGCCGTGCTGCGCCGCAGCCCGGACGTCGGCGCCTACAACCAGACCTTTTGATTTGGACATTTCATGACCGAGCGCATTGTCAGTTTTGTCATGAGCGGTGGCGTCGGCTCGCGGCTCTGGCCGCTGTCGCGCGAGGACAATCCGAAGCAGTTCCACGATCTTTCCGGCGATGGCTCGATGCTGGCCAAGACACTGCGGCGGCTGACGGCGCGGCCGGAAGGCGAAACGCCGATCTTCCTGATTGCCGCCGAGCGCCATGCCGAGCGTGTCCATGCCGACCTTGCCGGCCTCGACCTCTCAGGCGGCGGTCCGCTGTTCGAGCCGACCGGCCGTAACACCGCTGCTGCCGTGGCGCTGGCTGCGCTGCGCACGTTGTCCGAATTCGGCGACAGCCTGGTGTTGGTGGTGCCGTCGGACCACGAAATCGCGACGCCGAAGCAGTTCTGGCAGAGCGTCGAGGCCGGCTGTCAGGCGGCGCTTGCCGGCCGTCTCGTAGTGTTCGGCATCAAGCCGACGCAGCCCGAGACCGGCTACGGCTATATCGAGGTTGCAGACGAGAAGAGCGGCGTCTTCGACGTCTCGCGCTTCGTCGAAAAGCCTGACCTTGCCACCGCGCAGAGCTATCTCAGGGCTGGCACCTTCTACTGGAACACCGGCATCTTTCTGTTTCGCGCCGGCGCCATGCGCGACGCGTTCGCGGCGTTCCAGCTTGATATCTGGCTGGCCACGGAAGCGGCCTACAAGGCGGCAACATCGGATCTGTCCGGCCTCTATATGCCGCTGGAGCTCTACGCCGCCATCCCATCGAATTCGATCGACTACGCCATCATGGAACGGGCCAAGGACATCGCCATGGTGCCGGCCGGCTTCCGCTGGAACGACCTCGGCTCCTGGCAGTCGCTGCTCGATGTCGGCCCTGCCGATGCCAAGGGCAATGTCGTGGTCGGCGATGTCGTCGCCATCGATTGCGAGAATTCCTACATCAGAAGCGACGGCCGGCTCCTGTCGGCGATCGGCATGAAGGATGTCGCTATCGTCTCGACCGCCGACGCCACTTTCGTCGCGCCGGTCAGCCACAGCCAGCACGTGAAGAAGATCGTCGAGCAGCTGGAGAAATCGGGCCGGCTGGAAACCAGGTTCACGCCAGCGCATGACCGCGTCATCGAGAGCGGCGCCTGGCGGCGGCGCGTGCATCACTGGCTGTTCGAGGAGACCTTGCCGCTGTGGTCGACGGCAGGCGTCGACGAGCGCCATGGCGGTTTTCACGAGGCGCTCGGCTTCGATGCCAACCCTCTATTGAAGCCCAAGCGCATGCGCACAACGGCGAGGCAAGTCTATGCCTTCGCCGTCGCCAAGGCGCGCGGCTGGGACGGGCCGGCGGACCGCCTGATTGCCCACGGCATCGCCTTCATGTCTGGCAAGGGCCGCACCGGCAGAGGCGGCTGGGCGCGCACACTCAATGTCGACGGCTCCGTCGCCGATGCGACCGAGGACGCCTACGACCATTCCTGCGTGCTGCTGGCGCTGGCGCACGCGCATATGTGCGGCAACCCGGATGCGCTGCGGCTGGGCGAAGAAACCTTCTCCTTCCTCGACGCACATCTCGAGGACAGCCGCATGACCGGCTTTCTCGAGACATCGGACGGCGAGGGCGAACGGCGCTCCAACCCGCATATGCATCTGCTCGAAGCCTTCCTCGCCTGGTACGAGGCGACAGGCGACCGCACCTATCTGCGCCGCGCCGCCCGTATCATCGATCTCTTCCGCAGCCATTTCTTCGACGCCGAGAGCTGGACGCTGGGCGAATATTTCGACGCTGGCTGGAAACCGGCTGCCGGCGAGAAGGGCACATGGACCGAGCCCGGCCACCATTTCGAATGGGCCTCGCTGCTCACCGATTTCGCCGCCCGCAGCGGCCAGAGCGAGTTGAGCAATTTTGCCCGCAAGCTCTATGCCTCGGCCATCGCCAACGGCCTCAACCGCGCCACCGGCCTTGCTTACGGCGCTGTCTCAAGACAGGGCCTGCCGCTCGACCTTGTGTCGCGCAGCTGGCCGCAGGCCGAAGCGATCAAGGCGGCGATCGCACTGGATGGCCCGGGCGGTCCCGACCTGAAACCCGAGATCGAGGCGCGTGTCGGCCGCCTGTTCCGCTGGCACATCGACCCGGCCCCGCTCGGCCTGTGGATCGACCGCATCGACGAACGCGGCCGCTCGCTGGCGAGCGACGTGCCGGCCAGTATTTTCTATCATCTGGTCTGCGCGCTGACGCAGTATCTTGATGGAACGGCGCAGAAGGGGTGAGGCGCTGCGGTCCTAATACGGGCTCGCCACATCCCCGGTCTCGACATACACCGCCTTCAGCTGCGAATAGAGCGCCAGCGCGGCCAGCGAATTCTCGCGCCCGATGCCGGACTGCTTCACCCCGCCGAACGGAATCTCCACCGGCGTCAGATTGTAGGCGTTGATCCAGCATGTGCCGGCCTGCAACTCGGCGATCACCCGATGCGCACGCTGCAAGTCGCGGGTGAAGACACCGGCGGCGAGACCGAATTCGGTGTCGTTGGCGCGGTCGATCACCTCGTCCTCGCCATCAAATTTCAGCACGCTCATCACCGGCCCGAAAATCTCCTCACGCGCAATGCGCATGTTGTCGGTGACGCCGGTGAACACTGTCGGCTCGACGAAGAAGCCGCCATCAAAACCCTGTAGTGACGGTACACTGCCGCCGCAGGCGAGCGTCGCGCCATCCTGCTGGCCGGCCTTGATGTAGGAGACGACCTTCTCCTGCTGCGCCTTGTTGACCAGCGGTCCCATCTGCGTCTCCGGATCGAGCGGGTCGCCGATGCGGATCTTTTTCGTCCGCTCGACCAGCCGGTCGACGAAACGGTCGTGGATTCCGCTCTGCACGAACACGCGCGTGCCGTTGGAACAGATCTGGCCCGTGGAATAGAAATTGCCGAGCATGGCGCCGCCAATAGCGTTTTCGAGATCGGCATCATCGAAGACGATCAGCGGTGACTTGCCGCCGAGCTCCATCGTCGCGTGCTTCATCTTCGAACCGGCAAGCGACAGCACCTTGCGGCCGGTCGGCACCGAGCCGGTCACCGAAACCTTGGCAACGACATCGTGGCCGACAAGGCCGGCGCCGACATCGCCATAGCCCTGCACAACGTTGAACAGCCCGTCGGGCAGGCCAGCCTCTGAGTAGATTTCGGCCAGCGCCAGCGCCGACAGCGGCGTGTTTTCCGACGGCTTGAACACCATGGCGTTGCCCATGGCGAGCGCCGGTGCCGACTTCCAGCCGGCGATCTGGATCGGATAGTTCCAGGCGCCGATGCCGACGCACACGCCAAGCGCCTCGCGGCGCGTATAGGCAAAGGGTCCGCCGAGATCGATGGCCTCGCCGTTGAAGGCGGCAACCGCGCCGCCGAAATATTCGAGGCAGTCGGCCGCCGACGGCGCATCCGCCACCAGCGTCTCCTGGATCGCCTTGCCGGTATCGAGCGTCTCGATGCGGGCGAGATCGGCGTTGCGGGCGCGCAAAATGTCGGCGGCGCGGCGCAGGACGCGGCCGCGCTCCACCGGCTTCATCCGCGCCCAGGCCGGTTGTGCCGCGCGTGCGGCTTCGATCGCCAGCTCCAGCACATTCGGCGTCGCCGAATACAAGGTGGCGATGATCTCGCCCGTCGCCGGATAGATCACCGGCAGCGGCGCACCACCCTCATCCTCGATGTAGCGGCCGTTGACATAGTGCGATGCCGTTGGCTGGGCGCGCATATGAAGTCTCCAATGATCTTCGCTGGACAATGCCCTATCGATCCGCGACCTGCCAGCGCGGATTGATCCAGGGTTCCTGGTTGGACGGCGCCAGCGGCGTGCGGCCGAGAATGTGGTCGGATGCCTTCTCGCCGGTCATGATCGACGGCGCGTTGAGATTGCCGTTGGTGACGCGCGGGAAGATCGAGGAGTCCGCGACGCGCAGTCCTTCGACGCCGATGACACGGCATTCCGGATCGACCACGCTCATGATGTCGTCGGTGCGGCCCATCTTGCAGGTGCCGCACGGGTGGTAGGCGCTCTCGGCATGATCCCGGATGAAGGCATCGAGATCCTCGTCCGACTGGACGTGCGAGCCCGGCGAGATTTCCTTGCCTCGAAAACTGTCGAAAGCCTTCTGGCCGAAGATCTCGCGGGTCAGCCTGATGCAGTGGCGGAACTCCGTCCAGTCGTCTGGATGCGACATGTAGTTGAAGCGGATGACCGGCGTTGCCTTGGGGTCGGGCGAGCGCAGCGTCACCGAGCCGCGCGACTTCGAGCGCATCGGTCCGACATGCGCCTGGAAGCCATGCGCCTTCGCCGCCGCCTTGCCGTCATAGCGGACCGCCGCCGGGATGAAATGGTACTGGATGTCGGGGTAGTCGACGCCGGCAGCAGAGCGCACGAAGGCGGCCGCCTCGAAATGGTTGGTGGCGCCGAGGCCGGTCTTGAAGAACAGCCACTGCGCCCCGATCAGCGCCTTGGAGAACGGGTTGAGCACCGAGTTCAGCGTGATCGGCAGTAATGATTCCTGCTGGATGTAGAGCTCCATATGATCCTGCAGATTGCGGCCGACGCCGGGCCGGTCGGCCACCACCTGGATGCCGTTTTCGGCGAGATGCGCGGCCGGTCCGATGCCGGACAGCATCAGGATCTTGGGCGAATTGATCGACGACGCCGCGACGATCACCTCACGTCGCGCCTTAACGACTTGAATCTGTTTGTGAGCTTCGATCTCGACGCCGACGGCGCGTTGATTCTCGATGATCACGCGGCGGGCGAAACCTTTGACCACGCTGACGTTTTGCCGTTTGAGAGCCGGCTTCAGATAGGCTGATGCCGCCGACCAGCGGCGGCCGCCGCGGATGGTCTGCTCCATCGGCCCGAAGCCTTCCTGCTTCGAACCGTTGTAGTCGTCTGTCAGCTCGAAGCCGGCCTGGCGGCCGGCCTCGACGAAAGCGCCGTAGAGCGGATTTTTGCGCGGGCCGCGCTGCACATGCAGCGGCCCGCCTTTGCCCCGCCAGCCATCCTCACCGCCGTCATTGTCTTCCATCCGCTTGAAGTAGGGCAGCACGTCGGCAAAACCCCATCCGGTCGCGCCCTCTTCGGCCCAATGGTCGAAGTCGCGGGCGTGGCCCCTGACATAGACCATGCCGTTGATCGAGGACGAGCCTCCGATCACCTTGCCGCGCGGCGTCGCCAGCACGCGGCCGCCGAGATGCGGTTCCGGCTCGCTGGCAAAGCCCCAGTCGTAAAGGCTCATATTGAGGGGAATGGAGAGGGCCGAGGGCATCTGGATCAGCGGCCCGATATCGGTGCCGCCGAACTCGATGACGATGACCGAATTCTTGCCGTCTTCCGACAACCGGTAGGCCATGGCCGAGCCGGCCGAGCCGGAGCCGATAATGACGAAATCTGCTTCAAGCATGGTTCATATGCGCCATGAAATCGGCGAGCGAGACATTGCCGCCGGTAGCCACAACCAGGACGGTTTTGTCCGCCACATTCACCTTGCCGCCGAGCAGTGCGGCCAGCGACGCCGCGCCCGAAGGTTCGAGCACCAGCTTCATCCGCTCGAAGGCGATCTTCATCGCCCGCCGCACAGACGCGTCGTCGACGGTGATGCCGCGTACGCCGGCGGTCTTGACCGCCGCGAACGGCGCATCGCCCGGCCGCCGCGACATCAGCCCGTCGCAGATCGATTTCGGCGCGATCGGCATGGTCTCGATGGCGCCGTGATCCAATGACGCTCCCATGCCGTTGAACCCTTCCGGCTCGACGCCGATGATCTCGGTCGCCGGCGACAAATAGTGGAAGGCGAGCGACACACCGCCGATCAGTCCGCCACCACCGACCGAGCAGAACAAGAGGTCGGCACTGGCGTCCTTTGCCTCGAGTTGTTCAAGCGCTTCGAGCCCGGCGCCGGCCTGGCCAGCAACGATCTCCGGATCGTCGAAGGGATGCAGCAAGGCCAGCCCCTCGGTCTCGGCAATCTCCCGCGCCTTGGCGGCAGCAACTTCCTCACGGGCGCGCTCGCCATGATCGGTCAGCACGACGCGCGCGCCATAGCCAGCGGTGGCGTCGCGCTTGGCGGCCGGCGCATCGATCGGCATGACGATGGTGACGGGAATGCCGAGCGCCTGGCCGGCAGCCGCCAGCCCTTGCGCGAAATTGCCGGAGGAGTAGGCGACGACGCCTTTCCTGGCTTCTTCAGGCGACAGCCGCTTCAGCCGCCAATAGGCGCCGCGCACCTTGAACGAGCCCGCCCATTGCAGCGATTCCGGCTTGATGAATACGCGCGCAGCACCGGTCTCCTTGGCGAGCGCCGCGGATTCCAGCAACGGCGTGATCTGCGTCGCCCTGGAGGTGACGGCGTAGGCCTGCTTGAGATGATCGAGGGAGGGAACGAACGTTGTTGTCATCATTCGCCTCGCGGATACCTTTTGCTTTCTTCGAGATTGTCGAGATTCATGTGGTTGCGCATGTAGCGCTCCGATGCTTTTTGCAGCGGCTGGAAATCCCATGGGTAATAGGCGCCGTTGCGCAACGCCGGGTAGACGACCCAGCGGCGCGCCTGGCTCTCGCGCACCGCGGCATCGAAGGCCACCATGTCCCAGCGCGCCCGGACTGCTCTGGTGAAAGCTGCCACGAGGGCGGCGTGCGTCGGATCGTCGGCAAGGTTGTCGCGCTCGAGCGGGTCGGCTTCCAGATCGAACAGTTGCGGCGGGTCGAGCTCGCAATGGACGAATTTGTATTTGCCGTCGCGGATCGCCACCAGCGGCGCGTAGGAGCCTTCGGCTGCGTATTCGATCAACACGGGCGTGGTGCGCTGTCCGCCCTTGGCAAGCGGCAGCAGCGACTGGCCGTCGGTCCATGGCGCGATCGCCCCTATGTCGATGCCGGCGAGGTCGCAGAGCGTCGGCGTCACGTCGAGATTGGAAACCGGCGCCTCGATCAGCCCGGATGGCACGCCATTGCCGGCGATCATCAGCGGCACCCGCACCGAGCCCTCGAAGAAGCTCATTTTGAACCACAGGCCGCGCTCGCCCAGCATATCGCCATGGTCCGAGCAGAACAGGATGGTGGTGTCGTCGAGCATGCGCGTGCGCTTGAGAACGTCCAGAAGCTCGCCAAGCTTGTCGTCGACATAGGAAATGTTGGCGAAATAGCCGCGCCGCGAACGACGCACCTGCTCACGGGTAATGTCGAAGGAGGGGTAGTCGGAGGCATGATAGAGACGCTGCGAATGCGCGTCCTGATCGTCACGCGCGATGAAGCCCGTTTCCGGGTCCAGCGCTTGGCTGTGTTCGTAGAGATCCCAGTACTGCTTGCGCGCGACGTAGGGATCGTGCGGGTGCGACAGCGAAACGGTAAGGCACCAGGGCCGGTGCTCCGCATCGTCCTGCTCACGCGAAAGCTGATAGAGCTTCTGCGTGGCGAGGAACACGACCTCGTCGTCATACTCCATCTGGTTGGTGGTCTCGGCGACACCGGCGCCGGTCACCGAGCCGAGATTGTGGTACCACCATTCGATGCGCTCGCCGGGCTTGCGGTAATCCGGCGTCCAGCCGAAATCGGCCGGATAGATGTCGGTGGTCAGTCGCTCCTCGAAACCGTGCAACTGGTCGGGCCCGACGAAATGCATCTTGCCCGACAGGCAGGTGTAGTAGCCGGCGGCGCGCAGATGATGGGCGAAGGTCGGGATCGAGGAGACGAACTCCGCCGCATTGTCGTAGACTCCGGTACGCGACGGCAATTGCCCGCTCATGAACGAGGCGCGGCCGGGCGCACAGAGCGGCGAGGCCGTGTAATTGTTGGCAAAGCGAGCCGAGCGGGCGGCCAGCGCCTTCAGATGCGGCACATGCAGGAAGTCGGCCGGCCCGTCGGGGAACAGCGTGCCGTTGAGCTGATCGACCATGACGATCAGGAAATTGGGTCGCCTTGATGTCACTGAGGCTGTCACTGTGTCTGTCGCCCGCCGAGTTTGATTTCCAGATAGTCTTCGACCAGCGCGATCGCGGTCGCCGCGTCCGGCACGCCGTCCTTCAGCGCGCGCCTGATATAGAGGCCGTCGATCAGCGCTGCGGTTGCTTCCGCCGCACGGTCGGCTTCATGCCTGGCCAGGATGCCGGTCAGGCCGCTCATCAGGTTCGAATGCAGCCGCCGCGCATAGACCCTGAGCAGTCGGCGCAAAGCCGATGATTTCTGCGCCTCGACATAGAAGGCGAGCCAGGCGGCGATGGTTTCCGGCTGGAACTGGATGTCGGAGAAGTTGACGGCTACCACGGCCGAGACGCGTTCGCGTGGCGTGGCGGCGGATTGAAGAGCACGCCGCATGTCGATGGTCAGTTCTGCCAATATGTGCCGCATCGTCGCCAGCAGCAGTTCATCCTTGGCGCCGAAATAGTGGTGGGCGAGCGCGGAGGACACGCCGGCCCGGCCGGCAATCTCCGACATGGTCACGTCAAGCGAGCCGCGCTCGCCGATCGCCGAGATCGTCGCGTCGATGAGCGCCTTGCGGCGCAACGGTTCCATTCCGACTTTCGGCATTGTTGTTTCCGGCTTTTGTCCCGCATGATTATTTTTTATTGATCCGTCAATCAACAAAAAATCGATCCGATTGCAGCCTGCACCAAGCGATTATCGGCTTGCGGCCCTTTTCGACGCACGAGGGATTGTTTATATTTGAACAATAAAGGCGAACTGCGCTACACCAGGCCTCATGCTAGGCTGGCGCCAAGGATGGAGACCGCCATGACCGCATGCATCGTTGGCTGGGCGCATTCGCGCTTCGGCAAGCTCGAAGGCGAGACGCTGGAAGGCCTGATCACCAAGGTCGCGGTCGACGCGCTCGACCATGCCGGAATCGGCCCGGGCGAGGTCGACGAGATCGTGCTTGGCCACTTCAATGCCGGCTTTTCCCCGCAGGATTTCACCGCAAGCCTGGTGCTGCAGGCCGACGACCGGCTGCGCTTCAAGCCGGCGACCCGGGTCGAGAACGCTTGCGCCACCGGCTCGGCCGCGGTCCGGCAAGGCATCCGCGCCATCGACGCCAATGCCGCCCGCGTCGTGCTGGTGGTCGGCGCCGAGCAGATGACCACGACACCCGGTCCCGAGATCGGCAAGAACCTGCTCAAGGCGTCCTATCTGCCCGAGGATGGCGACACGCCCGCCGGTTTTGCCGGCGTCTTTGGCAAGATCGCGCAGGCCTATTTCCAGCGCTATGGCGACCAGTCGGACGCGCTCGCCATGATCGCCGCGAAGAACCACAAGAACGGCGTCGACAATCCCTATGCCCAGATGCGCAAGGATTTCGGCTACGAATTCTGCCGCCAGGAAAGCGAAAAGAACCCCTTCGTTGCCGGTCCGCTGAAGCGCACCGACTGTTCGCTGGTTTCCGACGGCGCGGCAGCCCTTGTGCTGACCGACACGTCGACGGCGCTGAAGATGCGCCGCGCCGTCGCCTTCCGCGCCAACGAGCATGTCCAGGATTTCCTGCCGATGTCGAAGCGCGACATCCTGTCGTTCGAAGGCTGCGAACAGGCCTGGAACCAGGCGCTTAAGAAGGCCGGCGTGACGCTGGACGACCTCTCCTTCGTCGAGACGCATGACTGCTTCACCATCGCCGAACTGATCGAATATGAGGCGATGGGCCTGGCCAAGCCCGGCGAGGGCGCCAAGCTGGCGCTCGACGGCACGACGGCAAAGGACGGCCGGCTGCCGGTCAACCCTTCGGGCGGCTTGAAAGCCAAGGGCCATCCGATCGGTGCCACCGGCGTATCGATGCATGTGCTGACCGCCATGCAGTTGACCGGCGAGGCCGGCGGCATCCAGGTACCCGGCGCAAAGCTCGGCGGCATCTTCAACATGGGTGGCGCGGCGGTCGCCAACTACGTTTCCATTCTCGACCGGATCAGATAAACCGCCCTGCATTTCTGGGAGGTGACATGACAAATCCGGTTCTGGTCGAGGTCTTGCGCGGCGCGATCGTCGAGAGCGCCCATCGCGGCGCTGTCGCGGTCTTCGACGGTGACGGCAAGCCTGTCTGGGAAATCGGCGATACGGCGCGGCCCGTGTTTCCGCGCTCCGCGGTCAAGGCAATCCAGGCATTGCCGCTGGTCGAAACGGGTACCGCTGACGCCTACGGCTTCGGCGACCGCGAACTGGCGCTGGCCTGCGCCTCGCATTCGGGCGAGCCGGCGCATGTCGAACTGGCTCAGGCGATGCTGGCCAAAGCCGGTCTCGACAAATCGGCGCTGGAGTGCGGCGCGCATTGGCCTTCCAGCCATGGTGCGGAGATTGCACTGGCCCGCGCAGGCGGCTCGCCAAATGCGCTGCACAACAATTGTTCCGGCAAGCATTCCGGCTTTCTCTGCACTTGTGTGCACTCGGGGATTGCCCATCAGGGCTACGTCAAGGCCGGCCACCCCTTTCAGGAGATGGTACGAGACGCCATGCAGGCGGTGACCGGCGCCGCCCACGATGCCAGTGACCGGGCCATCGATGGTTGCTCGATCCCGACCTACGCCGTACCTCTGAAAAGCTTTGCGTTGGGCTTTGCCCGTATGGCGACAGGCAGGGGCTTTGGCCCTGAGCGCGCCAAGGCCGCCAAACGTCTGCTCGCGGCCTGCATGGCCGAGCCCTTCCTGGTTGCCGGCACCGGCAAGGCCGATGTTGCGCTGATGCAGGCCGCGCCCGGCCGCATCTTCGTCAAGACCGGAGCCGAAGGCGTCTATTGCGCCGCAATTCCCGAGCTCGGCCTCGGCATCGCGCTGAAATGCGACGACGGCGCCGGCCGCGCGGCCGAAGTGATGATTGCGGCAGTGCTGGCAAAACTTCTCAAGGCCGACGAGGCGCTGGCAACAAACCTTCTGGAACAGTCCAACCCGCCGATCGAAAGCCGCATCGGCGCCAAGGTCGGCTCGCTGCGCCCGACAGCGGCGCTCAACTGACCCTATTTCGCTCAACCGTCAGATGCGCATAGCCACTATCGCTTGATTTGGCGAGGTCGCCGGTCGCCGGTTCGGCCCAGCGCTGGCCGATGATGGCGCCGTTCTTGGTCCCGTCGATGACATTGTCGGAAATGATGGCGTTTCCGGCGCCCTCGACGACCGTCACGGCAATGCCGGTCCCAGCCTTGCGGATGATGTTTCCCGTCGCAACCACATTGCGCATATAGGCGCCCCAGCCGATCTGCATGCCGTAGAGCGGTGCGTTCTCGACGACGTTGCCGGACACTGTGGTGTCGGCCTCGACGCTGATGCCGACGCCGAAGCCCGGCGCGTCAGCGGGGTAGGGGCCTGTGGTCGACAAATTGCGCACGATGTTGTTCGAGCACACCCCCATGCGGCCGCCTTCATTAAAATTGACGATCGAGATGCCGTTGGTGGCACCATCGACGATGTTGTTGGCGATAACAGCGCCCTCAAAGGAAAACTCCGAGTAGAGCGCCGTTTCGCCCGAGCGCGAGCAAGTATTGCCGGTAATCTGCAGATTGCTGGAACTGTTGGCGCGGATCGCCGAGAAGGCGCAGTCCGAGACGATGTTGCCGGTGACGGAGACATTGCCGGCGCGGAAGGCGTTGATGCCATTGCCGTTCTGGCCGGTGCCGCCGCTGCGCGCGCCAATCCGCTGGACGCGGTTACCGCTGACGATGGTGCCGTCCTCGGCCTGCTGCCATCGATGCACGAGGATGCCGCCGTTGCCGCAGTCGGACACGGTATTGCCCGATATCTGCAGACCGGCCGCCTCGACGGAATAGATGCCGGCGTCGGCCGCTCCCGAAATCTCCGTGCGCTCGACGCGGCCCGATGCGTGCTCCAACGCCAGCCCATGCTTGCCGCTGCCGGTGATCATGCAATTGTCGATGACGAGATGGCCCACGCGGCGCAGGTCGAGCAGGCCTTGCGCATCGTCGGCCAAAGAGCCGTTGGCGCCATCGAAGACCAGCCCGGTGAGCTCGATATGCTCGGCCTGTTCGGCCGTCAGCAGACGGCCACCACCGCCATAGAGAACGCGTGAGGCGCCGGGCACGCCGGAAAGCCTGACACGGGCGGGCAACGTCAGATTGGAGACGACGTAGTTCCCCGGCGGCAGGAACACCGGCGCGTTGCGCTCGCTCGCCTCGGCAAGCATCCTGGCGAAGGCTTTGCTCTGGTCGTCCGCTGCGTCCGGCTGCACGCCAAGCTCGGCGGCGTTGATCGAGCCGCGCGCTGCCGTCTTAGCCAAGGCGTTGCCCGACGAAAGACCGAGCACGGCAAAGCCGGCCGTCCCCTTTAGCAGCACTCGTCTGTTCAACATCGGCACATCCCTTGCGATCCCCCGGCTAACCGCAGGAATCATGCCAGCCGCAGCGGTCTTCGCCCGGTCATAGTCCGGGCAATGACCGGGTCCGGCAAGTGGCTTGTGCAGTCGCCGAAGCGAGCCTAAGTTCATCCGATGAGCAGAGCCTTCACCCGCGAGGAAGACAGCGAAAACGCCATTGCCGGCATTGGCGAGCGGCCGATCAGCCCGCACCGCAATCTGGTGACGGAGCGCGGGCTGGCGCAGATCGAGGACAATCTGACGGATCTGCGCGACATATTGGCGAAAGCCGAGAGAAAAGCAGACCGCGAGCGCATCGCCGTGGTGTCGCGCGACCTGCGCTACTGGACAGCGCGCCGCGAAAGCGCCGAACTCTCCGTGCCGGAGCCGGGCAGCGACCAGGTGCGTTTCGGCATGGGCGTCACGCTGGAAGGCGACGACGGCAAGAAGGTGCACTGGAAGATCGTCGGTGAGGACGAGGCCGATCCTTCAAAGGGCAGCATTTCCCACGTCTCGCCGATGGCGGTGGCGCTGTTCGGCAAGAAGGTCGGCGACGTCGCAAGCGTCAACGGCAAGGAATGGGAAATCATTAAGCTGTCGGAGAGCTAACTGCGTCTACTTTGCCAGTCTTTGCAACGCGGCCTCATACTTGTCCATGACATCGCGCGCGGCACACATTTGCCTTTCGAGATCGTCACACGGAATCGGCCTTAGGATGATGCCGTCATCGGTTTCGATGATCTGGAGTTCATCGCCCACTTGCAGCCCCAAGCTGTCGAGAATTTCCCGCGGCAAGATTACAACGCCCGATCCGTCCTCAAGTCCGTGAATGATGGTGTTCATGGCTATACCGTAGGTTGCGCCAGGCGCTATGACGCAACTCTGATAGGCATTGCAACTGTTTCGCTCAGCCCGCCAGCAGCCGATCCAGCAGCCGATCCGCCGCCTCCGGGATAACCGTGCCCGGTGGGAAGATTTCCGCAGCACCAGCCGCAAGCACCGCATCATAATCCTGTGGTGGGATCACGCCGCCGGCGACGATCAATATGTCGGCGCGGCCGAGTTTCTTCAGCGCATCGCGCAGTTCGGGGATCAGCGTCAGATGTCCCGCCGCCAGTGACGAGGCGCCGACGATATGGACGTCCTGCGCCACCGCCAGCTTGGCGATCTCATCCGGTGTCTGGAACATCGCACCGACGGTGACGTCGAAGCCGAGATCGGCAAAGGCCGTAGCGATAACCTTCTGGCCGCGGTCATGGCCGTCCTGGCCCATCTTGGCCACCAGGATGCGTGGCTTGCCGCCGGACTTCTTCTCGAAAGCCTCAAGCTTCTCCAGCAGCCGGTCAACCGCCAGATTGTCGCCAAGCGCATTGCGATAAACGCCGGAGATCGTCTGCACCGAGGCGACGTGACGGCCAAAGACCTTTTCCAGCGCCAGCGAAATCTCGCCGACCGTGGCGTTGGCGCGCGCGGCGCGGATGGCGAATTCCAGCAGGTTTTCGTCACCCTGCGCAGCGCGGGTCAGCGCATCGAGCGCGCTCTCGACGTCGCCGACATTGCGCGTGCCTTTGAGGTTCTGCAGCTTCGACAATTGCCGTGCCCGAACCTCGGCATTGTCGATCTTCAAGACGTCGACCTCGATGTCGTTCTCCGGGCGATGCGCGTTGACGCCGACCAGCATCTGTTCGCCGGAATCGATGCGCGCCTGCGTGCGCGCCGCCGCCTCCTCGATGCGCAGTTTTGGGATGCCCTGTTCGATCGCGGCGGCCATGCCGCCAAGGCTCTCGACCTCCTCGATATGTGCAAGTGCGCGCGCTGCAAGATCATGTGTCAGCCGCTCCAGATAGGCCGAGCCACCCCACGGGTCGACAATGCGCGTGGTGCCGGATTCCTTTTGCAGGATCAGCTGCGTGTTGCGAGCGATACGGGCCGAATGGTCGGTCGGCAGCGCCATCGCCTCGTCGAAGGAATTGGTGTGCAGCGACTGCGTATGGCCCTGGGTGGCCGCCATCGCCTCGATCATGGTGCGGGTGATGTTGTTGTAGGGGTCCTGCGCCGTCAGCGACCAGCCCGACGTCTGGCAATGGGTGCGCAACGACAGCGAACGCTCGTCCTTCGGCGCAAAATTCTTCTGCATCAGGCTCGCCCACAACAGGCGCGCTGCTCTGAGCTTGGCGACCTCCATGAAGAAGTTCATGCCGATCGCCCAGAAGAAGGAAAGCCGTGGCGCGAAACGGTCGATATCGAGACCGGCGGCGACGCCCGCACGTGCATATTCGATGCCGTCGGCGATGGTGTAGGCGAGCTCCAGGTCCGCCGTCGCGCCGGCCTCCTGCATGTGATAGCCGGAGATCGAGATCGAATTGAACTTCGGCATGTGCTTGGAGGTATAGGAGAAGATGTCCGACACGATCCGCATCGAAGGCTTCGGCGGATAGATGTAGGTGTTGCGGACCATGAACTCCTTCAGGATGTCGTTCTGGATGGTGCCGGCGAGATCCTTCGGCGCAACGCCCTGTTCTTCCGCCGCCACGATGTAGAGCGCCATGATCGGCAGCACGGCGCCGTTCATGGTCATCGACACCGTCATTTCGTCGAGCGGGATGCCGTCGAATAACTGCCGCATGTCGAGGATGGAATCGATGGCCACGCCCGCCATGCCGACATCGCCGGCAACGCGCGGATGATCGCTGTCATAGCCGCGATGAGTGGGGAGATCGAAGGCGACCGACAGGCCTTTCTGGCCGGCAGCGAGATTGCGCCGGTAGAAGGCATTGGATTCCTCGGCCGTCGAGAAGCCGGCATATTGCCGGATCGTCCAGGGCTGCTGGACATACATGGTCGGGTAGGGGCCGCGCACGAAAGGCGGCATGCCCGGATAGGTGTCGAGATGGGTGAGGCCCTTGAGGTCGTCCTGACTGTAGAGATGCTTGACGGCAATGCCTTCCGGCGTCAGTCGCTGGCCCTTGACCTCGACGGGCGCGCGCCGCGGCGCCGACCAGCCGATCTCTGAGAAATCTGGGATCAAGGCGCGGCTCCGATCGACTGGTCGATGCGCACCGGAAACAGGGCCTCGCACACCGCCACGCCCTCGGTGAAAGGAGGCCGCCGCTCGGCCGCCAGCGTCTCGACCGGGGTCTCGCTTTTTAGCGGGTAAAGCGTGGTGCCGATGATTGCCCGTTCACCCGACCGGTAGGCCTCGGCGCGGCGCTCGGATGCTGCCTTGACGCGCGCCTGGATGTGGCCTTGCTGCAGGCTTGCCAGAACGCCGCCTTCCGCTTCGATCCTCTGGAATTCTACCCACGCCGCTTCGCACAGGCCCAGGGTCAGCGCCTCGACCGCGCCCGAGCCATAGGTGGGGTCGGCGACATGGTCGATATGGCTCTCATTGGCCATGATCAGCTGCGCATTGCGGGCAACACGGCGGGCAAAAGGTGCCGGCAGGCCATGAGCGATCGTGTGCGGCAGGATGGAGATCGAATCGGCGCCCCCGGCGGCTGCGGCAAAACCGGCGATCGCAGTGCGTAGAATATTGGTCTCGGGGTCTGCCGCCGTCATCATGCGGAACGACGTCTCGGCATGGATATTGGCGGTCGAGGCCGGGATCGAGCACGTCTCCTGGATTCGCGCCCACAGCCTGCGCAGCGCCCGAACCTTGGCCATCGACAGGAATTGGTCCTGGTCGACGCTCAGGGCAAAGCCGATATGCGGCGCGGCATAGACAAGCGGCTGGCGTGCGTCCTCGAACATCCTGAGATAGGAGACCGCGGAAGCGAGCATGGTGCCGAGCTCCTGCGCCTCGGTGGCGCCGGCATTGTGGAACACCCGCCCGTCAGCCTCGAGCAGCACGCCTGGCACGCCAAGCGAAAAGAAATGCGCCAGCGATTGCGGCATCGATGCCTGCAAGGCCTCGATCGACATCCGCAGCCGTCCGGTTCCGGCAAAGATCGCCGCCGGGTCGATGCCGAAGGAGAGGTTGAGCTTCGCCGGATCGGAGCGGCGCTTGCCCAGAAACGCCACCAGCCAGTCGGCGACGGCGCGGCTCCAGGGATGGGCGTCGATGCGGATCTGCACGCGGTTGAGCGGCACGCCGTCCAGCACCGTCTCCAGCGCCTGCGCCGTCCTCGGCAGGCCATAGCCGAACGCATTCGGGGCGCCTTCGAAGACCAGCGACAATCCCGTCGCGCCTTGCGCCACGTCGTCCAGGGCCTGCGCCTTGGCGCGGCCGATATCGGGATCGTCGATGCGCTGGCTGACGATCCAGGGCAGTTTGGGGTTGGCGCGCACAAGCGGTTCGGCGCCAGCAGCGCGATCGTAGAGCGGCTCGATGCGGATGGCGTCGTCGGTGTGCGAGACCAGACTGTCCTCGAAGGATGCGCCGGCCAACGCTTTTTCGGCCAAGGCCAGCCATCGCTGGCGCTCGACGTTTGTGGGTTCGATTTCCTTGGTCAAGGCTCCGGCGCCCATCAATTTTCCTCGTTCTTATGCGGCCGCACCAGCCTGGAGCGGTTCAGTCTACGGTCCCCTGTCCGATATCGCAATGCAATGCGCCCTTCAGGGTCCGAACTCGATCTCTCTGATATAGGTCAGCCTGCGTGGACGAACCATGAACGATTGCCAAACACCGGCAAAATCCGCAAGCTCCAAAAAGCCGATTTGGAGCATTGGTCAGCTTAGACAATTGGCCCATCTGAGGATTTGGATTGTCGCTGTGCAACGGCCTCACTATACGTGCGGCAAGGCCATTGGCTTTAACACCAGTTTGCGGAGACATGGACATATGGCTGACGAGACCAGCATTTTCCTCGGCGCCAGCCGCAAGCCCGACGACAGCTACCAGCGCGCCGAGCAGCTTTTGCTGCAATATGGCAATCGTCATGGCCTGATCACCGGCGCCACTGGCACCGGCAAGACGGTCAGCCTGCAGATTCTGGCAGAAGGGTTCTCCAATGCCGGCGTGCCGGTGTTCTGCGCCGATATCAAGGGCGACCTGTCCGGCATCGCCATGATGGGCAAAGCGCAGGATTTCCTGGTCAAGCGGGCCGATCAGATCAAGCTCGATCCCTACGATTTCCAGGAATTCCCGGTCATCTTCTGGGACCTGTTCGGTGAGCAGGGCCATCCGATCCGCGCCACCGTCTCGGAAATGGGGCCGCTGCTTTTGTCGCGGCTGATGAACCTCTCCGAAGCGCAGGAGGGCATCATGAACATCGCCTTCCGCATCGCCGACGAGGACGGTCTGCTGCTGCTCGACATGAAGGATCTGCAGGCGCTGCTGGCCAACATCGCCGAGCGCGCCGACGAGATCAGCTCGCGCTACGGCAATGTCACCAAGCCGTCGGTCGGCGCCATCCAGCGCACGCTGCTGGTGCTGGAACAGCAGGGGGCGGCGAATTTCTTCGGCGAGCCGGCTTTGCGCATCGCCGACATCATGCGCACCACCCGGGACGGCCGCGGCGCCATCAGCGTGCTCGCAGCCGACAGATTGATGATGAACCCCAGGCTCTACGCCACCTTCCTGCTTTGGCTGATGTCGGAGCTTTTCGAGGAATTGCCCGAGGTCGGCGACCCCGACAAGCCGAAGCTGGTGTTCTTCTTCGACGAGGCGCACCTCCTGTTCGACGAAGCGCCGAAGGTGCTGATCGATCGCGTCGAGCAGGTCGTCCGCCTGATCCGCTCGAAAGGCGTCGGCGTCTATTTCGTCACCCAGAACCCTTTGGATATCCCTGAAAAAGTTCTGGCCCAGCTCGGCAACCGCGTGCAGCACGCGCTGCGTGCCTACACGCCGCGTGAACAGCAGGCGGTGAAGACCGCCGCCGACACCTTCCGCCCCAATCCCGATTTCGACTGCGCTACGGCGATCACCCAGCTAGGTACTGGTGAAGCGCTGGTGTCGACGCTGGAAGCCAAGGGCGTGCCCTCCATGGTGCAGCGGACGCTGATCCGGCCGCCGTCGTCGAGGCTTGGCCCGATCACGCTGGACGAGCGCCGCAAGCTGATCGACCAGAGCCCGGTCGCCGGCCAGTACGACCAGACCATCGACCGCGAATCGGCTTTCGAGATGCTGCAGAAGAAGGCCAAGGGCGCGCAGGAGGCGGAAGCGCAGGCGCAGCAGGCCGACAGCGGCCGTTCGCGCTGGACCATTCCGGGCTTTGGCAATGACGATCGGCCACCGCCGCAATCAACCGGCCGCCGCGCCCCGGCGCCGAGACCCTCCAACCGCCAGACCGTCGCCGAAGCCGCGATCAAAGCTGTCGTGCGCTCGGTCGGCTCGTCGGTCGGACGGGCGATCGTGCGCGGGATTCTGGGCAGCCTTTCCAGGGGGCGGTAGGAAGTGTCAGCCGGCCTGCTTCGGACATGATCAGCGGCCATAACATTGCCATCGACGGCGGCTGGTAAAGGGATGGCCGGCCTGCTGGAGATGCGCGACAGCCGCGCCCGTCTCGTCCTGGCACCACAGCAGGGTGCGGCGATCGCGCGCTTCGACGCACTGCTCGGCGATGTAGCGGTGCCGCTCCTGCGGCCGGGCGACGGTACCGGCGCCTCCGGCTGCCAGGTTCTGGTTCCCTGGTCGAACCGCATTTCAGGCGGCGGCTTCGAGTTCGACGGCCGTTTGCACACCGTCGAGCCGAATGTGGCGGGAGAGGCCCTTCCGATCCATGGCGACGGCTTTCAGAGGGAATGGCGGATTGCCGGCCACAGCGCCACCGAGGCGGAACTGGTCCTCGACGCCGGCCGGATCGGCCCCTACCGATACACGGCGCGGGTTGTCTATACGCTGCATGACGGGGCCCTGGATGCTACGCTCACCGTGGAGAACCGTGCCGGCATTCGCCTGCCTTACGGCCTCGGCTTTCATCCGTGGTTCCCGCGCAGCGCCGCAACGACGCTCGAGGCTAAGGCGGCGCGGGTCTGGTTGGAGGACAAGCGTCATTTGCCGACCGGCGTGGCGCCCGTGGCCGATTACCCCGCGTGGAATTTCTCGCGCGCCTCCCTGCTGCCGCGAAGCTGGGTGAACAATGCTTTCGACGGCTGGGACCGCCTCGCCAGGATCACCCGGCCCGAGGACAGGATCGCCATCTCGCTCACGGCCTCATCGGCGCTCGACGTCTTCATCCTCTATTCGCCGTCGCAGGACGCCGATTTCTTCTGCTTCGAGCCGGTGTCGCATTCCGTCGATGCGCATCACGGCGAAGGGCTGACCCCGCTTGAGCACGGCGCCACATTGAGTGCAAACATGCGCCTTGATTGGAGTTCCACTAGTTCGCGTTGATGCGAAACAGCGCCCAACCGAATGCCGACAGCGGGCTGGTGCTTGGGCAGCTGGGTTTCACCGTCCGCGCGAAGCAACGACCGGTGGGGTGAAGGGCTCCTGAGCCACAGCAGGGCCTCATGTACACACCCATTCGCGGATCTTGCATTTCTGCCCACTCCGTTCGCAGGCCTGCAGTGTCAGGTCTTCGGCCTGCCGGCGTGTTTGCGCCGTCTCCGCGCCCCAGCTGGTGGATTGCCCGCTCGTCTTCTCGCCCACCGCGAGCGCGCCGCAATGATTGTATGGAAAGCCGGTGTTGTCGTCGTCGTCCCAGTGACGATGATTGCGAAACACGCTCACCACGGCGCAGCTGTCGCCGCCGGCGGTCTGGCAATGCTTGAGGGCGATGTCCATCGCCTCCTGACGCTTGTCGGCACCCCAGAAGAAGCCGTGCTTCCCGTCAGGGTTCGAATAAGCGATCGCCGCCCAGATGCCTTTCTCTTCCTGGGCCGGCGGCTCGGGCACGTCCGCCGCGGGGGCGAGGTCCGCCGCAGCGAGCCGCCCGGCGCAGGCCAACAGCATGCCGATTGCCGCAATGGCGGAATTCACCCTCATTGTACGCCTCCTTGTTTTCCTGCTGCCGAGGCCACGGAGATGACGACGCAGCTGTTGCCTGTCGGCAGCAGCATCGCGTTGCCCCCTCCATTGGCCAGTTCATAGACGCTGATTTGTCCAAGATTGTTGGCTAGCTTGCTGCCCTTCGGAAGCAGGGCCGGAACGTCGGCGCAACTGGCCGCGAACGGCGCAACCCTGACCATCGTGCCTTCGCAGACAGATGCGGTGGGTGCTGCGAACACCAGGCCCGCGGCCGGGCCGCTGTAGCCCTGCGTGGCGTAGTTCATGCCGACCAGGGCTTCCACGACGTGTTTGTCGGGGGCCTCGTTGTTCCAGATCGACTGAACGCTGTAGGTCGTGCCGGTCGTCAGCATCTGCCCAAGGGCTGGAAAAATGTTGGAACAAGACTGCAAGCCCGCCTGTTTGGCGTGTTGCAGAAATGGCGTGTCCGCCAGAGCCGGATCGGGCTGGTTGGTCTCCGCGACCGCCGGCTGCGGCAATAAATTGCGGACCAGGCCGTAGCGCATGGCTGCGAAGCCGGCCGCGGCGACGACGGCAATCGCGAGCAACGAGAAGACAGTGGTCTTCGCCAGGTTTCGTTTCGGTCTGCTCCGGTCATCGATGCCGGCCTGAACAGCACCCTTTCCCTGGTTGCGGGACATTATCCGGTCATGGATCGATTGCTGGTTCATCGCAATGCCTTCGTCAATTGATCGCCGCGACGGCCGCGGCCAAGCCCTTGAGGGTTGCGGTCACGTTGATCGTCCTGCCATCCGTCGTCGGAAAGGAGATGACGGATGCCGCGGCCTTCGAAATTTGTTCGCGCATGATCGGGCCAACCGGCAGCATGCCGACGCAGACTGCTTGATTGCATCCGTCGAGTTGAATTTTTATCGGTTCCTTGCGCCCCTCGAATGTCAGCGAGACAGGACTGTCGCTCTTGGCGATCGGCGGGGTGCGCAAGATCATGTAGGGGTTGCCTTCCTTGGTGGCGGCCAGCGACCAGCTGAACGCAACCTGTCCTGCCTGGTCCTCGATGATCTGGGTGACATTGCAGACCTTTTGGCGGGCCTGCAGGTTCTCGTCGCAGATCAGCGTCCAGTTCTCGAACGGACGGGTGGTCCGTTGATATTCGCCAAGCTTCGCATCCGCGGGCACCGCGACGTCGGAAGGCCTTATTCTGTAGCCGGAAGCCACCGCCTCCTGTCCGACCGCGTACGAGCCGGACAGGAGCATTGACGTCATGGATATCGCGACAGCAAAGACTGCCTGCCTGATCATAGCCGGGCTCTAGTTCAGCGTAAGGCTGACGCCCGCGCCGACACCCCAGTTCCCGCCTGCTGTCGTGCCGGACAGGTTCGCTCGAACACGTCCCTCCTCGCTGGTGTAGCCGGCGCCGAAGGCCAGCGCCCCTTCGCCGCGCCAATAGCCTCCGCCAGCGGCCACGCTCAGCTTGCCGGGACGGTCGTCGTAGCGCAGCGAGGCGGCCGCCAGGCCGATCGCGGCAGCCTGGCGCGCCTCGCCCTTGACCTCGCCCATGTCCATGTTGAGCTGGCTGAGTTTGGAGTCCGCATATGCATTGGCTTGCTGAAGCGTGGTGGCCGCCACCTGGTTGGTGTAGGTCTTCGAATCCGCCAGGTTGAGCGACAGCCCGGTGTTGAGCTGCTGCACGTTGACTGCATCAGTGTTGGCAACGCCCGCCCCGACATTGTGGATGACGACCGGCGTGTTGGGGTCGCCGCCGGCAAGCGTTATCGAGTTGGATTTGCTGCCGTCCCCGTTCTTGTCGTACTGGACCGCGAACTCATTGAGATCGCCGACGCTCCCCTGCATGGCTTCGACGGCCTGGTTGGTGGCGTAGAGCTGACTGCCGTTGATGGCGTCGGTGGAGGTACCGCTGATCCTGCCCGCAGCGACATTGGTGACGGTGCGCTCGTTGCCGACGGTGCCGACGCTCACCGTGCTCGTCGGGGCTGTCCCGGCAAACGTGTAGTTCACGCCGTTGATCGTGGTGCCGGTGGTGGCGACCGCCGCCGCCGTCGTCGAGCCAGCGCCTAGCGCGACGCTGCCCGGCTCGTTGGCCGTGGCACCGGCGCCGAGCGCCACTGCCTGGGCTCCGTTGGTCGTCGAGTTGGTGCCGAGCGCGATGCTGTCGGCCTGGTTGACGGTCGAGTTCTGGCCGATCGCGATGCCCCCCGGCGCCGTCTGCTGCACGATGGCGCCGTTGCCGATGCCGATGCCGTTGTCGCCATTGACGGTGGTGCGCGGACCGACCGCAACCGAATCGACGCCGACCGCAAGCGAATCCGCGGATGTCGAGTTGGCGTGGAAGTACAGGCTTCCGGTCACCGCGAAGGAGCTCAGCGCGCCCTTCAGCTGGCGAAGCGTGACCGCGTCCTGGTCCGCGGTACCGTCGGCGACGTTGATGATCTGGCGGTAGGAGGTGGAGGTGCCGACCGAGACGGCGCCGAGCAAGGTCGCGTCGGTGGTGTTGTAGGGAACGAGGCCGGTGCCGGCGAGTATCGATCCCGATGCCGGCGCCACCGCACGGTCCGAAACCGAGCCGGAGCCCAGCGCTACTCCGTCGGCGACAGTGACCTGGGTGCCGCGGCCGAGCGCAAGCGAATTGGCGGCGGACGCGGTCGCCTGGTAGCCGACCGCGGACGAACCGACACCTTGCGCGAAGGCGTCGGTGATAGGCAGCGTCGTGTCGTTGGTGCGCACATAGCGGATGCCGTCGCCATTGGCGTCGGTGTAGGCCGTCGAGGTGTCGCCGGCGATGTTGCTGATGGCATTGCCGAGATTGGTGATGTCGGTGGTGTTGGCCGCGATGTCGGCGGTGTTGGCGGCGATATCGGTGGTGTTCTGCGTCACCTGCTGGTTGGTCGCAAACAGCTGCGAGCCGTTGACCGCATCGGTCGAGGAGCCGCTCAGTTGCCCGGCCGCGACGTTCTGGATCTGGCGCTCGGCGCCCACCGAGCCGACCGAGAAAGCGCCGGCCGGCGTCGCGCCCGCAAAGGTGTAGCTCACGCCGCCGATCGTCGTGCCGCCAACCGCGGTCGTGGTGCCGGAAACCGAATTCAGGCCGATCGCGACGTCCCCGGCATTGTTGGCCACGGCATTCGGGCCGACCGCGACGGAATCCGTGCCCAGCGCTTGGGAATCGGCCAGCGTCGAATTGGCATGGAAATACTTGATGCCGCCGCCGGTGCTGATGCTGTTGATCGTGTTGCCGAGATTGGTGATATCAGCGGTGTTGGCGGCGATATCGGTGGTGTTTTGCGTCACCTGCTGGTTGGTCGCGAACAGCTGCGAGCCGTTGATGGCGTCGGTCGATGAGTTGCTCAGCCGGCCCGCCGCGACATTGGTGATGGTCCGCTCCGCGCCGAGCGCGCCGACGCTGACGGTGCTCGTCGGCGTTGTGCCGGCGAAGCTGTAGGCCGTGCCGCCGATCGTCGCGCCGCTGGTGCCGACCGCCGTCGCGGTGACCGAGCCCGAGCCGAGCGCCACGTCGCCGGAGCTTGCCGCCGCCGTCGCGCCATTGCCGAGCGCGACATTGCCCGCAAGGCCGGCGGCGCCTGCGGTGGAGCCGTTGCCCAGCGCGACGGAGCCTTGCCCGATCGCCTTGTTGTTGTTGCCGATGGCGACGGCGCCTGCGGCTTGGTTTGCGGCGGTGGCGGTTGCCGTGCCGTCGCTGTTGGCGATGTTATTGGCGCCGCCGGTGAAGGCGCCGGTGCCACTGGCATAGCTGGGATCGCCGATGGCGACCGCGCCGTCGCCGTAAGCGGTGTTGCCGTAACCGATGGCGACAGCCTTGCCGCCATCGGCGATCGCCCCCGTGCCGATGGCGACGGAGTCGGCGGAGATCGCGCCGGCAGCGGTGCCGATGGCGATGGCATTCACGTCGAGTGTCACCGCGCCCGCTCCGATTGCTGTCGAGCTCGCCGCTGTCGCGATGGATGTCGTGCCGATAGCGATGGAATCGTCGCCTTGGGCAGTGGTGGAACGGCCACCCGCGAACGCACGGGCGCCGGTCGCTTTGGAGGTGGAACCAAGTGAAGTGGCGTATGTTCCGCTAGCCGTGGCGCCCAATCCCAGTGCGCTGGCATTTGCCGCTGTTGCTGCGGCGTTGTTACCGAGCGCAGTGGTGGAGACGTCCGTGGCCTGGGCTCCAGATCCCGCCGCGACCGACCCTACTCCGCTCGATACAGCCGAGTTGCCCAGAGCCAGTGCAAAATTGCCCGAAGCCGTGGCGACGTTGCCGAACGCTGCCGAGTTTTGCGCCGTTGCATTTGCCTGGGGACCAATGGCGATGGTATTGGTCGCCGTGGCCTTGCTCAGCACACCGAGCGCCGTGCTGGTGACGCCGGTCGCCTGGCTTTGGCGCCCCATCGCCATGGCGTCGACCTGAGACGCCGTCACATCGGTGCCGATGCCGATGGCGCCCTGGGCCAGCGCTCCCGATCCGGCGACAGTGCGCGAGCCGAGATAAACGGAGTTTATGGCACTAGCGGTCGCCTGGAAGCCGACGGCAACGGCATTTTGGTTGCCGGCAGTGGCGTTGGTACCTTGGGCAACGGTATCCACTCCCGACGCGGTCGTGCCATACCCGAGCGCGGTGGCGCGCAGCCCGGTCGCTCGGGAAACATAGCCGATCGCCGTCGAGTTCGTTCCGTCGGCACGCGCGTTCAGGCCAAAGGCGGCCGCACCTGCGGCTGCAACCGAGTTGACGCCAATGGAGCTTGCTCCGTCCGCAGTGGCCTGGGCATTCCCGCCCAACGCGAGGGCGTTGACGCCGGTCGCCTTCGCGAAGACACCTATGCCGATGGAGTTGAGGCCATTGACACTCATCGAATAGCCTATGGCGATCGAAGCATCGCCCGTTGCGCTGTTAGAGGTACCCAACGCCACGCTGTTCGCGCCATTCGCTTGCGTAGCGTTACCGATGGCGATGGCGTTGCCGCCGGTCGCCGAACCGCCGCCAGCCTGGTACTGTGCATGGGCCGGTGTGGCGAGGCCGAGCGCGGCGATTGCCCCCAGGCCTCCGATTATGCTGGCCGGGCTGATGCCGCAGGCCAGGGCCGAACGCACGCTGCTGCCGCTGCCGAGCGCGCCAAGCCCCAGGCGCTTGCGCCCCATGCCGAGCACGCGATAGGCCATGCGCAGCACCGCCATCAGGCGGCGGCGGACCGAGCGGCTGTCGGCCGCACCCGAGAGCCAGTTTCCGACAAATCCGGGAAGAAATTCGATCCTTCTCCGCTCCTCGACGTATCCGGTCATGCTACTTTTCCCTCGCAATTGCCGACGCGCCTTGATGTGCCGCATCATTCGCCTCGACGGCCAAAAAATCCTTGAAATTACCCGTCGTCTCTCGCAGCGAGAGACCTATCTTCGCACCTTGTTTTTCAATCAGCTGGCAGGCGCTCGCGACCCATGGCTGCGTCGGCTCGGGAACCGTGTGCAATGCGGCTTCGGTCCGCTCCGGCGACAGGTTTATCGCCACCACCGCGCGGCAAAGATCGAAATGAAATCCTGGATCGCCTTCGCAACAAGCCGGAGAGGTCAGTCCAAGCACGAAACACGCCAGAAGATGGTCGAGTTCCGCACCGCTGATCCGGCTGGCATATTGGCGTTGCAACGCGGCCCAGGCCGCTTCGGCCTTGGGTGCGAAGACTTCGATTTCCGCGAATTGAATGTCCATGGGACAATCCGACATGCCGCATCATCTGGTTGCCCCCGCCCCAAATGACTTTCCATCGCGACCATGAGCACGTTCGCGGCGTATGTATTTTGGAAAAGTCCGGAATCTTTGTAGGAAAATTCGGTCTTTGAGCGCTGAGTGGCAGGTGTGGCCGCTCTGCCACGCAACTTTCGGCTGCGGAGACGCGCCCGCAGCAAATATCACCGCTGCAGCTTCACCTGCTTAGGGGTTCTGCCGCGGTATTTCGACATGGTGACGGTCAGGTGGCTCTGATCTGAAAAGCCGCTCAGATGCGCGACTTCGGCTATCGACAGATCGCTCTTAACGAGAAGTCTCTCGGCGAAATCGAGACGCAGCCGCAGCAGATATTTGTGCGGCGGCTCGCCAAAGGTCTTGGTGAAAGCCTGGATGAAATGGCTCGGCGAAAGGCCGGAGAGTGCGGCTAGCTCGGCCACCGCGATCTTGCTGGAAAAGTTCACGTCCAGGAATTCCCGCACCCTCCGGGCACTGCGGTTCGACAGACCGCCCTTTGGACCTTGTGGCAACTTTCCCGCTCCTGCGTAGTTCCGAAGCATATGGACGCCGAACATGGTGACCAGCGAATCGACATAGAATTCGTTTGGAGTTTCCCGCTCCGTCAATTCCACCTTCAGCAGTTGCGCCAGCTGCAGAGCCTGAAGGTCGACGGTCCCGAGAGGCGGCGGCTGGAGCTCGGCTCGGCCAGTGCCGAATTCGCGCGCCGCCAGGTCAAGGAGGCTATCGGCGGTGAGCGCCACGATCATGCTCTCCATGGCGGATGACCACGTCACGCTGGCTTCGATGTTCGCCGGGATGACCACGATCATGCCGGTGTCGCCGTCATAATCGTGGACTTCGTCGTTGCCGAGCGAGACCCTTATCCCGGGCGAGGGCGCCAGCATGACCGCACCGAAATGCTCCACCGCCTTGAATGTGTGCGATCCCGGCGCGCGAACGGCATGAGCCGCGCCGCCCCGAAAGGTGACCATGCGCGCGCCCGCGTCTTCCTGAATTCCATCGAAGATGCTCTGGTCCGCGCGCCGCCGGCCTGTCCAGGTGCGCTCCAGAACGTCGCCTCTGTGTTGCATTTCCGTCGTGCCTCAGCCCTGTGCCGATCGATTGAACCTGTGCTGCATCGAGGCGCCCAGAATTCACGTGGATTCCAGAACGTTCCTTCGAACCTTAGAGGCGTTGCTTTATATTTAAAAGAAGGTTTTCAGCTGGAATAAAAATTTTGGCAGGACTTGGTCTATAAATCTACAGATTTTGCTTGTTTAGCGCGAACTAATCTGACGATTTGCCGATCTTATCTTACCATTTTGTGCCTAGTTGTTGTGCATCGCGCGCCGTTTCACAATCCAGCGTTGCATGCAGATAAATCGCGCGGCTACTGCCGAACCTGCTCGGCCTATGCCGCCATTGCGACGGACGCGCTCCCCGCATGGTGGCCCATCTCCGACCAGCGCTTTCGAGGATTATGTCCAGGACGCGCGGAGCTACCTGATCAGTGACCGTGCAGCGGCCCCGATACAGAACTATCCGGCTCGCGCAGGGCTGTTAAAGATCGCCTCGACGTTTCTCATACAGATCCCAGGACAGCTCAACCATGGCGAGAAGAACATCCTCCCGGTTCCACCCGGCGGCAACCGCCGCGTCGACAATTCCGCGGACGAGCGGCAGCAATTGGCGCTCGCATTCGGCCGACAGGTTGACCTCGGCGCTGTCAGCCGGCGGACTATCGAAGGCAAATCCCACCATTGGCGTTCCCCCGCCATCAATGATCTAATTAAACGTACATATCTGCAATTCTATTCCCGCCTAATATACATGCATCGGGGACGAAATACAGGAGAGCCGGAATTGACGGTGCGTGGGGCGCGTCGATTGCGCCGGCTCGATAGCTTGTCTGGAAGTCTTCCTTAGCCTCCTGCTGCCGGCATTGCATGTCTTGGATGTGGATCCCAGGCATCCGCGTAAAGCTATCGGAATCCTGGCAAAGTTTGCTGCATGGAGCGGCGAACCTGCCGCTTCACCAGCATCGACGAACGTCGATCAGTTCACCGGGCCGAGCAGGACCGAACCGTCCGGCACGCCGCCGTCGATCGGAATGGCTGTGCGGTTTGCGCTCGCTACCGTCGGCTGGCCGATATCGGACGTCACGATGACCGGGCTTTTCGACGGCACGCGGTCATAAAGGTCGATAATGTCCTGGTTGATCAGCCGAACGCAGCCCGACGAGACGGATTTGCCGATCGAGTTCCATTCCGGCGAGCCGTGCAGGCGATAGAGCGTGTCGACATTGTCATGGAAAAGGTAGAGCGCGCGGGCGCCGAGCGGGTTCTTGAGGCCGCCGGGCATGCCGCCATTCTTGGCGCTGTATTGCTCCAGCTCAGGCTGCCGGGCGACCATCTCATCTGGCGGCGTCCATTTCGGCCATTTCTGCTTCCACTGGACGACGGCGTCTCCCGACCATTCGAAGCCGGCGCGGCCGAGGCCGACGCCGTAACGGATCGCCTGGCCGCCCTCGCGCACCAGATAGAGGAAATGGTTGGTCGTATCGACGATGATGGTGCCGGGCCTCTGGCCGGTCGGATCGGGAACGATCTGGCGCAGGAACTGCGGGTCCATCTTCTTGATCGGAATGGCTGGGAGCTCGAAGCCGCTGTCCGAAATCGGGCCGTACATCGTCGCGTAGTCGCCGAGCGGCGGCTCTTCATAGGTCGGCGGCGGCTCGACCGGCGCTGGTTCCGGTCCGGTGGTGGTGCAGGCGGAGACCGCAATCGAGGCGGCGCCAAGGGCTGCGGCATTCAGAAAGCCGCGACGGCTCAGGCGATAGGGGTCGATTTCGGTCTTCAACATGGTTGCCTTTTTTTTGTCTCAAGTCGCAAGAAAGCGTGAATGCTTCCAGGCGGCGCAGTGTTGGTCTCCCCCAATGCCTGGCGCGATAGGCGGTTCCGATTCTGGCCTGAGGGTGGACAAACAAAGGCGAAGCTGTGACCGTCCTGCCACTGTTGCTCCAGGGCAACAGAGCCCTTAGAGCAGTTCATCGTTTCACAGAAACGCCGCCTGCTCTGCGTCTTTCCTTCTGCGCAATTTCCGGACGGAAAACCGTTTCACACTTTTCCTGGAATTGCTCTAGCCGCCTGTCAACAATCCTTCCAGCGACGGCAGGATCAGCGCCGGCGGGAAGTCCCTGTATTCCTCGGGCTGGTTGGCGCGGTTGATCCACACGGTGCGAAAACCGAATTTGGTCGCGCCGGCAATATCCCAGCGATTGGAGGACTGGAACGAGACCGCGCCTGGATAGAGGCGCCAGCCCGTCGCCACCATGTCGTAGGTCGACGGGTCGGTCTTGAAGCGCTTGACAGCATCGACCGAAAAGATGTTGTCCAGCACCTGGTCGAGGGCCGCCGATTTGACCGCCGCTTCCAGCATCTCGGGCGAGCCGTTGGAGAGGATTGCCAGCTTCGCGCCGGACGCTTTGAGCGCCTTGAGCACGGCCGGCACTTCCGGATAGCAGTCGAGCCGCCAATAAGCTTCGAGCAGCTTGGCCTTCAGTCCCTTGTCTGCCGATGGGACCTTGCGCAAGGCAAAGTCGAGCGCCTGTTCGGTGAGCTGCCAGAAATCGGCATAGCCGCCCATCAGCGTGCGCACCCAGGAATATTCCAGCTGCTTGGCGCGCCAGATTTCCGACAGAAGCTGGCCGTCCGGCCCGATCTCGCCGTCGTGACGGCGCACGGCGGCGTGCACGTCGAACAACGTGCCATAGGCGTCGAAAACGTAAGCCGCGTAATGCATGGCGACAGTTTTGAGGGCAGGCGGGCCAAGGTGCAAGCATCGATTGCAGACTTGATTGCTTTCTGGGCTCGCTGGCCTCAACAAAATCCGCCTGATGCCGGTTGACGGCGCCCGCCAAAGCATCTTCCAATGATACCAGACAGGCAGCATCGAAGCGGAACCGAGCAATGACACTGGCGACTGCGGCGCAATCGGCGACATGGACCTTCGTCGACGGCGACTGGTACGAAGGCAACGTCGCCATTCTTGGGCCGCGCAGCCATGCCATGTGGCTTGCCACCAGCGTCTTCGATGGCGCTCGCTGGTTCGAAGGCGTCGCCCCCGACCTCGAACTGCATGCCGCCAGGGTGAACGCCTCGGCGATCGCGCTCGGCCTGAAACCGTCGATGAGCGTCGACAAGATCGTCGGCCTGACCTGGGACGGACTGAAGAAGTTCGACGGCAAGACGGCGGTCTATATCAGGCCGATGTACTGGGCCGAGCATGGCGGCTATATGGGCGTGCCGGCCGATCCGGCATCGACCCGCTTCTGCCTTTGCCTCTACGAATCGCCGATGATCTCGCCGGCCGGCTTTTCGATCACCGTGTCGCCGTTCCGGCGGCCGACGATCGAGACCATGCCGACCAACGCCAAGGCAGGCTGCCTCTACCCCAACAATGGCCGCGCCATTCTCGAAGCCAAGATGCGCGGCTTCGACAATGCACTTGTGCTCGACATGCTGGGCAATGTCGCCGAGACCGGAACCTCCAACATCTTCCTGGTCAAGGACAGCCATGTGCTGACGCCGGCGCCGAACGGCACTTTCCTGTCCGGCATCACCCGCTCGCGCACCATGACGCTGCTTGGCGACTATGGCTTCAAGACCACCGAAAAGATGCTGTCGGTGCGCGACTTTCTCGAGGCCGACGAGATCTTTTCGACCGGAAACCATTCCAAGGTCGTGCCGATCACCCGCATCGAGGACCGCAATCTCCAGCCCGGGCCGGTGGCCAAGAAGGCGCGCGAGCTCTATTGGGAATGGGCGCATTCGACGCCTGCTGGCTGAGCCGCCGCGTCGTTTGCTGGGCGTTCTTTTTTGACGCAGCATCCTGTCCGCAAAACCGTGTGACACTTTTCCGGAACCCGCTTAGAAAGGAAGCGGCGCTTCATTCCGGAGTTGTTCCAGAACAATCCAGCCCTATCTTAATCCGGTATCCGCACCGGATTTTTCCATGAGGAGTATGACCGATGGCTTTTGAATTGCCCGCCTTGCCCTATGACTACGAGGCCCTGCAGCCCTACATGTCGAAAGAGACGCTGGAGTATCACCACGACAAGCACCACAAGGCCTATGTCGACAACGGCAACAAGCTGGCCGCTGAAGCCGGTCTTGGCGATCTGTCGGTCGAAGAGGTGGTCAAGCAGTCGTTCGGCAAGAATGCCGGCCTCTTCAACAACGCCGCCCAGCACTACAACCACATTCATTTCTGGAAGTGGATGAAGAAGGGCGGCGGCGGCAACAAGCTTCCCGGCGCCCTGCAGAAGGCGGTCGACGCCGACCTTGGCGGCTACGACAAGTTCAAGGCCGACTTCATCGCCGCCGGCACCACGCAGTTCGGTTCGGGCTGGGCCTGGGTCTCGGTCAAGGACGGCAAGCTGGCGATCTCCAAGACGCCAAACGGCGAGAACCCTCTGGTCCATGGCGCTTCGCCGATCCTCGGCGTCGATGTCTGGGAGCACTCCTATTACATCGACTACCGCAACGCGCGGCCGAAATATCTCGAGGCCTTCGTCGACAGCCTGATCAACTGGGACCATGTCCTCGAAATGTACGAAAAGGCGAAAGCCTGATCGATCCAGAAAGCCCCGGCATCCCCGGGGCTTTTCCTTTTTCAGATCGAAACGGAGGCACACTGTAAAGCGGCAGTTTCCGTGCGGCGAGCACGGAATAATCTCAGCCCGCCATCCGTTAACGTTAGGTCGCGACCCCTCATCATCCCGGAGCCAATTGAATGAGAAAGCTTGTTATCGCCATCTCTATGCTCAGCCTCGCCGCCTCGGCCGCTTTTGCCGATCCGATCCTCGACCGACAGGGACTGATGAAGGAGCGCGGAAAACTCGTCGGCGGCCTGTCGAAAATCGCCAAGGGGGAAGCAGACTTCGATGCCGCCGCCGTGTTGACGGCGCTACAGGCGCTGCAGGTCAATGCCGAGAAGGTCGATGTCGATGCGCTGTTCCCGGCCGGCAGCGACAGCGGTGACACCACCGCTTCGCCGAAAATCTGGGAAGACATGGCGGGCTTCAAGACCACGAACGAGAAATATGTCGCCGACGTCAAGGCCGCTGTCGCCGCCGCACCTGCCGATGTCGATGCGCTCAAGGCGCAGATCGGCACCCTCGGCAGCGATTGCGGCACCTGCCACCAGACCTATCGGGTGAAGAAGGGCTGATCCCGGGCAATGGCCCTGTTGAAAAAACTCGTCGGCGCCGCCCTTGTCCTGGGCGTCGCCGGCGCCGGGGCCGGCTCGTTGTTGTCGGCGCCAGTGAAACTCGACGCTGGAACCCTGGCGCAACTTGCCCCCGGCGACGCCGCCAGGGGCAAACGCATTTTCTATGCTGGCGGCTGCACCTCCTGTCACGCCAAGCCTGGGTCTGAGGGCGAAGCCCGCCTGCAGCTGGTCGGTGGCCTTCAGCTCAAGACGCCGTTCGGCACCTTCGTCCCACCTAACATCTCGCAGGATCCCAAGGACGGCATCGGCGCCTGGACGGTCGAGGACCTCGCCAACGCTATGCTGAAAGGCGTGTCGCCTTCCGGCGAGCATTTCTATCCGGCCTTTCCCTACGCGTCCTACGCCCGCATGAAGCCCGCTGACATTGCCGATCTCTATGCGTTCCTGAAGACGCTGCCGGCGGTCGCCGGCAAGGCGCCGGACAATTCCTTGAGCTTCCCCTTCAACATCCGCCGCGGTCTCGGCTTGTGGAAGCGGCTTTATCTCAGCAACCAGCCGGTGATCGCCTTGGCCGACGGCACGCCGGACCCAGTGCTGGCTGGCCGCTATCTCGTCGAGGGACCCGGCCATTGCGGTGAATGCCACACGCCGCGCGATTTCACCGGCGGCACCAAGAAAAGCCAGTGGCTGGCGGGTGCCACCGCCGCCGAAGGCAGCGGCATCGTGCCGAACATCACATCGGGCGAGGGTGGCATCGGCGATTGGTCGGAAGCCGACATCGCCAACTACCTCGAAACCGGTTTCACGCCCGAATTCGATTCCGTCGGCGGTGCCATGGTCGACGTGCAGCACAACATGGCCAAACTGCCGCCGGAAGATCGCGCGGCCATCGCCGCCTATCTCAAGGCAGTGCCGCCGCATCCCAATGGCTATCCGGCGCGAAGCAAGCCGGCTAAGTGATCCCGACTACAGGTGGCGATCGCCGAGGAAGTCGAAGCCCGTTTCGAAGAAGTGACTGTAATTGCAGGTCAGTTCCTCGCCGGGCGCGATGTCGCGCAAGGCATAGGTCTCTTCAGGGGAGGAGACATCGCAATTCGGTTCATCGTCATGGTTCATGTAGCGGGCATCGTCGGCTTCGAAGACGATGTAGTTCGGATCGCGGCGGTCGGGATAGGAATAGCGGTCGAGGTAGCTCTTCACCGGCCCGCTCTCGCCCTCATAGGTTTCGACGTCGATCAGCCGGTCGAAGCGCGGATCGAGCTTCCAGACCAACGTGCCCTTGGCGATGTGGGTCTTGGCGAAAACACCGATGCCCTGGATCGGCGATTTCTCGAGATAGGTGTCGACGAGTAGCATAGTGGACCCTTTGCGTATGTCGTGTCTGGAAGGCGCCGCGCATTGGGTAACGCGCAGCCATTGCAATTGCGAGTGAAAATGAGCGGCGCGGAATTCAAAAAGTGATGATCGGCACGCCGCGAAGGGGCGCGCCTTTCGCTCCGACATCAGCGCTGCTGCAAGGCCAGACGAACGCCCAACGCGCAGTAGATACCGCCGACCACCTTGCCTTGCCATTTCACCACCGATGGATTGCGGCGCAGGAAATTGCCGAGCCGGCCCGCACTTACGGCAAAGACGACTGTGCTGAAGAGGCCGAGCAGAACAAAGATTATGCCCAACGTCATCAGCTGGAGCATTACCGATCCGTTTTCAGGCCGCACGAACTGGGGCAGGAAGGCGAGGAAGAAAAGCGCGGTCTTTGGATTGAGCACCTCGGTCAGGACAGCCTGTCGAAACGCCTTGCCGGCGGAGATCGCAAGCGCTCCGGCAGTAGGGTTGGCCGGTGTTCTGTCGATGATCGCGCGAATGCCGAGGTAAACCAGATACGCCGCGCCAATGTATTTAACGATGCTGAACAGCGTTGCCGACGTGGCGATGATCGCCGAAATGCCGACCATCGCCATGACGGTATGGAACACATCGCCAGCCGCCACGCCGGCGCCCGTCGCGATGCCAACCCGGGTTCCCGAACTCGTCGCTCGCGCCACCGTCAAAAGTGTGGCTGGGCCTGGAATAAACACAAAGCCAAGCACAACACCCACGTAAGCCATCAAGGTGGATAGATCGATCATGACGCCTCCTTTGCAATCTCGGCCTTGCCCATCACCTTCAGCGCAAAGGAATAGGTATAAGCGATCTCCTCCAGTCTGGAAAACCGGCCCGACGCGCCGGCATGGCCGGAATCCATGTTGATCTTGAACAGCACCGGATTGTCACCGCACTTGCGCTCGCGCAGCCGCGCCACCCACTTGGCCGGTTCCCAATAGGTGACGCGCGGATCGGTGAGGCCGGCCAGCGCCAGGATCGGCGGGTAGTCGTGATCCGCGACATTGTCATAGGGCGAGTAGGCGGCGATGATCCGATAGTCCTCCGCTGATGCGATCGGATTGCCCCATTCCGGCCATTCCGGCGGCGTCAGCGGCAAGCTTGCGTCGAGCATGGTGGTCATCACGTCGACAAAGGGGACCTCGGCAACGATGGCGCCGAAACTGTGCGGCGCCATGTTGGCGATCGCGCCCATCAGCATGCCGCCGGCCGAGCCGCCTTGCGCTACGATGCGATCATGTTGTGTGTAACGCTCGGCGACGAGGTGCTGCGCGACGGCGATGAAATCGGTGAACGTGTTCATCTTGTGCGCCCGCTTGCCGTCGTCGTACCAGCCATAGCCCTTGTCCTTGCCGCCGCGGACATGGGCGATGGCAAAGACAAAGCCGCGGTCGACCAGCGAGAACCAGTTGGTATTGAAGGCGGCCGGAATGGCGATGCCGTAGGAGCCGTAGCCGTAAAGCAGGCAAGGTGCCGAGCCATCGAGCGGCGTGTCGCGGTGATGCAGAAGCGAGACCGGCACCAGCTCGCCATCGGCGGCGGGCGCCATCAGCCGGCGCGTGACATAGTGCTCCGGATCATGGCCGGAGGGCACTTCCTGGGTCTTCAGGAGCACGCGCTCGCGGCTGCGCATATTGTAGTCGAAGACCTGCGCCGGGGTCGTCATCGACGAATAGGTGAAGCGCATGATCTCGGTGTCGTATTCATAGGATCCCGAAAGGCCGAGCGAGAAGGCCTCTTCGTCGAACGAGATCAGATGCTCCTCGCCGCTGC
The DNA here is from genome assembly GCF_056403115.1 of Mesorhizobium sp. P3_A2. NCBI lineage: Bacteria > Pseudomonadati > Pseudomonadota > Alphaproteobacteria > Hyphomicrobiales > Phyllobacteriaceae > Mesorhizobium > Mesorhizobium sp. P3_A2. The sequence continues at coordinate 250,643 of NZ_JBFUGC010000006.1, forward strand.
GGCGGTCGCGCACGACGATGCGCGGCAGGCCTTCCTTGCGTTCGAGCCTGACCATATGGTCCTTGAAGCCGACCACCGACAGGATCAGCCGGCCCGGTTCGTGCGCCACCAGCTCTTCCCAGTTGGCGCGCACCGGGTCATCAGCCGGCGCCGTCATGATCTTGAAGTCCTTGGCGCCGTCGGCATTGGTGAGGATGAAGAAGATGTCGCCGCCCTCTTCCAGATCATATTGCAGGCCGATCTCGCGCATCGCCACCAGCTTGGGTTCGGCGAACGGCTCATCGGCGCGCATCAGGCGATATTCCGAGGTTTCGTGATCGTTGATGCCGATCATGATCCATTTATTGGAGCGCGTGCCGCCGACATCCATGAAGAAGCCGGGGTCGGTTTCCTCATAGATCAGCCGGTCATTTTGAGGGCTGTCGCCGAGCGCATGAAACAGCACCTTGGACGGGCGATGATTGTCGTCGAGCCTGGTGTAGAAGAAACCGTCATCGGCGGCATTCCAGGTACCGCCACCACTGGTGGCGTCTATCTGGTCAGGCAATTCCTTGCCGCTTGTGAGGTCGCGCACGCGCAGAGTGAAGAATTCGGAGCCCTTGTCGTCGAACGCCCACAAGAGCTTGCGGTGATCGGCCGAATGGTCGACGCCGCCGAGGCGGAAATACGGCTTGCCCTCGGCTTCCGCGTCGCCGTCGAGGAGGATCTGCTCATCGCCGCCATCACGCGGCATGCGGAAATAGCGTGGTTGTTCGCCGCCAAGCTTGAAGGATGAGCCATAGGCATAGGGCCCATCCTTCATCGGCACCGTCGAATCGTCTTCCTTGATGCGGCCTTTCATCTCGCCGAACAGCTGCTTCTGAAGCTCCAGCGTGTCGGCCATCAGCACTGTCTGATAGGCGTTCTCGGCTTCGAGATGGGCGCGAATGCGGCCGTCGAGCAGGGAAGGATCCCTGAACATCGCCTGCCAGTTATCCGCCCTAAGCCAGGCATAATCGTCGGTGCGGGTGAAGCCGTGATGCGTGTCGAAGACTGGGTGTTTCTCAGGGCTCGGCTGGCTGGCGGTCGGGAAGGCTGGGGTCTTGGTCATCGCGTCTCACTGAAGAAAGTTACTTGAATGGCAAATGAACACGCCGATCAGCGCGGGTTCAAGGGTAGGCAGGCATTGGTGGCGGCGGGCTCGGGAAGATGAGCCCGGAAGATGTCAGGAGGAGAGGATGATGAATTTCTATGTCAGCACCGCTGCGGCTCTCGCCGTCGCTTCGACCGTTCTGGCTTTCACCGGCCAGTCTCATGCAACCGCGTTCGCCGCTTGGCAAGTGGCTGGCGTGCCGTTCGGCGATACGCTCAACGTTCGCAAATATCCGTCCAACGCATCCCAGAAGCAGGCGGCCTATCCCAACGGGACCATCATGCAGATGACCGGCAAGTGCACCGGGGAGCTGAACCTTCTGGAGATCGCCGGCAAGCCGGACTGGAAACAGAAACAGGCAATTCGCTACCAATGGTGTCAAGTTTGGCACGATCCGGTGCAAAATGGTGGCTTCGTTGCTGGCTGGGTCTACGGAAAATACCTCGTTCCCTATTGAAGCCGGTCTGAAGCAGGTCTTCGTTCGGCGGGTTTCGTAAACACCTTGCAACTTCTGATTTTGTACGAATCCAGCAATTCAGCTATTCGAGCCTACAAAGCATAGGCTAAGCATCGCAATCCACTTTATGAGTCCTTGCTGATTTAGTGATGCATGACCTTACGTCATGCCAGTCCTGGTCCGACCAGAAAATATCGCGAAGTTACAGAGTGCACGAAAGATTGAAGCTGAAGAGCGACTATTCGATGAATATCGTTGAATATAGCGCAAGATGCGAATTGACTTACTTGGTTTACAGGCTCATTAAGATGCCCGGACGCGAATCCATGAAGCTCTTCCCGCGTGAAATTCGCGCCATGCCCGATCTCTCAAAAAGGGCGCAAACAGAAACATCTTTCGTTGGGGCCTGAAGACCATGGATATCGTCGAAACACCTTCCAAGAATAGCGATGCGCTGATCGAGCTGACCGCCGATGTGGTGGCCGCCTACGTCAGCAACAATCCCGTGCCAGTCGGCGAACTGCCGAATCTTATCGCCGACGTCCATGCTGCTCTCGGGCGCGTGGGCGGAGCAAGCGAACAGCCTCCGGCCGACAAACAGAAGCCAGCGGTAAACCCGAAGCGCTCTGTCCATGACGACTACATCGTCTGTCTCGAAGACGGCAAGAAATTCAAGTCACTGAAGCGTCATTTGATGACTCACTACGGTCTGACGCCCGATGAATACCGCGAGAAGTGGAACCTGGACGCCAGCTACCCGATGGTTGCCCCCAATTATGCCGCTGCCCGTTCGCAGCTGGCCAAGAAGATGGGCCTCGGTCGCAAGCGCAAGGGTCGGTAGCACCGGCTCCAGTTCGACAAGATCAACGGCGCCTTCGAGGCGCCGTTTTTGTTTCCGGAATTATGCGGTCTGCTTGAGCGCCATTTCGGCATCGCGCTTGATGCGCTTGACCATCGAGCGCAGACCGTTGGCGCGCTGCGGCGACAGATGTTCGTCGAGGCCGAGCGACTTCAGCGTCGCCTCGGCGTCGGTTTCCAGGATCTGGCTGGCGGACCGTCCCGAAAACAACGCCAGCATGATGGCGACCAGGCCGCGCACGATATGGGCGTCCGAATCGCCAGTGAAGGTGATGACGGGATCGGCGCCCGGGGCTTGTTCAGTGGTCAGCCAGACCTGGCTGACGCAGCCGGGCACCTTGTTCACGGCATTGCGTTCGGCGTCGGGAAATGGCGGCAGCGCTTCGCCGAGCTCGATCACATAGCGATAGCGGTCTTCCCACTCGTCGAGCAGGGAAAAGTCGTCGCGGATCGTCTGGATCGTCGTGGCCATTGCTTGGGATATAGTCATCCGCGGCCGCGGCGTCACGGAAAAAGAAGAAAAGCACCGCAGGCGCCGAGAGGTCCGACCGGCCTGCGGTGTCGCTGTAGAGACAGCGGAAACGATGTTAGTTCTTCGCCACCAGCTTGGCAGGGATGTTGACGGTCGCCGGCAGCACAATGTCCTCGGCGACGCTGCCGGTGGCCAGTGAGGTATCGGGCGACGTCTCGGGCTCGGTGCCCTGGTCGTCCAGCATGGCGGCGGCGATCTTGGCGGTTTCCTTGGCCCGGGCGGTGATCGTATGCATCGCCGACTTGCCGGTCTCGCAGACATCGGGCTTGCGCTCGCAAATACCGGCGATGTCGCCGACCGCCTCGCGCGCCGCAAACAGTGCCTGGATCGGCCCGACGCTCTCGTGGCCCTCTTCGTCGGAGCCGGCGCTCAGTGGCAGCGCCAGCACCAGCGAAAACCAGAACGCCATTCTTATCAGAAAGCCCATCGAATTGCCCTCTCGTCCATGACGGATCATGCGTCCATGCGCCATGACCTCTTTTATCACAGCGACAATGACGCATGAGGCGCAAAGGACGGCTTGCTTGCTCAGCGAAAATTTTCCTCAAATTTTAAGCAAATTCGAAACGAAGCACTTTGCAATGCATTGGCTTCAAATGCCGGCGGTTCTCTTCACCTTGCACTAACCATCTAAGCGATTGTTATGAATGGATATATCCAGAGGTGCTGGCATGCCGGCTCAGGATTTTGCCGCCGCAGGCACGCCTTTTGCACATAACGCTCCGTTTACTATGGCCGCAAATGACGGTGCATTCTGGCGCCTGCGCCGCGATTTTTGCCGCAGGGAGGTCGTTGTTCCGGTCAGCCTTATTCATTCCTTAAACGCTCGATGCGAGTTTCAAACAAACAAAAACGACCTGCAAAGCAGGGGCAGTCACGACCGGGTGCGAGTGCGTTGAGTTGAGTTTGATAAAGGCCAGATATCTTGAACTGCCTGGCGCGCTGGCGGCCGGTTGCGAACGCATGGTCCATCCGGCCATCGTTGGCCGGGACCACCGCCTGCGCCAGCGCCGGTTCATCGGCATCATGCTTGCCGCTCCGTTCTTTGCCGCGGGTGCCGCGGTGACACTGGTCACCTCGGGCATGGGCGCCGCCGTCACCGTCGCAACTATCTTTGCTGCCTTCGGTCTTTGCTGGTTCGCCGCCTTGCTGGTGGCGGCGTCGGGCAAGATGGCGCTGGTCGCCCAGGTCGCGCTTGCCGCCGGCGGTCTTGCCCTTGCCGGCGCCATCGCGGCAGCAGGCGGCCTGGCGTCGCCGGTAGCGCTGCTGGCTCTGGCGCTGCCATTCGAAGCCTGGTGGATCGCTGGTTCAAAGCGCGCGGCACTTTGGGGCGGCATTTCCGCCCTTGCCGCAGTGCTGCTGCAGCCCTTTGTCGGCACTGTCGTCCCGCTCGGCGCGGTGCAAGTCGCGGTGTGGCACTGGCTTCTGCCGTTGGCCTGGGGGCTGACGCTGGTTCCCAGGCTTGCAGCCCTTGGCGATGCCGCACGCGCGCAGCCCGCGCTGCTTCCAAGCGACCGCCTCGAGGACATGATCGACGCCGTTGTCCTGCATGTCGCCCGGCATGGCGAGGTCCTGGATGCCTCGGCCAAGGCGCGCACCATCCTGAAGCTGCCGCCGGAACTGCTTTTCGGCGCCGGCCTCTTTGACCGCATCCATCTGTCCGATCGCGTTGCTTATCTGAGCGCGCTTGCCGACCTGCGCGATGGCGCCCTGGCGCGGCGGCTCGATCTTCGGGTACGGCTGCCCCAGGACGGCAATGCTCCGATGGCCGACAATTACCGGCCATTCCAGCTCGAACTGGTTCGGGCCGAAGAGCAGCAGGAGACCTTCACCCTGCTGCTGCGCGAGAACGACGAGATCGCCGAACTGCGCGACGAGCTTGCCGCCGCCAATGAGGCGGCAGCGTCGGCCGAGGTGGCGAAAGGCCGCTTCCTGGCCGTGGTCAGCCACGAGCTTCGCACGCCGCTCAACGCCATCATCGGTTTTTCCGACATGCTGCTGCACGAGATGTTCGGCGGCTTCAAGGACCCCCGCCAGAAGGAATATGTCGGCCTGGTCCGGGATTCGGGCCAGCATCTGCTTGCCGTCGTTACCTCGATCCTGGACGTGTCGAGGATCGAGGCCGGCGCCTATGCGACCGAACCCGAACCGTTCCGCTTCATTGAGGCGGTCGAGATGTGCCAGTCGATGATGCAGCTGCAGGCCAACGCCAAGAACATCGACCTCCAGGCGCAGATTGCGCCCGATGCCGGTGAGATCAATGCCGACCGTCGCGCCGTGCAGCAGATCCTGATCAACCTCGTCTCCAATGCGATCAAGTTTACGCCCGACGGCGGTGATGTCGTCGTTGGCGCCAAGCGGATCGGCTCGCGGCTGCATTTCTGGGTCAGGGACACCGGCATCGGTATCGCCGAAGAGGATTTCGCCAATCTCGGCAAGCCGTTCATGCAGATCCAGAATGACTATACGCGCCGCTTCGAGGGCACTGGGCTCGGCCTGTCCCTGGTCAAGGGCCTCGTGGCCTTGCACGACGGCACGATGTCGATCGAGAGCATGCCGGGCGAGGGGACCACGGTCACGATCAGCCTGCCGGTGAACGGGCCGAAGAAACGCACGACCGACAGGAACGGCGTGCTGCCGATGCCCGCGACCAGGACGAAGGGCGACGCGAAAGGGGACAGGAATGGCTCGCTCCGCAAAACAGCCTAAGGCGGTCAAGCGCCGCAGCGGCGCTTTCGAGGCCGGCGCGATTGCGCTCGGCGGCGCGATCTCGCGCAATCCGGTCCTGGTCGGCGGCTCGACAGCCTTTCTGGTAACGCTGTTCTACGTTTCCGCCAACGCGCTGTGGTACCAGCCGTTTCCGCATGCCGGCGCCTTCTTCGCCACCCGCAGCATCGAGGGTTTTCCGCACCCCGGCGCGGACGAACCCGAAACCACCATCAACATACTGCGGCCTGGCCCGGCGCCGGCCAAGAGCGACCCGACCGTCGAGCAGGTGCAAGGCATCCTCAAGGACCTCGATTTCTACACCGGCACCGTCGACGGCATTTCCGGGCCGAATACCCATAAGGCCATCCAGGCCTACCAGCAGAAGGTCGGTCTGCCGGCATCCGGCGAGATCGACGCCGTCCTGCTCGACCAGCTCGGCGCCAAGCAGACGACGGCCGGTATTCCCCATCCGGCGCCACGGCCCGTGGATATGGCCGCTGCTCCCGCTGCCGCGCCCGAGGCTGCCCCCGCGCCAATTCCGGTCTCAGCACCGGCATCCGCCCAGGCGTCCGATCCTCGCATCGTCAAGATCCAGGCCGGGTTGAAGGCATTCGGCAATGACGACATGCAGCTCGACGGCGTCGTCGGCGCCCGCACCAAGGCCGCGATCAAGGAATTCCAGTCACTGTTCGGCCTGCCGCAGACCGGCGAGCCGGACGAGGTCGTCTACGTCAAGATGCGCGAGATCGGCCTGACCAACTGAGCGGTGGTGGCTAGCTGAGCCATCGCTCCGGGTCACGCATCCCATGAACAATTGCGACAGCTAACACGCCATAGGCGGTCGGCTCGTAGATGACGATATAGCGGCCCTCCACCAGAATTCGCGCCGTGCCGCTTAGCTCTGGGCGCGCCGCGCCCATGTTCGGCTGTTCGCAGGCTAACTCCAGCCTATCGAAAATGCGCGTGATCAGCTTGTCGGCTGCAGGCTCGTTGTCAGCAGCGATATGATGCCAGATGTCCTGCAAATCCTGTACGGCTCGAGGGGTGAGCCGGTATTTAGCCACGTGCGGCGCGTTCTGCTTTCAAGGCGCGTAGGAAGGCAGCACGATCCACATCCTGGCCATCGCCGCTGGCCATGCCCTCATCGTAAGCACGTTTGAGACGTTCCAATTCAAGCGTACGCAATTCCTCACGCTGCTCCCACAGGCGAAGCGCCTCCCTCACGATCTCGCTGTTCGAGGCATAGCCGCCACCATCGACGGCGTCTTGCAGGCGGGCTGCCTGCTTAGGCGTGAGCGATACCGTAAGCGTGCGCATGGGTTGAGCTTTCATGCCTTGCAATATAGCATTTCCAGCAAATCCTAACAAGCTTTGTTAGGATTTGCTACTTCGAACGCTGGCAAGTACCTTTGCTCGCGCGGCGGAAATTCAGATAAGAAAGCCAAGATGCCGTCCCGAATTCTCTCATGCGCGTAACCACCGATCTATGGGTGTCGGCCCTGTTGCGCCGTGTGTTCGGCGCCGGCGGCTTTGCGGCCGTCGTCAAGCGCGGCGCGACCGAGGCCGGCGCTGTCTTCGTGCTGTCGCGCGGCCGGCTGGGCGAAGTCTCCCTGTTCGGCCCGGCGCCGCAGACGAGCTACGATTCGGCCAAACCGGATGACCGGTTTTTCACGCTGCTCGGCGCCGGCGACGATGCCGCTATGCTCGACGCCCGGCTGGAGCGGGAGAAAAAATTCGATCCCGATATCTGGGTGGTCGAGATCGAGGCCGGTTCGGTTCCCGTCGAGGAGCTTCTCTCCGTCAAGACGCCTTGAGGCTGGCCCCTAAACTGGCCTTGTCGTCGTCCGGCGTCTGGTCGGCGTTTGCGGCTACTGGTGCGTTGCCGCGCACCGCTCGCGACACTGTTTCGGCCTTCCAGCCGCGGAGTTTTTCGAGAGCCGCCTCGTGGTGCAGCAGGCGGTAGCGGTCAAGGAAGATGCGGATCGCCTGCGGGTGCGGGAATTCCCGGGGGTAGACCGCGACCGTGATCAGGAACGCCCTGTCCTCGCTGAGGTCCAGCGCCCGCAAGGCGGCAAGCAGCGAGAGGTAGCTCGACTGCTCGGTCAGAGCGCGCGCCGTCGAAAAGTCGATGTCGAGCGCGTCGGCGAGCGCGGTCTGGAAGAAAGCGGCGTTGCCGGTCAGCGCCGTCTCCCGCAGCTTGCCGTAGGTTGCTGAGCCGACGAAGGGATTGACCGATGTCGCCTCGCCCTCGGCGAGCATCATCCAGCGTAGCCGGCGCCTGGCGTTTTCGGCAGCGCTGCCGGGCAGTTTTGGTGGGCTGGGAGCGGCGGGAGCGGATTCGGCGCTGTCGCCCGCCACTTCGGCGATAGGCTCGGGCTGCCGCACCCGCACCAGGGTTGGTTTCTCCAGCGCCTTGATCAGCTGCGCGATGGTCGGGTTCAAATCCTTGCGGCGGGCAATGGCGCGCGCGTGCGGCAGGCCGTGACGGCCGATCAGCGCAATCAGGTCGATATCGCTCAGGGCGCGGGAACGGACCAGCAAGGGCGCGCAGACATCGACCGGCTCCTCGCAAAGCCGCCGCACCAGGGCAGCCGGCGCATATTCGCATTCGGAGAGGGCAGCGGCGACATAGCGGCGCGATTCGACCGACACGCTGTCGAACAGCGGCAGCGTCAGATCCTCGAGCTGGGCGATCTCGCGGCGCGACGGGCGGGTCAGCGAGCAGAACGCCGACACCGCGGCACGAAACAGCCTTTCGGCTTTTCCCGATTCCGTCCGTATAGCGATTTGCCTGAAATCCGAAACTGACACGGAAGATACGCCCGATACTCGACACGACCCGGACCATGCTCAACCGCAACTGTGTCGGTTTCGCGTGAGGTCTGGAACAAACATCAAATTAGCGGCGATCCGTTAGCGCTCCGTTAACCCTCTGCCTGCCTTAATCACATTTGGAGGCGTTGCGTTGTGCTCCGGGGCAACCGAGAGGAATACGCGAACCATGGGCATGGTACTGTCTTTCGTGCCGCGACCGGCACCAGTCAATCGAGCAGTTCAGGACACCGGCACGCCGGCGGCGGTGATCATTTTCCCAGGCGTCCGCTACGAGCATCCGCCCTTGGCGGGCGAGGCGCGGCCGGCCGGTTCGGACAAGCCAGGCACACCAAGCACGCCTGTTCCGCACCACTGAGCAGGCTCTCTTCGGGGCTAAAATCAGTAGTCCTGTAGTTCGCAGGAGCTCTGGTCCAGGAACTGCGACACAACCGGCTTCCAGCTATCGTCAGGCACGAAGGCACGGATGACGAAGATGCCTTCCTCGATCGGCGCTTCGACGAAGATCGCCCCTTGCAGGTCTTCCGGAAGCTCCCGGCGCACGTCGATCATCTGCGCCGGCGTCAGCACCACGGTGTCGAGCTTGTTGTCGGTCGCGGTGTGGTCGTTGAAGGAATAGAAATTGTGGCCGTTGCGGTCATAGACCGAAACCGACCAGAATGGCACGCTGCCCGGCGCCTTGATCCGCACTATGCCTTCGGCAAGGTCGAAGCGGCAGGCGGCGGCGTAAAACAACGGATCGACCGACTTCACCACGGGCGCGCCGCCGGCCTCGGCGTCGAGCCTGGTCATCTTGTAGAGGTCTGAAGCCATCGCCAGCCGCGACCAGGCGTCGCGCTCGGTAAACTCCGGCACCAGCAAAAGCACCACGATGTGGACGATGCCGGCACCGAGCAGGCCGAGCAGGATGGCGTGCAGCAGCCTACGCATTGCAGCCCGCCTTGACGATACGGGGCAGCGTCACGTCGGAAAGGCCGGTGCTTGAGGCGATCGGCGTGTCGTAGAAGGTGAGCACGAAATACATCCGGCCAAAGCCTTCGGTCAGAAGCCAGTTGCCGGGCGCCGGGCGATTGCCGACGGCAATGATCACCGAATTGTCGGGCTGGCGCAGCACCTGGTAGGATTGCAGCGCCGCCAGGCGCGGCTTGCCGGTGTCGACCACGCCGAGCGACTGGTCGGCGGCATAAAGCGTCCAGAACCGGGCGGTCGGGAAACTGCCTTCGATCCTGTAGTCGCATTGCCGCTGAAGCTCATCGCCGGCCGCATCGCGTTCGGCGATGAAGGACAAGCCTTCCGCCTTGCCGAGCGCCAGTACGCCCTCGCGCGCCACGCGCGCCTTCGAATAGGGGTCGGCATCTTGCGTGCCGATCTCGGGGAAGGCGGTCCATTGGCCGATGCTGATCGCGCCGACACCGCTCTGCGCCTGCAGCGCATACCAGACACTGCCGCCGCCGCCGCCGATGGCAATGGCAAGCGAAAGCAGCGTGAAAAAGGCGGTCTTGAGCATGAAGAACCGGGAAGAGAGAATTGTCGTTCGGGGATATAGCGGGGCAGGCCGCAGGGCAAGCGGCCCTGTGGAATGACGGATCAGAGCGCCGACAAGGTCTCCGGCGCCGATGGTGCGACCAGCACGGGCGCGGCCTGGAACACCTTGGTCATTTCGCGCAGTGTCTGCGTCGTGCGGCTGGACAGCACGGGCGGGCGCTCGGCGGCGGCATCCGCTGCCGTCTGATCGGCATTTTTCTTCTCCGCCTCCTCGGCCTTGGCGGCGATTTCTTCGTCGACAAAAGGCTTGTCGAGGCCGGGGATGGGCTTCAAGTCGATGTTCTGGTGCGCGTAGACCATCAGTCGCTGCCACACCATCGCCGGCAACGTACCGCCCGTCATGTTGCGGGTCGGGGTGAAGTCGTCATTGCCGAGCCAGACAGCGGCCGTGTAGTTGCCGGTGAAGCCGACGAACCAGGCGTCGCGGTAGGATTGCGTCGTTCCGGTCTTGCCGGCAACGACGATGTTGGGCAGCTGCGCGCGCCGCGCCGTACCGATCGCCGGTACCGCAGCCAGCATGGTGTTCATGTATTTCAACGCCTGTTCCGACAGCACCCGATGCGGCGCAGGCGCATCCTTGGCCCAGTCGTAGACGACATCGCCGGTGCGGGTGACGAGCTGGGTAATGCCGTGGCGGGAGCCGGCGAAGCCGTCCTGCGCGAACACGCTGTAGCCCGTCGCCTGGTCCATCACCGTCATGCCCGATGTGCCGAGCACCATGGTCTTGTGCGATTCCAGCGGCGATTCCACGCCGAATGATTCCGCCATCGCCTTGATCGGACCGATGCCGAGATAGTCCTTGGCCAGCCGCACCGGCACGGTGTTGATCGACTTGGCGATCGCCGTGATCAGCGTCACATTGCCGGCCGAGCCGCCATTGTAATTGTGCGGCGACCAGCCGCCCCAGCTGATCGGCCCGCCTGAGACGACGGAGTCCGGGGTGAAGCCATGCTCCATCGCGGTGGCGTAGACGTAAGGTTTGAAGGACGAACCGGTCTGGCGCAGCGCCTTGGTGGCGCGGTTGAACTGGCTGGCGCCATAGTCGCGGCCGCCGACAATGGCGCGCACCGCGCCATTGGTCTCGATCACTACAACGGCGCCTTCGGTGACGTTGTATTCCTTGCCGAACTGGCGGAGGTGGAATTCGACGGATTCTTCCGCCGCCTTCTGGATGTTGGCGTCGAAGGTGGTGTGCGCGACCAGCGAATGCTGGCCGGGCTTGGCGATCTTCTTGACCTCGTCGAAGGCCCAGTCGAGGAAATAATCCGGGCTCTTCTGCTCGCCGCGGTCGACGATCTCGGCTGGATGCAGCCTTGCCTGCAGCACCTGGCCTTCGGTCATGAAGCCGGAATCGACGAGGTTGGACAGCACCACATTGGCGCGGGCACGGGCAGCCGGCAGGTTGATGTGTGGCGCGTATTTGGTCGGAGCCTTGAACAGGCCGGCCAGCATCGCCGCCTCGGCGAGGTTCAGATCCTTGACGCTCTTGCCGAAATAGAAATCCGCCGCCGCCTCGATGCCGAACGTGCCGCCGCCCATATAGGCGCGGTCGAGATAGAGTTGCAGGATCTCCTTCTTCGACAGATTGGCCTCCAGCCACAGCGACAGGAAGGCTTCCTTGATCTTGCGCTGCAAGGTCCGCTCATTCGACAGGAACAGGTTCTTGGCCAGCTGCTGGGTGATGCTGGAGCCGCCCTGGACCACGGAATTGGCCCGCACATTCTCGAAGATGGCGCGCGACAGGCCGAGCACGTCGATGCCGTAGTGCTCGAAGAAACGCCGGTCCTCGGTCGCCAGCACTGCCTTGATGACATGGTCCGGCATCTCGTCGACCGGCACGGAATCGCGTTGGATGATGCCGCGCTGGCCGATCTCGTTGCCGTAGCGGTCGAGGAAGGTGACGGCGAAATCGCCCTGGCTGCGCCAGTCGCCTGTGGTGATCTGGAAGGCCGGCATGGCCAGCGCCAGGAGCACGACGAAGCCGCCGGCGCCCATGGTGAAACTTTCGCTCAGCACCTCGATGATGCCGCGCCGCCAACCGGTGACGCGGAAGTGCCGCGAAAAAATGGTCGCCGATTCCCAGAACTGGCCGGCCTTGAAGCGGATTTCGTAGAGTGAGGAATCGATCCACGCATCCACCGCCAGCAGCGCTGCGGCGATCGGGCCTCTTCTCCTTGGACGTCGTTCTAAAGGACTGGCCATTCCCGAAAACTCACCCCACCCAAGACCTGAGAACCGCAAGCGGGCAATTTCAGGGCGGGCACACCCGGCGAAGACTATTCATCCATTTCAGCCCGGCTCACAAGGGCAGCCAGGCCACACCGCACGGATTGTTGGCCGCCAACCGCTATTCGATCAGCGCGCGGCGATGAAGTGCATGAAATGCGCTACATCCGCATCGCTCGGCTCCTGGCCGGTGAAGGCGCGCAGATAGGCGGCGAGATGGCTGACCCGCGCCTCGACCGGCTCCTTGAGGTCGAGCACGTAATAGCCGATCTGCATGTAGTAGAGGACGCGTGCCCGGATGAAAGCGTCTTCCTCGTCATAGCCGTGGCGACGATACATCTCGCGGATGGCGCCAAGACGGTCGTTGTCGGCCTGGTCGATGGCGCGGCGCACATCGTGCGAGCGCCGTGCCCATTCGCGGATGGCGAAATCGAGCCTTGGATCGAACAGGCGCTCGTCGGCCCAGCATTCGAAGACATTCATGACGGCCATGATGATCGTATCGGCCGCCCGCTTTGCGCGCTCGACGATCGCCTTGGTGTTGGTGTCATGCCAATGGGCGAGCAACTGGTCGAGCAGGTCCTGGCGGCTCTGGAAATACCAGTAGAAGCTCGAGCGCGAGACGCCGAGTTTCTGGCCGAGCGTCAGCACCCGCACGCTCTCTATGCCGTCCGAGATCAGCGTCTGCAGCGCCAGATCGATCCAGTCCTGGCGGGTCACCTTGATGTTGCCGGGCGCCGGTTCGTCCTGCGGTGCGATCATGATCATGGACACACAAGTGGCATGGCGCGCAGCATCGCGCAAGCTCTGGACATAAGTGCCTAGACACATGTGTCCAGTATATGTATCGTGTGGGCATTCAACGGGAGGGAGAGGCCCGTGAAGTCGCATTATTGGGCGGTCGTCATCGGCGGAGGCGTGGTCGGCGCCTCGGTGCTCTACCATCTGGCGCGCTTCGGCTGGAGCGAGGTGGCGCTGATCGAGCGTGCTGAGCTGACCGCTGGTTCGACCTGGCATGCGGCGGCCGGCTTCCACGCCCTCAACGCCGATCCCAATGTCGCGGCCCTGCAGGACTATACGATCAAGCTCTATCGCGAGATCGAGGCCGAGTCCGGCCGGAACGCCGGCCTGGGTAAGGCAATGCGGCAATGAGGAGTTTTGGCCATGGTCGATGATGTCATAAGGGAGACCAGGCGTGAGCGCCGGCGCGGACACACCGGTGAGGCCGGCAGCGGGTCGAGCCGCCACCCGAATTATCGTTCGCTCAAAAACCCGTTCCTGCCGCAGCCGGTGTTTTCGGACGATCAGGTCGCTGCCATCCACGACACGGCGCTGCGGGTGCTGGAAGAGCTCGGCATCAAGGTGCTGCTGCCCGAGGCGCGCGCGATTTACGCGAAAGCCGGTGCGCTGGTCGATGAGGACAGCCAGATGGTGCGCGTCGGCCGCGATATCGTAACGGCCGCGCTGGCCTCGGCGCCCAAATCCATCCGGGCGCTGGCCGGCGATCGCAGCCGCGACCTCACGCTCGAACTCGGCTCGATGACGTTTCTGGCCGGCGCCGGCGCGCCTAACGTCACCGATCTCGAACGCGGCCGCCGGCCAGGCACGCTCGCCGCCTTCGAGGAATTGACCAAGCTCATCCAGCATTTCGACGTGCTGCACATGCTGTGCCCCTGCATCGAACCTCAGGACATCGACAACCGGTTGCGCCACTATGCCGCCAACCGGGCGCAGCTGACGCTGTCGGACAAGTTTCCCTTCGTCTTCGCGCGCGGCACGCCGCAGGTCGAGGATGGGTTTGAGATGATCCGGCTGGCGCGTGGCCTGTCGCAGGACGAGTTCCTTGCCGGCGTCCATTGCTACACCGTCATCAACACCAACTCGCCGCGCCAGCTCGACATCCCGATGGCGCAAGGCATCATCGACTTTGCCAGGGCGGGCCAGGTCTCTGTCATCACACCCTTCTGCCTGGCCGGCGCCATGGCGCCGATCACCGTGGCGGGCGCATTGACGCTGCAGCATGCTGAGGCTTTGGCCGGATTGACGCTGGCGCAGATGGTGCGGCCGGGCGCGCCGGTGGTGTACGGCTCTTTCTCCTCCAATGTCGACATGAAGTCGGGCGCGCCGGCCTTCGGCACGCCGGAGCATGTCAAGGCGACGCTGGGCGCCGGCCAGCTGGCGCGCTTCACCGGTCTGCCCTGGCGCTCGGGTGGCGGCAGTGCCGCCAACATCTCCGACGTTCAGGCAGCGCATGAGACGCAGTTCGCGCTGTGGGGCTCGGTGCTTGCCGGCGCCACCGTCTGCATCCATGCCGCGGGCTGGCTGGAGGGCGGTTTGAGCGTCTCCTACGAGAAGCTGATCACCGATATCGAGGCGTTGCAAACGGTCGCCGAACTCTGTGCGGCGACACCCGGCGACGAGGATGCGATCGGCTTCGAGGCCATCGCCGAAGTCCAGCCGGGCGGACATTTCTTCTCCGCCGGCCACACCATGGCGCGCTACCGCACCGCCTTCTACGAGCCACTGGTTGCCGACTGGTCGAATTTCGGCAACTGGACGCAGTCCGGCTCGAAGTCGGCCACCGAGCGCGCCACCGGCATCTGGAAGCGCACGCTGGCCGACTTCCAGCCGCCGGCTTCGGCGGCTGCTACATCAGGTATTCTCGATGAATTCATAGCGCGGCGCACCGAACAGGGTGGGGCAGCACCGGTCTCGTGAAGGGAACGCAACTGGCAATGATGGTCTGCTGAGCCGCCGGGATATTGACCGGGCGGTCCTGTTTTTCACGCTATACGCGGCCCGGCTCACGGGCCGGCGTATCGCTCTCAGCGATCAGCGGAGCCCGCCGCTCACGCGCCGGGCTCCTCCCTTTTGTCGTCACCGGTCACGCATGCGCGTGCGGGTGACGGAAGTCCCAGACTGCCCAGGCCGATGCGAGAACCACCAGCACGCCGAGAACCACATGGGTCCCCATTGCGTTTGCGTTCGCCATAAAACCAAGCAGCCAGGGCGAGACGATCAGCCAGAGTCCGAGAACCATGTTCACCCACTCTTCCCACTCGGCGAATACGGAAAGCGTCGCGACAGCCAAGGCCCCGATCACAACGCCGACAATCCAGGCGTTATATGCGGGAGTCATTTCAGCAGCGAAGCCGACTACCCAGGGTGAGACGAACAGGCAAACGGCAAGGATCAGATTAATCAGATCCTGGGCCCGTTTTCCTTCCATGAGTTTATTGGCCATGACAACCTCCATAGAGAAGCTTGACCAAAGCACTACGTTTCGCGTGCACCGCACGCTTAGTTGTTGATATAATTACGCTTCAAATGACCTTCAAGGACCTGCCCCAAGGCGGTCGATGGCTGCGAATTCATAGCGCAGTACACCGAAACAGGGTCGAGGCAGCCCCGGCCTCTTGAGGGAATGCGGCGCGCGCCTCACATGGGCCGCTTGTCGCCGGTCTTCGGTGGTTCGCGGCGTATCGTGCCGGCATCGGTCTGCCTGTGCTTGTCGGCGGCAAGCCGGCGAATGCGATCGAAGCGGCTTTCCTCGGCCGGCTTGGTCGCGGGCACAGCATTTGGCTTCGGGGCGAAATTGATCATCTGTCGATCTCCCTGTCGTTGCTGACTACTGACTGACGGAAATCCTTGGGCGCGCCGGGGAAATGCCCCCGGCGGCCGCTGTTCTGTTTACGCCCGTCCGGCTTTCCCGGGCAGGCCTTTCAGGCGGGTGGTCAGTAGCCGCCCATGCCGCCGCCAGCGCCTGCAGGTGCTGCATCCTTGGCCGGGACGTCGGTGATCATGGCTTCGGCGGTGATCAGAAGCGCTGCGATCGAACCGGCATCCTGCAGTGCGGTGCGCACCACTTTCGCCGGGTCGACGATGCCGGCCTTGATCATGTCGACATAGACCTCGTTCTGGGCATCAAAGCCCTGATTGTGATCCTTGCTGTCGGACAGCTTGCCGACGACGATCGAGCCTTCGACGCCGGAATTCTCGGCGATCTGGCGGATCGGCGCCTCAAGTGCCCTGAGCACGATCGAAATGCCTGCGGTCACATCTTCATTGGCGCCGGTCAGTCCGGCCAGCGCCGACCTGGCACGCAGCAGAGCCACGCCGCCGCCGGGGACGATGCCTTCCTCGACCGCCGCGCGCGTCGCATTCAGCGCGTCGTCGATGCGGTCCTTCTTTTCCTTCACTTCCGACTCGGTGACGCCGCCGACGCGGATGACGGCAACGCCGCCGGCAAGCTTGGCCAGCCGCTCCTGCAGCTTCTCCTTGTCATAGTCGGACGTCGTCTCTTCGATCTGCCCCTTGATCTGGGCGATGCGCGCCTGGATGGTCGCCTTGGTGCCGGCGCCGTCGATGATCGTGGTGGTGTCCTTCTCGATCAGCACCCGCTTGGCGCGGCCGAGCATCTCGATGGTGACGTTTTCGAGCTTGATGCCGAGATCCTCGGAAATCATCTGGCCCGATGTCAGCACCGCGATGTCTTCCAGCATCGCCTTGCGGCGGTCGCCGAAGCCTGGCGCCTTGACGGCCGCGACCTTGAGGCCGCCGCGCAGTTTGTTGACGACCAGCGTCGCCAGCGCTTCGCCCTCCACGTCTTCCGAAATGATCAGCAGCGGCCGGCCGCTCTGCACCACCGCCTCGAGGATCGGCAGCATCGCCTGCAGATTGCCGAGCTTCTTCTCATGGATGAGGACGTAGGGCTCTTCCAGCTCGACGCGCATCTTGTCGGCATTGGTGACGAAATAGGGCGAGAGATAGCCGCGGTCGAACTGCATGCCTTCGACGACGTCGAGTTCGGTGTCCGCGGTCTTGGCCTCCTCGACGGTGATGACGCCGTCATTGCCGACCTTGTCCATCGCCTTGGCAATCATGGCGCCGACGGTGACGTCGCCATTGGCGGCGATGGTGCCGACCTGCGCGATCTCGGCCGACGACTTGACCTTCTTGGCCTTCGCCTTGATGTCCTTGACCACGGCGGCGACAGCTTGGTCGATGCCACGCTTGAGATCCATCGGGTTCATGCCGGCGGCGACGAGCTTGGCGCCTTCGCGCAGGATCGAGGCGGCCAGCACCGTGGCGGTGGTGGTGCCGTCACCGGCGAGATCGTTGGTCTTCGAAGCCACTTCGCGCACCATCTGCGCACCCATGTTCTCGAACTTGTCGGCAAGCTCGATTTCCTTGGCCACCGTCACGCCGTCCTTGGTGATGCGCGGCGCGCCATAGGCCTTGTCGATGATGACGTTGCGGCCCTTGGGGCCGAGCGTCACCTTGACGGCGTTGTTGAGGAGCTCGACGCCGCGCAGCATGCGGTCGCGCGCATCGGTGGAGAATTTGATTTCCTTGGCAGACATGATTGTTCATCCCGTTCGAAAATTGGAGTGGGCAGTTTGCCGCGAAGCCAGCCCGATCAGGCGGCCTTCTTGGCGGCCACGCTCTTGTCGATGACGCCCATTATATCGGCTTCCTTCATGATCAGAAGGTCCTCGCCGTCGATCTTGACCTCGGTGCCCGACCATTTGCCGAACAGGATCAAGTCGCCTGCCTTGACATCGAGCGGAACAAGCGCGCCGTTTTCGTCGCGCGCGCCGGGGCCGACGGCGATGACTTCGCCTTCCTGCGGCTTTTCCTTGGCATTGTCGGGAATGATGATGCCGCCCTTCGATTTGGTATCGCCTTCAGCGCGACGAATGACGACGCGGTCGTGGAGTGGCCGAAATTTCATGAGAACTTCTTTCTGGGGCCGGCACAGGCGGCCACGCCGCTCTTATAGGCGCGTTGGCACTCGATAGATAGGAGTGCCAAAAATTATTCGCGGGCAACTCAAAATATTAAAAAGTATTATGCGGCCTGCGAATTTCGAGATTTCGCGCAGCGTCTAAATAATTCAAAAAATTGAATTTCTGCGCCAAAGCGACTATTTATATGGAGAGTTTCATTTCAACGGTTTCAGGCACAAGGGAGATTTAAGCGATGGCCGACGGCAATCAGAGTATCATGGAAAAAGCTGAGGCCCGCTTCATGGACAAGCAGAAGAAGACGGCCGAGCGCAACAAGGCAACCTCCGACTACATGTCCGAGGCGAGGGCCAGGGAGATCAAGACCGCGAGGCTCAGGGGATTGCGCCTGGCCAAGGAAGAGGCCGACCGCGTTGAGGAAGCCCTGAACCCGACACCGAAGAAGAAGCGGGCGGCAGTCAAGAAAGCCGCCGCCGCACCCAAGGAAGCCAAGTCATGAGCCTGACATTCCCCAATCCAAGCCGCAGTTATGACGAGGCCGGCAAGCGTATCCGCTTTGTCGGCCATGACGGCATGTTCCAGATTTCCTTCTCTGTCGCTGCCGATGCAATCTCGAAGGCGCCATCTGGGACGGCGACCTCGGAAGCCACCTATCTGGCGGCCTTCGATACGGCGTCCAACTCCATCCATGACATTGCCAGCAAGGCTTATGCCCGCACCCGCAAGAGCATCTATGTGCTCACCGCCGCGGATTTCAGCTAACGCTCGGCCGTGATCGACCTGGATCAGGATTTGCGGTCGGCTTTTGCCCGCCGCTTGACGTCCCGGCTGTTCAGGCGGTCGGCCATCGCTTCGGCATCGCGCACATTCATGCCGACCATGACCTGATGCTTGAGCTCGACAGGCTGGCCGGTGAAGATATCGAAGATAGTCCAGCTCTCCGGCTGGTCCATGCGCAAGGCGTAGCGGTTTGCCATCGCGGCGTCAGGCCCGTGACATGAAAAATGCCGCTGCCAGGATCAGGATCGTCCACACCAGCACCGACAGCTTCAAGATCAGGCCGCCATGCGCGGAAAGAACCTTCCGCATGCGCAAAGCTGCGCTCTTCATGCTCTTGGACAGTGTGGGTGCTGCCGCAATCACGACCGGCGGCTTGACGCCGAGCTTTCCAAAAGCCGGCAGCAGCGATGGCGTTCGCATGAAATGACCTCGAATTGTCGGAGAAAACAGGCCTCCTCATAACACCCTTCTTGAAACTCTCTGCATGCCAAATAGAAACCGGTCCGTGAAACGCCCATGCCACCCGATTCGCAACGTGCGTCGGGGCGGTCGTCATCTGGCGAAACCGGTGCAACGCAGTTAGGTTGCGCGCGAAACTGCCGGCGAGCATGAGGTTTGTTCCAGAGCATGATGCCGAAAAGTGTGACGCGATTTTCGGATGACATCATGCTCTTAGGCGTGACAGGCGAACGGAGACGAGGATGACGGCGCCCGGCGATTTGCTGCAAGCCTTGTTCATGAGATTGAAGAGCGACGCCTCCCTGACGGCGCTGCTCGGCGGCGCCGGGTTGCGCGAGCAGGCGGCCGACAGTGCCGCTTTCCCCTATGTCACCTATGGCCGGACCAGCGCTTTCGATCTCGACACCGGTGCCGACAATGATGACGACCAGCTGATCACGCTGCATGTCTGGTCGAAGGCGCAAGGCGAGGCCGAGACGCGTCTGATCATGGACAGCATCCGGGCGCGCCTCGACGGCGCTGCATTCGCCACCGGCTCGCGCGACCAGACCCGACTGTCCCTAGAGTTCGCCGAGGCGCGCTACGACGAGGACCTCGCGCTCCATCACGGGCTGCTGCGAATTCGCGCCATCACGCAGAGCGCTACCTAGAGCCTTTTCACCGTTTCACGGAAACGGCGAACCGCTCTATCTCTTTGTTTGACGCAATTCCCAAGGGAAAGCGCTTCACACTTTTCCTAGAATTGCTCTAAATCTGCGCCTGGATCTCGGCCTTGTCGATGACCGACCACACCTCGCGAATGCGACCGTCTCCGAATTCGTAGAAAACATTCTCGGCGAACGACACGCGCTTGCCATTCACCGGCAGGCCGAACAGCATTCCCTTGGGATGACAGTCGAAATGCAGGCGCGCCGCCACGCGCGGTGGCTGGCAGACCAGCAGTTCGATGTTGAAACCGAGATCGGGAATGGCCTCGAAATCGCCTTCGAGCATGCGGCGATAACCTGAAAGGCCGAGCATTTCGCCATTGTGCTGAACTTCATTGCCGACGAACTTTCCGAGATTGGCCCAGTCCTGGTCATTCAGGCAGGCGATGTAGCCCCGGTAGAGGTCGGCAAGCTCATTTTCCGTCATGGCCCACTCCGATGGTTTGGCGTTTCCTACGCTAATTAGGGCGCCCCTTCGGAATGGTCGCGCCTTGACCTGTTCCCAATCTACCTCCGACCTGAGAACCTCCTCGCAAAAACCATAGCCGCGCAGCAGGTTTTCCGGCTATGAATCCCACGCCCGGTCTGGGGGGACTGGGCGGCAAGATCGCATTCATTCGTTTCGCGCGCAGGGGATATTGCGGGGATGGATTTTCAACCATTCACCGTTCATTTCACGTTCAGCACAGTTGCGTTACAACGCCGACCATGAAAACGCTTCGCTCTCATTTCAGAACCGCGACACTGGCGCTTGGCATCGCCGGCGTGTTGGCGTCGCAGGCGACGCCGGCGGCGGCGGCCGACTGCTACGCGATCGGCCAGCAGGTTGCCGAGCAGAATGGCGGCACACTGGCCAAGGCCTCGCAGTCGACGCGTGGCGGCCAGGAGGTCTGCATCATCGTCGTGCTCGTTCCTGGCAAGAACGGTCAGCGCCCGCGCCGTTCCGAGATCGTCGTCCCGGCGAACTGACCCCATTGTTTCCCAGGCCGCCGGAATCGGCCTATATCTGAGACATCAACAGGCCAGACCAATCATGCGCGTACTCGTTGTCGAAGATGACAAGGATCTGAACCGGCAGCTGGCCGACGCGCTGGTCGATGCCGGCTATGTCGTCGACCGCGCCTATGACGGCGAGGAGGGCCATTTCCTCGGCGACACCGAGCCTTACGACGCCGTCGTGCTCGACATCGGCTTGCCGCAGATGGACGGCATCAGCGTCGTCGAGCGCTGGCGTCGCAACGGCCGCAAGATGCCTGTGCTGATCCTTACCGCGCGCGACCGCTGGAGCGACAAGGTATCGGGCATCGACGCCGGCGCCGACGACTATGTCACCAAGCCGTTCCACATCGAGGAGGTGCTGGCGCGGGTGAGGGCGCTGATCCGGCGCGCCGCCGGCCATGCTTCATCCGAACTCACTTGCGGGCCGCTGCGCCTCGACACCAAGGCCTCCAAGGCCGATGTCGACGGTCAGCCGCTGAAGCTGACCTCGCACGAGTTTCGACTGCTGGCCTATCTTATGCACCATATGGGCGAGGTGGTGTCGCGCACCGAACTGGTCGAGCATCTTTACGACCAGGATTTCGACCGCGATTCCAACACCATCGAGGTCTTCGTAGGCCGGCTGCGCAAGAAGATGGGCATCGACATGATCGAAACCGTGCGCGGCATGGGCTATCGCATGCGTGAGCCGGAGGCGTAAGGCGGAACCGCTCCCCATACCAGCAAGGAAGCCTTTTTCGGCACGGCTCTGGCCGCGCTCGCTGGCCTTCCGCGTCATCGGCTTTTCCACCATCTGGGCGATCCTCACCCTGATCGTCATCTTCACCCTGATCACTACGCTCTACCGCCAGGCCAGCGAGCGCGGCTTCGACAGCCTCTTGTCGGCGCACCTGTTCAACCTGATCGGCTCCGTCGGCGTTTCCGAATCCGGCCAGCTCACCGGTGCTCCCGACCTCGGCGACCTGCGCTTCTCGGAGCCGAATTCAGGCTGGTACTGGTCGGTGGAGCCGGCTTCCGAAGGGGTGCATGGCAACCTGCATTCGTCCTCTATGACCACGACGATCCCGTCGCCAACCGTAGCCGAGGTGCCTTTCAATTCCAGTTTCCAGCGCAGCTATTCCACCGACGGCATCCGCGACGAGGAACTGCAAGTGTTCGAAAGCGAATTCGTCCTCGATGCCAAGAACCGCGCCGCGCGCTTCCGCGTCATGGGCAACAAGACCGAGCTCGAGCAGGAGATCGCCACCTTCCAGGGTCGCCTCTTAACCTATCTCAGCCTGTTCGGCGTCGGCATGATCGCCATCAACGCGATCGCCATCCTGCTTGGCCTGCAGCCCCTACGCCGGGTCCGCAACGCGCTTGCAATGGTCCGCGAGGGCACGGCGCAGCGGCTCGACGGCCAGTTCCCCGCCGAGATCGAGCCGCTCGCCAACGAGACCAATGCGCTGATCGAAAACAACAAGCGCATCGTCGAGCGCTCACGCACGCAGGTCGGCAATCTCGCCCATTCGCTGAAGACGCCGCTCGCCGTGCTGATCAATGAGGGGCGGGCGCTCGGCGGCGCCAAGGGCCAGCTCATTGCCGACCAGGCCGCCTCGATGCAGAAGCAGGTCGATCACTATCTGCAGCGGGCCCGTGTCGCCGCGCAGCGCGACAGCGTCGTCTACCGCACGCCGGTGTCGCCGCTGGTGCAGCGCATGGTGCGTGTGCTGCAAAAGCTGAAGCCTGATGTCAGTCTGTCGCTTGTCTTGCCGGCCGCCGATATCGTCTTTGCCGGCGAGCGCGAGGATCTTGAGGAACTGCTCGGAAATTTGCTCGACAATGCCATGAAATGGGCAAAGAGCACTGTCGCCGTGTCCGTCTCGCCGGCCGGCGCCGCCGGCCTGTTCGAGATATCAATTGAGGATGACGGCCCTGGCATTCCCGAGGACAAGGCGCGCGATGCGCTGAAACGCGGCCGGCGGCTCGACGAGACCAAGCCGGGCACCGGGCTCGGACTTGCCATTGTCGCCGACCTCGTCAACGAGTATGGCGGGGCGCTGGCGCTGGACCGCTCCGCCATGGGCGGGCTGAAGGCGGTGGTGCGCTTGCGGAGCCTGCAATGATCATTTCCAGGGCCAATCGACATGGCTGGGCGCCTATGTTAAGGCAACCTGTCGATTGCTCCTCGGATGGTCGGCAAACGGCCAAATTTCCGACAAATATCAATACTATGGCCAGCAGACATCCCCGATGACGCGGCCCCAAGCGCATCCCGTTCAAGAAAACCGGTTGTTGGCATGAAGATTCGCGTTGCGCTCGTTTCCGCACTGCTCGCTCTCTCCGGCTGCGGAACCCTGAGCAAGGGCGGCGGCCCGGATATCTCCATCACCAACCCGCCCGCGACGCCTCCTTCAGGCGCCAAAGTCGCGACGACGATCATTTCGGCCATGGCCGGCGGGCTCGTCGGCGGATCGATCGGCAGTGGCCTGAACGAGACCGAGAAGCGCAAGGCGCTCGAGGCGGAATACAAGGCGCTCGAATATACGGCGAGCGGCCAGAAGGTGACGTGGAAGAGCGACAGTTCGGCCCGTTCCGGCGAAGTCGTCGCCGCCCAGCCGTATCGCGTCGGCTCGCAGGATTGCCGCCAATACACCCATACGGTGTTCACCGGCACGGCCGGCCAGACTGCGCGTGGCACCGCCTGCCGCAACGCTGACGGCAGCTGGACGCCGCTGACCTGAGTATCCGGTCCGGCTGATTGGGACCGGGCTTGCTTGCTCGCTGCCGTCAAAGCGTCGCAGCGTGTCCGTGTTGGCAGAGCAGGGCTCTCGCTCTATTGGAAGAACCATGCTGTTCTGGGTCATAGCCGCAATCCTCACGCTGGGCGCAAGCCTGGCGGTGCTGTTGCCGCTGACCGGCGGCGGCAAGGGCGCTTCGTCCAGCAATGACCATGACCTCGAAGTCTATCGTGACCAACTGGCCGAGCTTGATCGTGACGCCTCGCGCGGCCTGATCCAGCCGGCGGAAGCCGAGGAGGCGCGCGCCGAAATCGCCCGCCGCATCCTGCGCCTGGGCAATACCAGTCAAGCCGATGCGCCTGGCACGCGGCAGCCGTCGAGAGCGGCCAGGCTGGTGGCGACATCAGCGGTGCTGGTGGTCCCGCTGCTCAGCTGGGGCCTATACAGTCAGCTTGGCTCGCCCGATTTGCCGTCGCAACCGCTTGCCGAACGGCTGGCCAAGAACCCGGCCGATAGTTCGGTCGATGAGTTGGTGGCGCGCGCCGAGGCCCACCTCGCCGCCAATCCGTCCGATGGCAGGGGATGGGACTTGCTCGCCCCGATCTATCTGCGCCTGCAGCGCTTTTCCGATGCCGTGACCGCCTATCGCAACGCCATCCGCCTCGATGGCGACACCGCTGCCCGCGAGGCTGGTCTCGGCGAGGCGATCGCCAATGCTGCAGGCGGCATTGTCTCGGCCGATGCGCAATCGGCTTTCGAACAGGCGTTGAGGCTCGACCCGGCAGACCCGAAAGCCTCTTTCTACCTGGCCATGGCGCTGGCGCAGGAAGGCCGTCTGGCGGAGGCGACCGCTGCCTGGCAGAAGATGCTCGGCCTCCTGCCGCAGGATTCGCCATGGCGCGGTGCCGTCCAACAGGCGCTGGCCGATGCCGCCAACCGCAGCATCGCGTCAGGAGAGCCCGCGAAAGGCCCCGATGCCGCAGCCGTCGATGCTGCCTCGTCGATGGCGCCGCAGGACAGGCAGGCCATGATCGACACCATGGTCGCCGGTCTCGATGAAAAACTGCGGCAAAATCCGCGCGACACGGAAGGATGGATGCGGCTCATTCGTTCCTATGTGGTGCTGGGCAAGGCCGACCAGGCGCGCGACGCGCTGCATCGCGGTATTGCCGTTTTCGGCGCCGATAGTGAGGAAGCGAAGAAATTCACCGCCTTTGCCGCCTCGCTCGGCCTGACGGCGACGGAGTAGGGCATGACGCGCAAGCAGAAGCGATTGTCGGTGATTGTCGGAGGGCTGGCCTTCCTCGGCGCTGCCACCGGCCTGACCTTCTATTCGCTCGGCCAAAAAGCTTCGTATTTCTACATGCCTGCCGACCTGACCACCGCCCGCGTCCAGCCGGGACAGCGCATCAGGCTCGGCGGCCTGGTTGAAAAGGGCACGGTCGTGCGCGGGCAGGGCGCGACGGTTGCGTTCTCGGTGACCGACACCCACAAATCGGTCAAGGTCTCCTATACCGGCATCCTGCCCGATCTGTTCCGCGAGGAGCAGGGCGTCATCACCGAAGGCGCTTTCGGAACGGATGGCGTCTTCGTCGCCGACAGCGTGCTGGCCAAGCATGACGAGCGTTATATGCCCAAGGAACTGGCCGATGGGCTGAAGGCCAAGGGCGTCTGGCAGGAAAGCACGAACTGACAATGGTTGAGACCGGACATTTCGCGCTCGTCCTCGCCTTCGCCCTGTCGCTGGTGCAGACGCTGGTGCCGCTCATCGGCGCCCGTACCGGCAATCAGAGGCTGATGGCTGTCGGCGGCCCGGTCACCGTCACCGGCTTTGCGCTCACAGCGCTTTCCTTCGCAGCACTTGCCGGCGCCTATGCCGCCTCCGATTTCTCGGTGGCCAGCGTTTGGGAAAACTCGCATTCGCTGCAGCCGCTGATCTACAAGATCACCGGAACCTGGGGCAATCACGAAGGCTCGATGCTGCTCTGGGTGCTGATCCTGACCTTCTTCGGCGCGCTGGTCGCCGTCTTCGGCTCCAATTTGCCGGCAACGCTGCGCGCCAATGTGCTGGCCGTGCAAGGGGCGATCGGCGCCACCTTCTTCCTGTTCATCCTGGCGACGTCCAATCCGTTCATCCGGCTCAATCCGGCGCCGATCGAAGGCCGCGATCTCAACCCGGTCCTGCAGGATCTCGGCCTCGCCATCCATCCGCCGCTGCTCTATCTCGGCTATGTCGGCTTCTCCATATGCTTTTCCTTCTCGGTCGCGGCCCTCATTGAAGGCCGCATCGATGCCTCTTGGGCGCGCTGGGTGCGGCCATGGACGCTTGTCGCCTGGATGTTTTTGACCGGCGGCATCGCCATGGGCTCCTACTGGGCCTATTACGAACTCGGCTGGGGCGGCTTCTGGTTCTGGGACCCGGTCGAAAACGCCTCCTTCATGCCGTGGCTGGCAGGCACCGCGCTCTTGCATTCGGCGATCGTCATGGAGAAGCGCTCGGCGCTCAAGATCTGGACGCTGCTGCTCGCCATCCTCACCTTCTCGCTGTCGCTGCTCGGCACCTTCCTGGTGCGCTCCGGCGTGCTCACCTCGGTGCATGCCTTTGCCACCGACCCGACGCGTGGCATCTTCATCCTGTGCATCTTGACGTTGTTCATCGGCGGCTCGCTGGCGTTGTTTGCGCTGCGCGCCTCCAGGCTTACGGCCGGCGGCCTGTTCCACCCGATCTCGCGCGAAGGCGCGCTGGTGCTCAACAATCTGTTCCTGACAACGGCCACCGCCACCGTGCTCGTCGGCACGCTCTATCCGCTGGTGGTCGAGGCGCTTTCGGCCGGCAAGATCTCGGTCGGCGCGCCGTTCTTCAACCTGACATTCGGCCCACTGATGGTGCCGCTGCTGGTCCTGGTCCCCTTTGGGCCGCTACTCGCCTGGAAGCGCGGTGACCTCTATGCCGTCGCCCAGCGTCTGATGGCGGCCTTCTCCGCCGCCTTGCTGGCGATGCTGGTCACCGGTCTGTTCATCGACGGCGCGTCGGTGTTCGCCGCCCTCGGCGTCGGCCTCGCCTGCTGGCTGGTCTGCGGCGCGCTTACCGACCTTGCCGTCAAATCCGGCTTCGGCAATGTGTCGCCGGCCATCATGCTGCGGCGTTTCGCCGGCCTGCCGCGCTCGGTGTTCGGCACCGCACTGGCCCATCTCGGCCTTGGGCTGACTACGCTCGGCATTGTCGGCACGCTATGCTTCGGCACCGAAAAAATCCTGTCGATGCATGCCGGCGAGAGCGTTGAACTCTCCGGCCACACGCTGCGCTTCGAGGGGCTCTACCCCGCGCAGGGCCCGAACTACAGCGAGGACCGCGGCCGCTTTTCGCTGATCGGTGCCGATGGCGGCATTGCGGCTGAAATCACCTCGGCCAAGCGCTTCTTTCCGGTGCGGCAGACGACGACGACCGAATCCGGCATCGAGACGATCGGCTTCAGCCAGCTCTATCTGTCGCTCGGCGACGAGGGCACCGACGGTTCGGTCGTCGTGCGCCTGTGGTGGAAGCCGCTGGTGACACTGATCTGGGGCGGTGCTCTCGTGATGATGGCGGGCGCGGCAATGTCGCTGTTCGACCGCCGCCTGCGTGTCGGCGCGCCCTCGCGCCGCCGCAAGCCGGCAACCGCCATGCCGTCGGCAGGCGTGCCGTGAGCACCAGGTTCTCGCTAGCCTCGCTCGTCCTGCTGCTGGTGCTGCTGTTCGCCGGCGCGGCGCAAGCGGTGAAACCGGACGAGGTTCTCGCCGACCCGGCGCTCGAAGCGCGGGCGCGTGTCTTGTCGGAAGGCCTGCGCTGCATGGTCTGCCAGAACCAGTCGATCGACGAATCGGATGCAGACCTTGCCCGTGACCTGCGCATCCTGGTGCGCCAGCGCCTCGTTGCCGGCGATACCGATCAGCAGGTGATGGACTATATCGTGTCGCGCTACGGCGAGTTCGTGCTGTTGAAGCCGCGCTTCAGCCCGCGCAACGCCTTGCTCTGGGGCACGCCGGTGCTTTTGCTTCTGATCGGCGGCATTTTCATAGTGGTCACCACCCGCTCCCGCCGCTCGCTGGCAACCAAGGCGCTGAGCGCCGAGGAACAGGCGGCGCTGGACAAGATGCTGAGCGATTAGCTCGGCCATTCCTTCGGGCGCTTGGCTTCCGCCGCTTCGATGACGGCGTCAATTTCCGCCATGGCATCGTCATGGGAGACGACACGGCCAGCCGACGCGTCGGCCAAACTGCGTTTGATGCCTTCGATGGTATCGGCCAGATCGGCCGAAACCGCCAAGGATTTGCTGCGTCGATTCGTGCGTTCCCTCATGCCGCCAACATTACAAAACTTTCATGCTTCGGAAATGGCGCCGTAATGTGCGCCTCGCTATTCCTCTTGTCCGAGGATGCTCTGCCTGAGCCGCATCCAGTGAAAAGAGGATACAAATCCATGTCTATTGCCCCCAATTCATATTCCCGCACCCGCAAGCGCCTGTTGGCCGCCGCCGCTTCGCTCGCCATTGCCGGCGCCATCGGCTTCGGTGCCGTTGCCACCGGCACGGCCCCTGTTCTGGCTGACGCCGTCCGGGTCGAAGCGCCGCAGGTGCCGGGCTTTGCCGATGTCGTCGAGCGCGTTTCGCCGGCCGTGGTCAGCGTCAAGGTCAAGGCCAAGATCGAACCTGCCGCCGATGACGGTTCCGAACAGTCCGATGATCCGGACGGCATGAACAACCTGCCCGACAATCCGCAGCTGCGCCAGTTCTTCAAGCAATTCCGCGGCTTTGGCGATCAGAACGGCCAAGGCGGCGGCAACCGTCGCTTCAGCCATCGCGACCACAACAACGACCAGCCCCGCCCGGTGGCGCAGGGTTCGGGCTTCTTCATCTCCGATGACGGCTATCTCGTCACCAACAACCATGTCGTCGAGGAAGGCTCTGCCTTCACCGTGGTGATGAATGACGGCAAGGAACTCGACGCCAAGCTGATCGGCACCGATCCGCGCACCGATCTGGCCGTGCTCAAGGTCGACGGCGTCGGCAAGTTCACCTATGTCGATTTCGCCGACGATTCCAAGGTTCGCGTCGGCGACTGGGTGGTGGCCGTCGGCAATCCGTTCGGCCTCGGCGGCACTGTCACCGCCGGCATCGTCTCGGCCCGTGGCCGCGACATCGGCGCCGGCCCTTATGACGACTTCATCCAGATCGACGCCTCGGTCAACCGCGGCAATTCTGGCGGACCGACCTTCAACCTCAACGGCCAGGTCGTCGGCATCAACACCGCGATCTTCTCGCCCTCGGGCGGCAGCGTCGGCATCGCCTTCGACATTCCGGCCTCGACCGCCAAGCAGGTTGTGCAGGATCTGATGAAGAGCGGCTCGGTGCAGCGTGGTTGGCTCGGCGTCGAAATCCAGCCGGTCACGTCGGATATCGCCGAATCGCTGGGCTTGAAGTCGCAGAACGGGGCACTGGTCTCCAGCGCCCAGGACGGCGGTCCCGGCAAGAAGGCCGGCATCACCGCCGGTGACGTGATCACCCAGGTCGAAGGCAAGGACGTTGCATCGCCGAAGGAACTGGCCCGTCTGATCGGCGCCTACTCGCCCGGCAAGTCGGTCGACGTCACGGTGTGGCGCGACGGCAAGAGCGAGACGATCAAGGTCGATCTCGGCACGTTGCCCTCGAGCGACAAGCAGGCCTCGGCCGACCCGCAGCAGCCCGCAGCACCGGCAAAGCCGGCCGCGCTGTCCGATCTCGGCCTCACCGTCACCAAGTCGGAGAACGGCAAGGGTCTGGTGGTGACCGATGTCGACCCCGACAGCGATGCCGCCGATCGCGGCATCCAGCCCGGCGATGTCATCACCTCGGTCAATTCGACGGAGGTGAACGGCACCGAGGACGTCGCCAAGGCGATGGCCGATGCGGTCAAGTCAGGCCGCAAGGCGGTGCTGATGCAGATCACCCGCGATGACTCGAACCGCTTCGTCGCGCTTCCGGTCGCCAAGGGCTGACATCGAACACTTTTCCAGTGCGGCGATTTCAACACCCCCGAGCCGCCGCACGGGAAAGCAAGGGGCCGAACGCGTTAGTCAGTCATCGTGTTCTGCCCCCGGCGGCAGCGGGCCCCCATCGCCCGCTGCCGCTCTAACAGCAAAGTTTCACGCTCATGGCGGCCCCTCAATCTTCCAGCGAAATCGCGTATAACGGCTCTATGAAGATTCTCGTCATAGAGGACGATCGCGAGGCGGCCGACTACATGCAGAAGGCCTTTACCGAGGCCGGACACACCGCCCATGTCGCCGGCGACGGCGAAACCGGCTTCGCGCTTGCCGATGCCGGCGACTATGACGTGATGGTGGTCGACCGTATGATGCCGCGCCGCGACGGGCTCTCCGTCATTGCCGGCCTGCGCTCGCGCGGCAACACCACGCCGGTGCTGATCCTGTCGGCGCTGGGCGAGGTCGATGACCGCGTCACGGGCTTACGCGCCGGCGGTGACGACTATCTGACCAAACCTTACGCCTTTTCCGAGTTGCTCGCCCGCGTCGAGGTGCTGAACCGCCGCGCCAGCGCCAGGGAAGCCGAAACCGTCTACCGGGTCGGCGACCTCGAACTCGACCGTCTCTCCCATTCCGTGAAGCGCGCGGCGCGCGAGATCACGCTGCAGCCGCGCGAATTCCGCCTGCTCGAATATCTGATGCGCCATGCCGGCCAGGTGGTGACACGCACCATGCTGCTCGAAAATGTCTGGGACTATCATTTCGATCCGCAGACCAACGTCATCGACGTGCATGTCTCGCGGCTGCGCGGCAAGATCGAGAAGGGTTTCGACAAGCCGATCCTGCACACCGTCCGCGGCGCCGGTTATATGCTGAAGAGCTAGAGCATGATCCCAAAAAGTGGGTACCGGTTTTTGGAAAAGATCATGCTCCAACAAAGGGGTAGATCATGATGAGATTTCAACCAAATCTCATCATGATCTAGACATCCATGGCCCTTTCCTTGCCGGCCATCATGAGAACGACGGCGGCGCGGCTTTCGGCGCTTTATTTCCTGCTTTTTGCGCTCTGCGCCGTGCTGCTCGTCTTCTACATGACGTCGCTGTCGGCGCGCATGCTGACCGGCCAGACCCAGCAGACGATCAATGACGAGGTGCTGGGCCTGGCGCGAGCCTATCAGCGCGGCGGCCTGCCGGTGCTGGTGCGCGTCGTCGAGCAGCGCTCGCGCCAGCCCGGCGCCAACCTCTATCTGATCGCCGATGCCAACGGCCAGATCCTGACCGGCAACGTGCAAAGCCTGGAGCCGGGCGTGCTCGAGACCGACGGCTGGACGACCGAGCCATTCTCCTACCGGCGCTTCGGCGAGGGCGAGCTCGAGCGGCAGCGCAATCAGGCTGCCGACCCCAACGGGGCGCAGCCCGGCGAGCCCGAAATTCAGGTGGAAGGCGAGAAGGGCCACAACGCCATCGCCCTGGTGCTCAGGCTACCCAACCAGATGATAATGCTTGTCGGCCGCGATCTCGGCGAGCCCGAGCGCTTCCGTGCCGTCATCCGCCGCGCCCTGATGCTGGCGCTCGGCATGATGGGACTGGGCGGGCTGCTGATCTGGTTCTTTGTCGGCCGCGCGGCGCTGAAGCGCATCGACAGCGTCTCGGAGGCGAGCCGCCGCATCATGGGCGGCGACCTCACCGGCAGGCTGCCGGTGACCGGTGCCGGCGACGAGTTCGACCGCCTGTCGGAGAACCTCAACACCATGCTGGCCAGGATCGCGACGCTCAACGAAGGCCTTAAGCAGGTCTCCGACAACATCGCCCATGATTTGAAGACGCCGCTGACCAGGCTGCGCAACCGCGCCGAGGCTACGCTTTCGGGCAAGCCCAAGACCACCGACTACCGGCAGGCGCTGGAAGGCACGATTGCCGAGTCCGACCAGCTGATAAAGACCTTCAACGCCATCCTGATGATCTCCAGGCTAGAGGCGGGCTATTCCTCGGAAAGCACCAGCAAGGTCGATCTCGCCGCCGCAGTGCGCGATGTGGTCGAACTCTACGAGCCGGTGGCGGAGGAGGCGGGTGTCGCACTTGAGACGAATATCCAGGGGGATTTCGCCGTCAACGGCAATCGCGAGCTGATCGGCCAGGCGCTGTCCAACATTGTCGACAATGCGATCAAATACTCCACCGATTCGACCGAAAAGCCGGCAGTGCATGTGACGCTCCAACGCCTCGGTCACGACATACGGCTTTCCGTCGCCGACAATGGCCAGGGCATCCCCGACGATGCCGACCGCGCCAGGGTGACCGAGCGATTCGTGCGGCTGGAAAAGAGCCGCTCGCAGCCGGGGTCCGGCCTCGGCCTCAGCCTCGCCAAGGCGATCATGACGTTCCACAATGGCAAGCTCGAACTTCTGCCCGCCAATCCCGGATTGTCCGTTATCATGAGTTTCCCCGCGCGGGAGGACCATTGATGGCGGTGAGAATGGCTGCGAAACCGATCGAGACCGAATGGCAGCTTCAACTGGCGGCAAAGCTCGCGCCGCTGGACAGGAGCCGCGCCCGGCGCGAACTGTCGGTGCTCGCAGCCGACGCCGAGGACGAGAACCTGCCGCGGCTGGCGAAATTTTTGGGCGGCAAGGGTGCGGCACAGGAGTTCCTCGCTGCCGTCTTCGACCTCTCACCCTTCCTGCGCGATGTCGCGCGCCGCCGTCCGCAAATCCTCGACGCGCTGTTTGATGATGGTGTCGAGGCCAGGCTGGCCAGCATTAGCGACGCCATCGGTACTGCGGCCTTTACGGATGCCGTTTCCGAATCCAGCCTGATGATGGAGCTCAGGCAGTGGAAGGGGGAAGCTCACTTCCTGATCGCGCTCGCAGACCTTTCCGGCGAGGCCGAAACCGCGCTGACGGTCAGGCGTCTCAGCAACCTCGCCGACACCTGCACCCGCGCGGCGGTCGACTTCCTGCTGCGCGAGGCGCACAGCCAGGGCAAGCTCAAATTGCCGGACCCCAACAATCCGGCGCAGCAGTCCGGCTGGATTCTGCTCGGCATGGGCAAACTCGGCGCCCATGAACTGAATTTTTCCTCCGACATCGACCTTGTCGTCTTCTTCGATCCGGAAGCGCCGGCGATCGTCGATCCGCTCGATGCCACCGAGCTGTTTGCGCGTCTGACCCGCAGGCTGGTGCGCATCCTCCAGGACCGCACCGAACACGGTTATGTCTTCCGCACCGATTTGAGACTCCGTCCCGATCCCGGTTCGACGCCGCTGGCGATCCCGGTCGAGGCAGCGCTCCGCTACTACGAGGCGCGCGGGCAGAACTGGGAGCGTGCCGCCATGATCAAGGCGCGCCCGGTGGCCGGCGATCTCGCCGCCGGCGACGCGTTCCTGCGGGAGCTACAGCCCTATGTCTGGCGGAAATACATGGACTATGCCGCGATCGCCGACGTCCATTCGATCAAGCGCCAGATCCATGCCCACAAGGGCCATGGCGAGATCGCGGTGAAGGGCCACAACGTCAAGCTCGGCCGTGGCGGCATTCGCGAGATAGAGTTCTTCGTCCAGACCCAGCAGCTGATCGCCGGCGGCCGTTTTCCCGAACTGCGCGGACGCGAGACCGTGCCGATGCTGGGTGCGCTGGCGGCGCGCGGCTGGATCACCGCCGATGCCCGCGACACGCTCACCCGCCAATACTGGTTCCTGCGCCGCGTCGAACATGCCATCCAGATGGTCGCCGACGAGCAGACGCACATCCTGCCGGACGATGATGAAGGGCTGGAACGCATCGCTCATATGCTGGGCTTTGCCGACGCCGCCAAATTTTCCGAAACTTTTCGCGCGGCTTTGCATGAGGTCGAGCGCCATTACGCTGCGCTGTTCGAAACAGCTCCGGAACTGTCGGCAGGCGTCGGCAATCTGGTCTTTACCGGCGATGTCGACGATCCTGACACGCTGCGGACCTTGCACGGGCTCGGCTTCAAGCGGCCGAGCGACATCTGCCGCGTCATTCGCGGCTGGCATTTCGGCCGCTACCGCGTCACCCAGTCGGCTGAAGCGCGTGAGCGGCTGACCGAACTGACACCGGCGCTGCTCAAAGCCTTCGGCCAGACGCGCCGGGCCGACAAGGCTTTGGTGCGCTTCGACGAATTCCTCGCCGGTCTGCCCGCCGGCATCCAGCTGTTTTCGCTGCTGCAGTCCAATCCCGCTTTGCTGAAGCTGATGGCGACCATCATGGGTGCCGCGCCCCGGCTGGCTGCAATCATCACCAAGCACCCGCATGTCTTCGACGGTCTGCTCGACCCGGCGCTGCTGAACGAACTGCCCAACCGCGCCTATCTGTCGGCGCGGCTTGCGGCTTTCATCGAAGGCGACAGGGCCTATGAGGACGTGCTCGACCGTCTGCGCATCTTTGCCTCCGAGCAGAAGTTCCTGATCGGTGTACGCCTGCTCGCCGGCTCGATCACCCCGAGCCGTGCTGGCCGTGCCTTTTCCGACCTCGCCGACCTGACCATCGACGCCGCACTGCAGGCAGTGACGGCCGAATTCGCACTCCGCCATGGCCGTATCGCCGGCGGCACGGTGTCGCTGCTCGGCATGGGCAAGCTCGGCAGCCGCGAATTGACGGCCGGCTCAGACGTCGACCTCATCCTGCTCTACGACCACGACGCCGATGCCGAAGAATCCGACGGCGACAAGCCGCTGGCGCCGTCGCATTACTACACCAGGATGACGCAGCGGTTGATCGCAGCCGTCTCTGCGCCGACCGCCGAGGGCGTGCTCTACGAACTCGACCTGCGCTTGCGGCCATCCGGCAACAAAGGGCCGGTGGCGACCCATGTCGACGCCTTCAAGAAATACCAGCGCCAGGAAGCCTGGACCTGGGAGCACATGGCGCTGGCCCGGGCCCGCGCCATTGGCGGCGACGCGGCACTGTGCGCCGAGGTCGAAACCGAGGTGGCGGCACTTCTGGCCTTGCCGCGCGATGTCGACAAGGTGAAGGCCGAGGCATCCGAGATGCGCGCGCTGATCGAGAAGGAAAAATCGCCGCGCGATCTCTGGGACATCAAGCTGATCCCGGGCGGCCTGATAGACCTCGAATTCATCGCGCAGGTGGCCGTCATCACCGGTCAGGTCGAAGCCGGCGGAAGGCTGACCGCTACCGGCGAAATCCTGTCGCATCTGGTGCCGGATTTCGTTGACGCCGATGTCAGGCAAGAGCTTTGCGAAGCCTACCAACTTTATCTGGCGCTGACCCAGATGACGCGGCTTTGCCTCACCGGTGCCTTCGAACGTGACGACGTTCCGCCGGGATTGTCGGATCTGCTTCTGGCGGTGACTGACCTGCCGGATTTCGGTGTGCTGGAAGCACATCTCAAGGAAACGTCGCAAAAGGTCAGAAAGGACTTCGACCTTTTGCTTCGTACGAAAGGGTCGTGAGGGCGTGAAGCGCTGACGGCTGTTTCGGATCGCATCGGGGGTGACGATGCAACAGGAGATATCAATGAGAAAGACAACCGGACTTGCCCTTGCCTTCGTCGCCTTGGCCGGCGCCGTTGGCACCACCGCCTATGCCGAGAACAATGCCAGCGCCAGAATGCGCGAGGGCACGATGATGCGCCTCGACAAGGCGATGAAGGATTCCAACGGCACCATCAACTTCGACCAGTTTTCCGACGCCATGAACGCACGGCTGAAGAAGCTGGTCGCCGACAATGGCGGCAAGCTCACCGTCGCCCAGCTCGCCGACGCGCTGGAGAAGGCGCGTTTCGAGGAAATGGCCAAGCGCATCGTCGCCCGCTACGACACCAAAGGGGACGGCACGCTGACCACGGAAGACATCACCGGGCGCGAGAAGAAGGTGTTTGCCATGCTCGACCGCAACAATGACGGCAAGATCGAGCGCAACGAGCTGCCGAAGAACGGCCGCATGGGCCGCCACCGCCAATGGGACGGCGGCGACGACAGCATGCAGTGAATGGCGACAGGTCTCCGGCGGCGAAAGCCGCCGGGGACCTTACACGACCGCTCGGCTACTCGCTTCTTTGAACACGGCGCAGAGCGCGGCTCGCATGAGCCTGCAAAATCCGCTCGCGCAGATACGCGTAGAAGCGAGGCGGCAGCATCCCATAGTGAAAGCGGGTGGGCCTGCTTCCCGCAATGGACCTGAGATCAGGCCCGGGCCAAAGGAAATCGTTGGTTTCGCTGATAAGCACCCATGACGGCATATCGTCGAGTCCGAGATGGGCCTTGAGTGGCGCAGGTATTTCTATCGCATCGGCGGGATCACCCGGAGCCGAGTGAGTAATCGGAACCACTGTGACGACCTCGCGGCCCTCCACGATCCGACGCGCGGCAACGATTGCGCAGGGCCGATTCTTGCGACCTTCTTCCGCACCTTTGCTGTGCTCGTCCGCCCATAGATAGGAGTAGGAAATCACCAGACCGGGGACAGGCTTGGGCAGGCTCACGGCGTCCAATCTTTGAGCATCGCATCCAGCTCGTCATATTCTGATGGGACGGCGCTTTTGGCGATCGCGTCCAAGGTCTCGTCGTCCAGGTCCTCAACGGCACGGGCGACCCGTCCCTTGACCAGCACTTCAAACATTGCCGCCGAGAGAAGCACCGTATGGGTGCGGCCATTTTTCGTAATCGCAACCGGCGCCCGCTGTGCGGCGTCCTGGAAGCGTCCGACGTTCTGCTGGAATTCGGTCGATGTCACGCGCATGAAAAGCTACCTCTTTGTCTATAATAGATAGAATAGATAACCTTTTCAAGGATGGCTGTTTCAGCACACGGGGATAGGGTGGCCTACCTCAGGCCGCTGCCTTCACCGACGGCGCGGCCTTCTTCACCGGGATGCGCACCGACACGATTGTGCCGACGCCTTCGGTCGAGCGGATTTTCAGCGCGCCGCCCTGCAACTCGGCCAGTGAGCGTGAGATGGCGAGCCCAAGGCCGGAGCCAGCGTGGTTCTTGGAGAACTGGTTCTGCACCTGTTCGAATGGCCGCCCAAGCTTGCTCAGCGCCTCCTTCGGAATGCCGCAGCCATTGTCTTCGATGGTCAGCACCAGCGCGCCCGAAGTGTTGCGGGCGCGCACCGAGATATGGCCGCCCTGGCCGGTGAACTTCACCGCATTCGACAGAAGGTTGATGGCGATCTGCTTGATGGCCCGGCGGTCGGCGAACAGCGTCATGGTATCGGCGATGCGGGTTTCGACCGTGATCGATTTCTCCGCCGCCTGCAGCGAGATCACCCGCACCGTCTCGCGGATCAGCGGACAGAGATCGATTTCCTCGCGGTCCATCGAGAATTGGCCGGCCTCGATCTTCGACATGTCGAGTATGTCGTTGATGACGCCGAGCAGATATTTGCCGCTGCCGTTGATGTCGTTGGCATATTCCTCGTAGCGCGGCGAACCGAGCGGCCCGAACAGGCCCTGTTCCATCAGTTCGGAGAAGCCGATGATAGCGTTGAGCGGCGTGCGCAGTTCGTGCGACATGTTGGCCAAGAATTCGGACTTGGCCCGGTTGGCGGCTTCGGCGCGCTCGGTTTCCTTCATGTATTTGCGGTTGAGCTCGACCAGTTCCCTGGCGCGTTCCTCCTCGGCCCGACGGGCGAGGCTGAGGTCGTGGATGGTCGCCATCAGCCGACGCTCGCTGTCGACCAGCTTTTCCTGGTGCAGTTTGATCTGGGTGATGTCGGAGCCGACCGAGACGGTGCCGCCATCCCTGGTCCTCAATTCGTTGACCTGAAGCCAGCGCCCGTCGGAGAGCTGCCGCTCGAAGGTCGCGCCGCCTTGCGGTCCATTGGTGTTGGCCAGCCGACGTTCCGAGGCGAAGGCCAGCATGCGCTCCTCCAGCACGGCACGCGAAGCGCCGGGCATGACGTCGCGGTCAGACAGTCCGTTGTCCTTCTGGTATTTGGAATTGCACATGATCAGCCGCTGGGCGGCATCCCACAGCACGAAGGATTCGTTGATGTTCTCAATTGCGGTCCTGAGCCGCAGGTCGGCCGCCTCCGAGCGCAACGCCAGATGCCGCTGTTCGGTGACGTCGACGGCAATGCCGATCAGCTGGATCTCAGGCGCTTCCGGGTCGATCACCTGGGCCCTGGCGCGCATCCACACCCACTGGCCGTCGGCGTGGCGCATGCGGAACACCTGGTCGATATGGTCGATCTCGCGCTCGACGATTTTGTTGGCCAGCTCGAACAGGTCGCCGTCTTCGGGGTGGATGATGTCGTCGACCTCGCCGAACGACAGCATCGAGTTGCAGGGCTCGTAGCCCAGCATGTCGTACATCGAGCGCGACCAGTACATCTTGCCGCGCACCATGTCCCAGTCCCACAGGCCGCAGCGGCCGCGCACCAAGGCCATGTCGATGCGCTGGTGGGCTTCGAGGTAGATGCGGTCGGCCGTCTGCGCGCGCGATGCCTGGCCGAAATAGGCGTAGAGGATGATGATCAGCACACCTGCCGTCAGCACGAACAGCGTGACGTTGAGCGACACGGTTTTGCGCCAGCTGTCGAACACCGCTTCCTGCGGTACCAGCACGGCGGCGGCGTTCTTCCTGTCGCGGGTCAGGCTCACCGCCGCGTACCAGTCCTGTCCGCCGATGCTGACATCCATGACGCCAGCGCGGTCGCCGAACATGAACAGGGGCTGGCCGTCCAGCACCAGGCTGTCGAGCGATCGCCCTTGCCAGCCGGTCGAAAGCGGCGACACGGCGATGATCTTGAAGGCGCTGTCAGTGATGACGAGCACGTGGCTTCTGCCCATGGCGCCTTGGCGGCTCGTGCTTTCCAGCAGATCGATGGCGCCGCTGGCGGCCGCGTTCGGATCGGCCGAGATTGCGTTCGCCATCTGGCCGGCAGCCAGCCCCAGCACTGCCTTGACGTCGCGCTCGGTCTCGTCGCGCTCGTTCATCAGCGAGAGGACGCGCAGTGCGGCGATGACGATCAGGAAGATGATGATGAGCGCCGGTATCGAGCGACGCAGAAGGGGTTCGGCAGCCAGGAGCCGCCGGTAGGCTGGTTCAGCAATGAGCCGCGTATTGCCGGCAAGGCCGTCGCCTCGCGCCTTGCGCCGCTCAAAAGCTGTCCCTTCGGGCGCGCCCCACGCGTCCGCCTTGGCCATAAATGGCACTCCCCGAATTTCCGTACGCTTGACGATCCGGCAACACCGCACGTCCGAATCGTCTGTAAAGAATCAAAGGTGATTCGCCTTGTCCAGTGGCGCGGGCAAAAAACATTAAAAATTGATTGAAATAACGCAGCGCCGGCTCTCCCTCCCCCTTGAGGGGAGGGTGGCCCGAAGGGCCGGGTGGGGTCGTCGGCGAAGTGCTCGACTTGTTCAATCACGGTCGAAGTTGGTTGAAGTCGCGCACTGCCGCAACGACCCCACCCGTCCATCCGCCTTCGGCGGCTGTCCACCCTCCCCTCAAGGGGGAGGGGTAATCACGCCAGGGTCCGCTCCACAATATCGCGCAAATCCGCCGAGAGGTTCTCGGCACCGGCGATCGCCAGCAGCGCTTCCCGTGCCTTGCCCTGTCTGCCCGGTTCCAACGAACGCCAGGAGCGCAGCGCCGTCGCCAATCTTGCCGCGACTTGCGGGTTGCGCTTTTCGACCTCGAGTACGGTCTGCGCAAAAAACCGGTAGCCTTCGCCGTCGGCGCGGTGGAAGCCGGTCTGGTTGGCGCTGGAAAATGTGCCGACCAGCGAGCGCACCCGGTTCGGATTGGCCATCGAGAAGGAAGCGTGGCCGATGAGCTTGCGCACCGTGTCCACGGTCCGTGGTCCCGGCACGCTGGCCTGGATCTGGAACCATTTGTCCATGACCAGCGGATCGGCCCCATAGCGCGCCTCGAAGCTGGCCAGCGCCTTGGCCGCCTCGGGCGACCCGTCATGGCGATGCGCAAGCACGGTGAGCGCCGCGGCGCGGTCGGTCATGTTGGTCGCGGTCTCGAAATGCCGGGCGGCGAGCGGGGCGCCTCCCGGCAACAGCGAGAGGTAGTCGAGCAGGATGTTGCGCAGCGCCCGTCGTCCCGCATTTGCCGCATCGGGGCTGAACCGACCATCGTCGGCAAGGCGACCGTAAAGATTGGCGAAGGCGTCCTGGTTGGCGCGGGCGATTGCCAGCGCCAGCGCCTCGCGGGCGGCAAAGATGGCGTCGGGATCGATGGTCCTCCCGATGTCGCGGGCAATGTCGGCCTCGCCGGGAAGCGAAAGCGCCAGCGCGCGGTAGGCGGGCTCAAGCGTCTCATCGCCGGCGATCTTGCCGGCAAGCCCGGTCAGCCTGGCGCTGAAGGCCGGTTTCGCGCCGCCGAGGATCTGGCGGAAGGCCGCTATCAGTGCATCGGTGAGCAGTGTGTTGAACGCCTGCCAGCGCGCGAACGCGTCGCTGTCGTGGCCGGCGAGGAAGAACTGGTCGTCGGCCTTCTGCTCGACAGAAAGCGTGATCGGTGCCGAAAAGCCGCGGTTGAGCGACACCGCCGGCCGCTCGTCAACGCCGGAGAAGCGCACCATATGCCGGCGCTTGCGGATATGGATGACGCCATCCTCGACGGCGGCGCCCTCGACGCCGCCATAAGCGACCGGCTCGCCGCCGGGGCCGACCAGGCCGAAGGCGAGCGGAATGTGCATCAGCCGCTTGCGGCTTTCCGACGGTGTCGGCGGCACCGACTGCTCGATCTCGAGCGTGAACTCGCGCGTTGCCGGATTGTGCGTCGAACTGACGGTCAGGTTCGGCGTGCCCGCCTGATGATACCACAGCGCGAACTGCGACAGGTCGCGCCCTGAGGCGTCCTCGAACACCTTCAGGAAATCTTCGATCGTCGCGGCCTCGCCGTCATGGCGCTCGAAATAGAGGTCCATGCCGGCGCGGAAGGCTTCCGGCCCGAGAATGGTGCGGATCATGCGCACGACTTCCGAGCCCTTTTCGTAGACCGTCGCCGTGTAGAAATTGTTGATCTCGCGGTAGCGGCGCGGCCGCACCGGATGCGCCAGCGGCCCCTGATCCTCGGGGAATTGATGCGCCCTCAGCGTGCGCACCTCGGCAATGCGCTTGACCGCGCGCGAGCGCTGGTCGGCGGAGAATTCGTGGTCGCGAAAGACCGTCAGCCCTTCCTTCAGGCAGAGCTGGAACCAGTCGCGGCAGGTGATCCGGTTGCCTGTCCAGTTGTGGAAATATTCATGCGCGATGATCGCCTCGATATTGGCGAAATCGGCGTCGGTCGCGGTCTCCCGGTCGGCAAGCACATATTTGTCGTTGAAGATGTTGAGGCCCTTATTCTCCATCGCGCCCATGTTGAAGTCGGAGACGGCGACGATGTTGAAGACGTCGAGATCGTATTCGCGGCCGAACGCCTGCTCGTCCCATTGCATCGAGCGCTTGAGCGCATCCATGGCGTAGCCGGCAAGCCCCTCCTTGCCCGGCTCGACATAGATGCCGAGCTCGACCTTGCGGCCGGACATCGTGACGAAACTGTCGGCGACCTGGCCGAGATTGCCAGCCACCAGCGCGAACAGATAGGACGGCTTGGGGAAAGGGTCGTGCCATCTGGCATAGTGCCAGCCATCGGCCAGCGCGCCGCTTTCCACCGGGTTGCCGTTGGAGAGGAGCAACGGCGCCTCGTCCAGCCTTGCCTCGATGCGCACGGTGTAGACCGACAGGATGTCGGGGCGGTCGAGGAAATAGGTGATGCGGCGAAAGCCCTCGGCCTCGCATTGCGTGCAATAGACATTGCTGGAGCGGTAGAGGCCCATCAGAGCCTCATTGCTGGCCGGTGCGATCTCGGTCTCGAGCAGCAGCTCGAAGCGGGCCGGCGGCCTCAAAATGGTCAGCTGGTCCGGCGTGGCGAGATAATCCACCGGCGCGAGCTCGCGGCCGTCGATGGCGATGCGTTTCAGCATCAGCCCGTCGCCGTCGAGCACCAGCGGCGCCGAGGCGGCGGCGCCATCGCGGCGTTCGATCGTAAGCACGGCGGTGACGCGCGTTGCGTCTGGCGAAAGGCGAAAGGTCAGGCCGGTTTGCGGAATGGAAAAGTCGCTGGGGCGATAGTCTTCGAGCCTGAAGACCTGGCCGGTATCGGTTCGCATTCCCTGGGGTTTCCCTGTCGCTATCGGAGGCCGCTGACGTGTCCGCTGGCCCATAAAATCTGAAGTTGGGCGCTCTTTACACGAAACGGTCCCTCGACAAAACTGCGCCAATGCCTATTTCACGGCGTTCTCCTTCCATTGCGAGGCCTTGATGACCATCGTCACACCGAAGTTCGGCATGCGCGCCTCTGTGCTGCGTCGTGTGACGTGCATCTCAGCGGCGCTCCGGGAAGCGGCGGGAGCGTGACTTCGGGGCGGAGAGGCGAGGCGGCGGGGAAACTGTCCGATCACCCCGGTCGTGTCCTGACCGGGATCATGCTCAAGATCATGTCGGTGGCGGTCTTTGTCGGCATGCAAACCTGCATCAAGGCAGCCGGCACCTTGCCTGCCGGCCAGATTGTCTTTTTCCGCTCCTTCTTCGCCATATTCCCGATCATCGTCTTCCTGGCCTTGAAGGGGAAACTGGGTACCGCGTTTGCGACCAAGCGTCCGTTGAACCATGTCGCGCGTGGTGTCGTCGGCGTTAGCGCCATGGGGCTCGGCTTCTTCGCGCTGACGCGGCTGCCGCTGCCGGAAGCGATCACGCTGAAC
The DNA here is from genome assembly GCF_056403115.1 of Mesorhizobium sp. P3_A2. NCBI lineage: Bacteria > Pseudomonadati > Pseudomonadota > Alphaproteobacteria > Hyphomicrobiales > Phyllobacteriaceae > Mesorhizobium > Mesorhizobium sp. P3_A2. The sequence continues at coordinate 293,029 of NZ_JBFUGC010000006.1, forward strand.
TATGCCCAGCCGCTGCTGGTGGTGGTGTTTTCCTCACTTTTCCTCGGCGAGGCCATTCGCGTCTATCGCTGGAGCGCGGTCGCCGTCGGCCTGGTCGGCGTGCTGATCATCTCATGGCCGGAACTGACGCTTCTCACGTCGGGCGCCGCGCTCGGCGACCAGGAGGTGCTGGGCGTGGTTGCGGCGCTGGTTTCCGCGGCGATCTCCGCCAACGCCATCCTGCTCGTGCGCAATCTTGTTCAGACCGAACGGACTGCGACCATCGTGTTGTGGTTTTCGGCAACGGCGAGCGTCATGGCGCTGTTTACACTGCCCTTCGGCTGGCAGGCGCTGACGCCGCTGCAGGCCGGCCTGCTGGTTGCCGCTGGTTTTTGCGGCGGGCTGGCGCAGATCCTGATGACGGCCGCCTACCGTCATGCCGAGGCCTCGGTGGTGGCGCCGTTCGAATACACCTCGATGATCCTTGGTGTCGTCGTCGGTTATTTCGCCTTCGGCGATGTCGCCACCATCAACACGCTGGTCGGCGGCGTGATCGTCGTCGCCGCCGGCATCTTCATCATCTGGCGCGAGCGCCAGCTCGGCCTGGAACGCACCCGCACCCGAAAAGCGGCGCCGCCACAAGGATGATGAGAGGCCCGCGCAGGGCAGGGCTGGCTCAGTTCGCTTCCGCCCGCTCCTTCGCCAGCCGCACCAACACCGCCCTCGTCTCCTCGTCGGCCGGGAAGAAAGACTCGATCGCCAGTTCCGACAGCGTCACGTCGAGCGGGGTGCCGAAGACGGTGATGGTGCTGATGAAGGACAGAACCTGATCACCATGCGCCAGCCGCAGCGGATGGACGATGCCGCTAGGCTCGACCGGCACAGGCCGCGCGCCCTTGAGGCCGGACGGATAGGTTCGCAATTCACGCTCCAGCTCGACCAGCACGGGATCGCCAGCGGCATCGTTCTGGCGTTTCAGCCGCTCCAGCAGATGCGCCCGCCACTCGGCGAGATTGACGATGCGCGGCGCGATGCCGTTCGGGTGCAGGCTGAGACGCAGGACGTTGACCGGCGGCTGAAGCAGCGACGGCTCGGCCACATCGGTCAGAAACGGGCCGATGGCGGCATTGGCCGAAATCAGGTTCCAGTGCCGGTCGACGGCGAGCGCTGGAAACGGTTCATGGCCCTTGAGAACGGTCTCGACTGCCGCCATTGCCGGCGCCAGCGTCGTGTCGGTGAGCGGCCGTTCGCTGAAGCTCGGCGCGAAACCGGCGGCAAGTAGCAGCTGGTTGCGCTGCCTGAGCGGGATCTCAAGCTGCTCCGCGAGATGCAGCACCATGTCGCGCGAGGGGGCCGCGCGGCCGCTTTCGACGAAGGAGAGATGCCGCTGCGAAATCTCGGCCTCCATGGCGAGATCGAGCTGGCTCATGCGCCGGCGTGTGCGCCATTCGCGGATCAGGCTGCCGGCGGAGGTCTGGGCTGTTGTCATGGGTGCAGGACTAGGCCGGGGAGCGGCGTATTTCAATTACTTCCGAGGTCATGGTGAGGCCGAGGCGACAGTTGATCTCCCCCCTTGTGGGGGAGATGCCCGGCAGGACAGCAGGGGGCGCTGTCCCGCCGACCTGTCCGCTATTTTTTGGGCTGCTTCTGCTGGCCGAAAATAAGGGAGATTGTGAGGCTAGCGATCCTTCGCGCCCCCCTCTGTCCTGCCGGACATCTCCCCCACGAGGGGGGAGATTGCTAGTCACCCCAACCCCTTCAGCTTCGCCTTAACCTCAAGGAAATCCCGCCAAGCCAGCTTCTTGTGCGCCGGGGTCCTGAGCAGGTAGGCCGGATGCAGTGTCGGCATCGCCGGAATGGCAATGCCGGACGCCGTCGTGTGAACCCGCCAGTTGCCGCGCAGCCGCAAAATGCCTTCGCTCGTGTTGAGCAAGGTCTTGGCCGATGGGCCGCCGAGATTGACCAGCACCTTCGGATTGACCAGCTCGATCTGCCGCTCGATGAAGGGGCGGCAAATTTCGGTCTCGTGCGGCGTCGGCGTGCGGTTGCCGGGCGGCCGCCAGGGGATGACGTTGGCGATATAGGCGGAAGTGCGGTCAAGCCCGATCGCCGCCAGCATGCGGTCGAGCAGCCTGCCGGAGCGGCCGACGAAGGGCAGGCCCTCAATGTCCTCGTCGCGGCCGGGCGCCTCGCCGACCAGCATCAGCGATGCCTGCGGATTGCCGTCGGCGAAGACCAGGTTCTTGGCGGTGAATTTGAGGTTGCAGCCGTCGAAGGACGCCATGTACTGGCGCAACGCGTCGAGCGTCGAGGCGCTTGCCGCCATTTGCCGGGCAAGTGCTGCCTGTGCCTCATCGGGCACGGTCGCGGTGGCCGGCACGGAGCGCGCCGGCGCGTCCGGCACCTGGCTCGCATCCAGCCTGGGGCTGGCTGTGGGTTGTTCCGGTGCCTTGTTTTCGCGTGGAGGCGCGGCCGGCGGCGCTGCGCGCTCGGCAGGCCTTGTTGCGGCCTCGGCAAACCGGTTCACCGGCGTGTCTTCCAACGCCTCGTCGACGCCTGCGCTGGCGTAGAATGCCAGAAGGTCGGCAAGGTCGGATCGGTTGTTGGGGGAGGCGGCAGTCATGCCGGGCACATTCGTCCGCCCCACCACGATTTGCAAGTTTGATGATTGGCGAAACCGGTAGTGGAAGCTGATCTCCCCACGAGGGGGAGATCGCTACCCCGTCGGTATCCGCGGATCCTGCACCAGATAGAACGTCCAGCGCGGTGTATAGTCGGTGATCAGAAATTCGAAGCTTCCCGTCTTCAGCGGGTCGATCTTGCCGTTTTTGAACAGCAGCCGGTCATAGGGTTCGAAATCGCGGTCGAAATCGGCATAGGTGCTCGACAAGATATTATCGGGCGTCTTGTTGCGCTGGTCGAACGACAGGCCGTCGCCGAACACGCTCGGCTGGTTGAGGATCTCCTGCAGCTCGAACTGGAATTCGACCCAGGCCTGGCCGCTGTTGTTGAGCACCTCGATGCGCATGTACAGCACGCCGTTGGCGAATTCACCATTGGTGCTGAACGGCTGGATCGGTTTGGTGGTGCGGATCGTGAGCGTCACCGGGGTCGACGAATTCAGCTCCTCGGAGATGACCAGCGGGTCTTCCTTGGTGCCGAGGCCCGAGGCGCCGGTGATGTGGAAGCCGCCAAGCTCGTCGGAAAAGGAGTAGGCCCCGGTCGCCCACACCTTCACCGGATCGGCATGAGCCTCAACCGGCGCCAGCAGCGAAAGGGCAAGAAGAAGCGCTCGGCAGGTCCGGCCGGGCGGAAGGGGAAAGCGCGTCAATGAAGAGCCGGACGGCGTGCGCATAGGCCGAAGTATGGCCGATAAGCGAGCCGTCGAACAATTAAAATATGGGAAGCACGGTCCGGCTAAGCGCAAAAGGCGTGCAGCATCACCATTATCCGCGACTTTTTGGCGAAAACGGCATTGTCACGTCAGCGCCGGTTTCCTGTCGCGGATTGATGCGCTATGCAGCGCAAGAGCCAGCAAGATGCCCGGAAACGGTTAGCCAGTGCGGAGGGGTTGATGAGCGAGATCGAACGCGAGAGCATGGAATTCGACGTGGTCATCGTCGGGGCCGGCCCAGCGGGCCTTGCCGCGGCGATCCGGCTCAAGCAGGTCAATCCCGAGCTTTCCGTCGTCGTGCTGGAAAAGGGCGGCGAGGTCGGCGCCCACATATTGTCCGGCGCCGTCGTCGATCCCATCGGCATCGACCGCCTGCTGCCAGGTTGGCGCGAGGAGGATGGCCATCCCTTCAAGACGCCGGTCACCGAAGACCATTTCCTGGTGCTCGGCCCTGCCGGCTCGTTCCGCCTGCCCAACATCATGATGCCGCCGCTGATGAACAATCACGGCAACTACATCGTCTCGCTCGGTAATGTCTGCCGCTGGCTGGCTGGCAAGGCCGAAGCGCTGGGCGTCGAAATCTATCCGGGCTTTGCCGCCGCCAGCCTTGTCTACAACGATGCCGGCGCCGTCACCGGCGTCATCACCGGCGACATGGGCGTCGAAAAGGACGGCACGCACGGCCCGGGCTTTGCGCCCGGCATGGCGCTGATGGGCAAATATGTGCTGATCGGCGAAGGCGCGCGCGGCTCTCTCGCCAAGCAGCTGATCGCCAAATACAAGCTGTCCGACGGTCGCGAGCCCGGCAAATACGGCATCGGCCTCAAGGAACTGTGGCAGGTCAAGCCGGAGAACCACCGGCCGGGCCTGGTGCAGCATTCCTTCGGCTGGCCGCTCGATCTGAAGACCGGCGGCGGCTCGTTCCTGTACCATCTGGAGGACAACCAGGTTGCGGTCGGCTTCGTCCTGCATCTCAACTACAAGAATCCCTGGCTTTCGCCGTTCGAGGAATTCCAGCGCTTCAAGACCCATCCGGCGATATCGGGCACCTTCGCGGGCGCAAAGCGCATCGGCTATGGCGCGCGCGCCATCACCGAAGGCGGCTGGCAGTCGGTGCCGAAACTGTCCTTCCCCGGCGGCGTGCTGATGGGTTGTGCTGCCGGCTTCGTCAACGTTCCGCGCATCAAGGGCTCGCACAATGCGGTGCTGTCCGGCATGCTGGCGGCCGACCATGTCGCGCAAGCCATCAGCGCCGGCCGCGCCAATGACGAATTGGCCTCCTACGAGGCGGCCTGGCGAGCGACCGACATTGGCAAGGACCTGAAGAAGGTGCGCAACGTCAAGCCGCTATGGTCGCGCTTCGGCACCATTATCGGCGTCGGCCTCGGCGGGCTCGACATGTGGCTGAACACGCTGTTCGGCTTCTCGCCCTTCGGCACGCTGAAGCACGGCAAGGCCGATTATGCCACGCTCGAGCCAGCCGCCAAGCACACGAAGATAGCCTATCCCAAGCCGGATGGCGTGCTGACCTTCGACCGGCTGTCCTCGGTGTTCCTGTCCAATACTAATCACGAGGAAAACGAGCCCGTGCATTTGATCGTCGGCGACATGGCGCTGCAGCAGCGTTCCGAGCACGACGTCTTTGCCGGGCCGTCGACCCGCTATTGCCCGGCCGGCGTCTACGAATGGGTCGACAAGGACGGCAACGCCGCGGCCGATCCGGCCGCCAAGGATGTGCGCTTCGTCATCAACGCGCAGAACTGCGTGCACTGCAAAACCTGCGACATCAAGGATCCCAACCAGAACATCAACTGGGTGCCGCCACAAGGCGGCGAAGGCCCGGTCTACCAGGGCATGTAAGCCGCTGGCCGGGCCGTCTCGACCGCCGCCAACAAAGAATACCGGCGAAGGCCCGGTCTACCAGGGCATGTAAGGCGCCCGGCGCCATTGATTGTTGAAACCGTCATCTGCTTGTGGTCTCATTGCCGTGTCCATGTGGGAGAATGGCATGCGGGTGTTGGTCTTGTTTTGCGTCGCCGTCATAGGCGCGGCCTGCGGCATCGTCGGGACGGCGTCTGCCGGCGTGAAAACCGTGGTCAAGACGCGAACCTACGACATTACCGGCGCCACGGGTGCCGGTCTGGTCGTAGCCATGAACCGCAGGGGGCCTAAGCACGGTTTCATGACCCACGCCATCGCGCAGACGAGCTACACTGCGGACTGGAGCCTGGACCTCGGCCAGGTCAACGGCGTCTGCCGCCTGCGCCAGGCCAATGGAACGCTCAACATCACCTACACCTATCCGCGCGTGGCCTCGGCCGTCACGCCGGCGCTGCGCAAACGCTGGAACCGGTTCTTCACCGGCGTTCTCGCTCATGAAGGAACCCATGGCCGTATCGCCGGGCAGATGATGCAGGCCGCAGAGCGGTCGGTTCGCGGCATGAAATTTGCCAACGATCCGCAATGCAATAAGACGCGCGCCGAAGCCCGGCGGCGCCTGGAAGCCACCGCCAAGGTCTATGAAGCGAAACAGATCGCCTTCGACACGCGCGAGCACAGTGAAGGCGGCCATGTCGAGCGCATCATCGAGGCCCTGGTGGGCTTGTGAAACCCCAAGCCCGTAACGTGTCGATCTAGCCGCGCGTGCCGGGCTGGATCAGCGACACGGTCGCGGTGGCGTCCTCGTCGACCGGCTTGTTCTCGTCGCGCTTCAGCGAAAATTCCACCATCACCGGCAGATGGTCAGAGCCGGTGTCTTCCAGCCGGGTTGACGACAGGATTGTCACCCCGCCCTTCGAGAATACCTGGTCGATCGGCAGGCCCGCGTAGCGGCGCAGGAAGTCGGGCAGCGTCCGGTGAATCCAGCTCGGCCCGGCCGATGGCATCACGGTCAGTCCGCCGAGCGAGGCGACGCGCCGCACCGCAGCGCTCCATGGCACGGCGTTGCAGTCGCCGGCCATGATCGCCGTCTCGCCCAGCGAAGTGAGGGTCTTGGTCAACTCGCCAATCTGCCAGTATTGCTCCTTCGGCCACGGCCAGCTCAGATGGATCGCCGCGACATCGACGCCGATACCGCCGAAGTCGACCGTGGCGGTGGCCATCGCGCCGCGCGGTTCGCAGTATGGTTCGGTACCGACGGCAAACGGCCGCCTGGACAACAGCGCCACCCCGAACACGCCGTTGGGATAGGCGCACAGGATGCGATAGGGATAGGCGCTGCTGATATAGCCGAGCTCGGTTGCCCACATCGCCGATACTTCGTCGAGCGTGATTACGTCGGGGTTGGTCCGGCCGATCAGCGAAAGAACCTTCTTGGGCGTCGGATTGTTGAAGCGCAGGTTCATCTGCAGCAGCCGATAGACCGTCTCATTACCGGGCTCGGCGTCACCGGCGGCCTGCACCGGCCACAGCCGCGGCAAGGTGCTCAACGTGCTGGCGAAGGCGGCCACGGCCAAGAGCAGACCTACACCCGCCTGCAGGCGAAACGAGGTGGCAAGCAGCGGCAGCGCAATCAGCGCCATCAGCACGGCAAAATGGATGCGGAAATGGGAAAAGGAATCGAAGGCCGGATGTAGTGTGCCAAAGAACCCGGCCACAAGCGCGGCCGAGAGGCCGAGCATTGCCAGGAACGCCATCGAAGCCATCATGTTTCGCACGCGTGCCATAAGACCGGGTTTTGATTGCCGAGGTGTCAGGCCTGTTATCGGCGCAAATGCGGCCCAATCAAGATGACGAAACGCCTCGCGGCCAACATTTACGGGAAGCCAGTCTACTGGAAGGCCGTCTCCGAAAAACTTCTAAGCTTGCGCGAATGCAGCCGTTCCATCGGCATTTCCGCCAGCTTCTCCATCGCCTTGATGCCGATGGTCAGATGCTGCGCCACTTGCCGCTTGTAGAATTCGGTCGCCATGCCGGGCAGCTTCAACTCGCCGTGCAGCGGCTTGTCCGAGACACACAGCAGCGTGCCGTAGGGCACACGGAAGCGGAAGCCATTTGCGGCGATGGTGGCCGATTCCATGTCGAGCGCGATGGCGCGTGACTGCGACAGCCGTTGCACCGGTCCGCGCTGGTCGCGCAGCTCCCAGTTGCGGTTGTCGATAGTGGCGACGGTGCCGGTGCGCATGATGCGCTTGAGATCGTAGCCGGAAAGCCCGGTGACTTCGGCGACCGCCTCCTGCAGTGCCACCTGGATCTCGGCCAGCGGCGGGATCGGCACCCACACCGGCAGGTCGTCGTCCAGCACATGGTCCTCCCTGACATAGGCATGCGCCAGCACATAGTCGCCCAGCGCCTGCGTGTTGCGCAGGCCGGCGCAATGGCCGAGCATCAGCCAGGCATGTGGCCTGAGCACCGCGATATGGTCGGTGATCGTCTTGGCGTTGGATGGGCCGACGCCGATGTTGACCATGGTGATGCCGCCATGGTTCGGCTTCTTCAGATGGTAGGCCGGCATCTGCGGCAGGCGCGGCGTCGCCACGCCTTCGCTGGGCGCGCTCTGCCCGGCCTTGGTGACGACATTGCCTGGCTCGACGAATTCGGTATAGCCGTGGCCGCCTTCCGCCATCTGGGTCCGGGCACGGGCGACGAACTCATCGATGTAGAACTGGTAGTTGGTGAACAGCACGAAGTTCTGGAAATGCTGCGGGCTGGTCGCCGTGTAATGCGTCATGCGGTGCAGCGAATAGTCGATGCGCTGCGCCGTGAATGGCGCCAGCGGCCTCGGTTCGCCGAACGCCACTTCGAATGTGCCATTGGCGATCTGGTCGTCGGTGCCGTCGAGATCCGGCACGTCGAACAGGTCGCGGATCGGCCGCTTGATGCGCTCGGCGGCGGCGCCGTCGACATGCGTGCCTTCTAGGAAGGCGAAATGCAGCGGGATCGGCGTGGTCGATTCCGAAACCGTCACCGGCACGCCATGATTGCGCATGATCAGCCGAAGCTGCTCGACGAGATAGGTTTCGAACAGCGCCGGCTGAGTGATGGTGGTCGAGAAATGCCCCGGCGTCGGCATGTGGCCATACGCCTGGCGCGAGTCGATCTGGGTGAATGAATTGGTGGTGACGCCGATCTCCGGGTAGAAGGCGCGGTAGCGCTTGCTCTCGTCGCCGCCGGCGGCAAGTGCCGCAAAGGAATCACGCAGGAATTTGGTGTTGCGGTCGTAGAGCCCCTGCAACGCGGCCACGGCCTTTTTGGCGTCGTCGAAGCTCTTCTTGCCGAAAGGCTCCGGCATGACGACCGATTCGATAGCTTGTGGGTAGATTCGCTTTTCCATGTCTCAATATAGAGACTCAGAAGAGCACTTGGGAGGGGGAGGGTGGCCACCAAGACGGCCAAGGCGAAGATTTATTCCACCACGTTTCAAGGTGTGTGGAGACTCAGGTCAGGCCGAGTCGAAAATGGGGGATTCCGAGAACCGGCGGAGCGTAATTAGCGTACGCGAGCACTGGAAGCGCAGGAGGCCGCCTTCCGCAGGGCGGTCTGACCTGAATATCAGCGCACCTTACCCGCGCTGCAGGCTGACCAGCAGGACAAAGCCAACGCCATGCTTCTTCGTCGCCGGCGCGTCGATCGTCGTGTCGGCGTCGGCCCGCATCATCGGCATGGCCAGAACCGGCGCCGACAACACGATCAGGACGAGCACCGCCCGCGGCAGAAGCCGGAGGGTCTTGAGGGCGTTGATGGCTGTGCGGTTCATGGCATTGGCTTTTCTGTTTGGATCTACGTCTTTGTCGTCTCAGGGGCGAAAATGGTTCATGCAATCGAACTGGCAGCTGCTGGAACTGGCTGCATCCCAGGAGCGGGCCGGACGGCCGGCTTCGGCCACGAGAATGGCGAAGAACATGCCGAACAGGCTCATCAACAGGCAGACGATGGTGAAGCGGCGAGCGAGCATTTGCGTGGTGTCTCCTTGAACACGCCTTCAAAATGCCCTGATCCGACTGAACCGGCTCTGATGCCGGCGTTCATCTGCGGTTCAAAGTGATTGATGATGTTTTAGGGAGCGTGTCGGCTCGGCTACGAGGCCGCGAGGTGCCGATGCGGGTATGTCGTGGACCGTCCTGGAAAAGAAAACGGGGCCTGCGAGGGCCCCGTTGTGGTCACGTTAGAACAGCGAGCTCAGAGCTTGTGCCAGGTCTGGCTCTTGCAGATCAGCCCGCCGAGCACGCAGCCGCTCATCTTCAGCGATGTGCCCGACAGTGTCGCCTTGCCGGAATAGGTCTTGTCATTTGCCGGATCTGTGATGTTGCCGGCATATTTGTTGTCGCCGGCCGGCTTGAGCGAGCCGATGGTCTTGCCTGCATATTTGCCGGTCTTCAGTGTGATGGAGAATGAGCCGCTGCCGCCGATGAGTGCGGTGTCGCCGGCTTGCGTCTTCCAATTGCCTTCGATCGGATCGGCCCAGGCCGCGCCCGCCATCATCACTGTAGCCGCCAGGGCCAAGCTCACTTTCCGAAACATATCTGTCCTCCCTGTGGTTTTGGGTGGGGCGCCCGCCTCTCTGCCCCTTACGCAAACGTAAGCTAATCCAGCTCCCGGCAAAACAAAAGCGGGTGCCGCGAGGGAAGGGTTTGCAATTTTCATGAGGGTCGAGAAAGCGCTCAGCGACCATGAAATGAAACGATCGAGGCGTTGGCTTTGGTTCCCGTGGTTAGCAGAGTGTTGATCGGAGCCCCACAAATTTTCGTCAAATCCGGCGCGAAACGGCGCGGTTGCTGACTTTGTATCCTTAACGAATTTCCGCGTTTACCTCTTGTTTTAGCTTTGTTTTCTCCAAATTAAGCACGCCATTTAACGACGAATTCAAGGCTCGGCTTCATTCTCGAAAGCATCGAAAGAGCGGCTCCCCAGGGGACACCGGGGGAAAGAAAAGGCCCGCTCTCGGGAGCCAGACAGGGGACTAAAATGGCACGTTTTGAAATGCTTGAAGCCGGCTTCGGCGCCATGGGGGCAACTGCCCAGGCCGACATTCTTTTCGAACTGGGCATGATGTATGCGACCGGCCGCGATTGCGAGACCGATGTCGTTGCCGCCCACAAATGGTTCAACATCGCCGCCATCAAGGGCTCGATCCGCGCCGCCGAACTGCGCTCGGAACTGTCGGCCGCAATGTCCAAGGTCGAGATCGCCAGGGCGCTGCGCGAAGCCCGTGAATGGATGACCATGCACTGAGATCGCCGATCTCGAGCAGATGTACGAAAGACCGGGAAGCCCCGGGATCAAGACCGCATAGACGGCCGGAACCGGTAGACAACAAGACCGCGACAAGACGGTCGGCGACGAAGAGCAAGAATGCGGCAGGCCGATTTGGCCCAGTCGTGCACGGCAATGGGGACGGCGAGCGGATTTTCGTGGCGCGGGGGCGCATGGGGATCGCTTGACGAGCAAAAGCCACGACCGGCCGGGAACAGGCTGGCGTGGCTTTTTGCGTTGATGAGGCCCAATCGAGTGACGCCGATGCGCCTAGACAGGTCCAATGAAGGATGAAATTGTCCCGCCTTCTGAAAGAAGCGCGGCCGGAATGGCTGCGCCAGTGTGGGAGGAGTTCTATCACCATGAAAAAAATGGGTATTTTGAGCGCGGCCGTATTTGGCCTGATGATGAGCGCGCCGGTTGCTTTTGCCGACGACATCACCATTTCGGTGGTCGGCCCGATGACCGGACAACTCGCCACGATCGGCGATCAGTTCAAGCAGGGCGCAACGGCAGCCGCCGACGCGATCAACGCCGCCGGTGGTGTCAACGGCTCGATGATCAAGCTCGACATCGAGGACGACCAGTGCGATCCCAAGCAGGCGGTTTCGGTGGCCAACCGGATCGTTGCCAACGGCGTCAAGTTTATTGACGGCCATGCCTGCTCGGGCTCCGCCATCCCGGCCTCCGCCGTCTATGCCGAAGCCGGCGCGCTGATGATGAGCCCGTCCGCCTCCAATCCCGAGCTGACCGACGCCGCCGCCAAGGCCGGCTGGCCGACGATCATGCGCCTCTACACGCGCGACGATGCGCAGGGCGCCTTCATGGGCCCATGGATCGCCAAGAAGTATGCCGGCAAGAATGTCGTCATCCTGCATGACAAGAGCGCCTACGGCCAGGGCGTTGCCGATGCCGTCAAGGCGACGATGAATGCCGGCGGCCTCAAGGAAGTCGACTATGAAGGCATCAATGCCGGCGAGAAGGACTATTCGGCGCTCGTCACCAAGCTGAAGGACCTCAAGGCCGACGTCGTCTATTTCGGTGGCTATCACCCCGAAGCCGGGCTGATCCTGCGTCAGTCGGCCGAGCAGAGCGTCAAGTTCCAGCTGATCATGCCGGACTCGATCGCCACGCCGGAATTCTGGCAGGTTGCTGGCCCAGCCGGCGAGGGCACCATGTTCGTCTTCCCGTCCGACCCGCAGGCCAAGCCGGAAGCCAAGGACGCCATCGCCAAGATCAAGGCGGGCGGCTTCGTGCCGGAAGGCTTCACGCTGTTCTCCTACGCCGTCGTTCAGGCGTTTGCAGAGGGCGTCAAGCGCGCCGGAACTGACGATCCGGTCAAGGTCGCCGAAGCACTGAAGAACGGTACGCCGTTCAGTACCGTGGTCGGCGAGGTCACCTTCGACGAGAAGGGCGATCTGAAGAACGCCAGCTACGACATCAACCAGTGGCATGACGGCAAATACGCGCCGATCGCGCAGTAATCGTCCGCATACTCGTGAAATGGCCGGGCTTGCCCGGCCATTTTTGTTCGAGCCTCCAGCCGGCTATGCAGCCTCTTCAACGAAACGCACCAGCACGGTTCCGTCGGTGACCTGCGCGCCTTCTGCTGCAATCTCGGCGATGACGCCGTCATGGCTGGCCGAGATCGTGTGTTCCATCTTCATCGCTTCCAGGATCAGCAGAGGCTGGCCCTTGGTCACGGCTTCGCCCTTGGCCGCGCGCACCAGCTTGACCAGGCCGGGCATCGGCGCGCGCAGGCTGCTGGACGCAGCGGCGGCCTCGTCGGTTCGCGCCAGCGGATCCGGGACGAGGAAACTGTAGCCGACCGCGCCTTCGAACACGGTGACGTGGCCTGGCCAGCGCGCAAGGCGAGGGGCGGCGCGAAGATCGTGCGAATTGACGCTGTCATAGGGCGCATCCAGCGCCACCTCGAAGCGCCCGTCCGGCCGCGCCGAAACACGTGCCAGAATATCGTCGTCGCCATGGCGCAGCCGCGTGCGCCGCGCAACAGTGTGGAAATGTGCATAGCCGGCAAGCACCGACCACGGATCGTCCGATGGCGGCAACGTACCGGCGCCGGCCGCGGCAAGGGCTGCCGCGGCAACGATCTCGTCGCTCGGTGGGGCGACCGTGGTCAGCGCTTCCTGATGCCTGCCGATCAGGCCGGTATCGACGTCGCCGGCGGAAAAGTCGGTGTCGGCGGCAACTGCCGCGAGAAAGGCTGTGTTGACGGTCGAGCCGGCGATTTCGGTCTGCGACAACGCTGTGCCGAGCGCGTCGAGCGCCGCCTGCCTGTCCTTGGCGTGGACCACCAGCTTGGCGATCATCGGATCGTAGAAGGGCGAGATCGCATCGCCGGCCCGCACGCCGGTCTCGATGCGCATCGTGGCGCCTTCGGGAGCGCTGTCGGGAAACGCCAGATGATGCAGCGTGCCGGTCGCCGGCAGAAACCCTTTCGCCGCGTCCTCGGCATAGATGCGCGCCTCGAAGGCGTGGCCGGATAGCGTTATCTCGCTCTGCGTCTTCGGCAGCTTTTCGCCGCTGGCCACCCGCAGTTGCCACTCGACCAGGTCGGTGCCTGTGATCATTTCAGTGACGGGATGTTCGACCTGCAGGCGAGTGTTCATCTCCATGAACCAGAAGCGGTCGGCCTCCAGCTCTTGCGAGGCGTCGACGATGAATTCGATCGTGCCAGCGCCCGAATAGCTGATCGCCTTGGCAGCTTTCACCGCCGCTTCCGTCATCGCCTTGCGCAACGCCGGTGTCATGCCGGGCGCCGGCGCTTCCTCGATCACCTTCTGGTGGCGGCGCTGTGCCGAGCAGTCGCGCTCGTAGAGATGCACGGCGTTGCCAAAATTGTCGCCGAACACCTGGACCTCGATGTGGCGCGGCTTGTCGACATATTTTTCCACCAGCACGCGGTCGTCGCCAAACGCAGCCTTGGCCTCGCGCCGCGCGCCCGACAATGCCTCGGAGAAATCGTCGGGATGCTCGACGCGGCGCATGCCCTTGCCACCGCCGCCGGCGCGCGCCTTGATCAGCACGGGATAGCCGATCTCGCGCGCCTTGGACGCCAGCAGCACGATCTCCTGCGCCTCGCCATGATAGCCCGGCACGACCGGCACGCCGGCCTTTTCCATCAGCCGTTTGGCTGCGTCCTTCAGACCCATGGCGCGGATCGAGGCGGCCGAGGGGCCGATGAAGTTGAGCCCTGCCGCCACCACCTGGTCGACGAAGTCGGGGTTTTCCGAGAGAAAGCCGTAGCCGGGGTGGATTGCCTCGGCGCCTGTCGCCAGCGCGGCCGCGACAATCTTGTCGCCGCGCAGATAGCTTTCGCCGACGGGAGAAGCGCCGATATGCACCGCCTCGTCGGCCATTTCGACATGCATGGCCTTGGCATCGGCGTCGGAATAGACGGCGACGGTGCGCACACCGAGCCTGCGCGCGGTGCGGATCACACGGCAGGCGATCTCGCCGCGATTGGCGATCAGGATCTTGGCGAACATGGAGCCTCCAGCGTTTGCCTTAGGCGCCGCCAGTCTGGCGACCGCCGGCTTACTTCGACATCGCGATCGCGCAACCGCCGCTCGCGGTCTTGACCTTCCACCTGGTGAAGGCGCTCTGACAGGCACGCAATGCAATATCCTCCGCGGCCCTCTGCGAAGGCGCGTTCAGCTTCGCGCTGCAGAAAATGTGAAGATCGACTACGCGCGAATAGAACGTCGTGGCGTAGGCCGAATGGCCGCCTGCTGCGATATAGGCGAGATAGGCTTTGTAGCAGGCCTCCTTCGGATCGAGCGACAAGGTCGGAGAAAACCGCTTGTCGCCGATCTTTCCCGCCAGCGATCCCGCGACGCCGCTGCTGGGCGCTGAGAATATTAGCAATCCTGAAAGTATCGAGACGGCCGCTTTGCGGCAATATTGCAGATCCATTTCCAACCACCCCCAATTGCCCAATGCAGGACGAGCAGTAGCGAATATTTTGTCCCCCCGCCAGTTCGGCGGTGGATATTGGCAGTTGCCGGTTGCTAGGATCCTTCGGCCCCATGAAGTTCAGCGTCCCTCAAGGTCAGCAACGGCCCGTTGGTATAGTTCCGCCGTCTGGTCGTCGAAGCAGCAGAAAACAACTGTCTCGGGCAGGGCGTTCTGTTGCAGGAAGTCGCTCGCGGTGCCGACGGCAATGTCTGCCGCCTCATTCTTCGGATAACGGTAGATACCGGTCGAGATCGCCGGAAAGGCTACCGTCCGGCAGTCATGGGCGCGTGCGATTTCGAGCGACCGGCGATAGCAGGAAGCGAGCAGTCCGGCTTCGCCCTTGCTGCCACCTTGCCAGACAGGTCCGACCGTGTGGATGATGTAGCGCGCCGGCAGCCTGTAGCCCTTTGTGAGCTTTGCATCACCGACCTTGCAGCCATTCAGCATCCGGCATTCGAATTCGAGCTCCGGGCCGGCCGCACGGTGAATGGCGCCGTCGACACCGCCGCCGCCAAGCAGCGAGGAGTTGGCGGCATTGACGACGGCATCGACCGCAAGCCTGGTGATGTCGCCGGTGTGAATTCTGATCCGTTCGCTGAGCATGCTCATCTCACATCCTGAACACGCCGAACTTCGTTTCTTCGATGTCGGCGTTGAGCGCGGCCGACAGGCTGAGCGCCAGCACCTCGCGTGTTTTCGCCGGATCGATGATACCGTCGTCCCACAGCCGTGCCGAGGAATAGAGCGGATGGCCCTCATGCTCGTATTTCATCAGGATCGGCTTTTTGAATTTTGCTTCCTCGTCCGCGCTCCACTCGCCGCCCTTGCGCTCGATGCCCTCGCGCTTGACCACCGCTAGCACGGTTGCTGCCTGTTCGCCGCCCATCACCGAAATGCGGGCGTTCGGCCACATCCACAGGAAGCGTGGCGAATAGGCGCGCCCGCACATGCCGTAATTGCCGGCGCCGAACGAACCGCCGATGATCATCGTCACCTTCGGCACGCGCGCGGTAGCGACCGCCATCACCAGCTTGGCGCCGTCCTTGGCGATGCCGCCGGCCTCGTATTTTCGCCCGACCATGAAGCCGGTGATGTTTTGCAGGAAGATCAGCGGAATCTTGCGCTGGCAGCACAGCTCGATGAAATGCGCGCCCTTCAGCGCGCTTTCCGAAAACAGCACGCCATTATTGGCGATGATGCCGACGGGCATGCCCTGGAGATGGGCAAAGCCGGTGACCAGCGTGGTGCCGTAATTCTGCTTGAACTCGTCGAACTCGGAGCCGTCGACGACGCGCGCAATCACCTCGCGCACATCATAGGGCTGGCGCAGATCGGTCGGCACGATGCCGTAGAGTTCCCGCGCGTCGTGAAGTGGCGGCGTGGGCTTCTGTAAGGCCAGGCTTGCACTCTTGCGCCGGTTGAGGTTTTTCACAATGCGCCGGCAGATGGCCAGCGCATGTTCGTCGTCCAGCGCGTAGTGGTCGGCGACACCGGACAACCTGGTGTGCACATCGGCGCCGCCCAGATCCTCGGCGCTGACGTCTTCGCCGGTGGCAGCTTTCACCAGCGGCGGGCCGCCAAGAAAAATGGTCGCCTGGTTGCGCACCATGATCGTCTCGTCAGACATTGCCGGTACATAGGCGCCGCCTGCTGTGCACGAGCCCATGACGCAGGCGATCTGCGGGATGCCGGCCGCCGACATGTTGGCCTGATTGTAGAAGATGCGGCCGAAATGCTCGCGGTCGGGAAACACCTCGTCCTGGTTGGGCAGATTGGCGCCGCCGCTGTCGACCAGATAGATGCAAGGCAGATTGTTCTGCAGCGCGATCTCCTGCGCCCGCAAATGCTTCTTCACCGTCAGCGGGTAATAAGTTCCGCCCTTCACCGTGGCGTCGTTGACGATGACCATCACCTCGGTACCCTCGACACGGCCGACGCCGGCAATCATGCCGGCCGAGGAAATCTCCTCACCATACATCGACCATGCCGCAAACTGGCCGATCTCGAGGAAAGGCGAGCCGGTGTCGAGCAATTGCGCCAGCCGCTCGCGTGGCAACAGTTTCCCGCGCGAAACATGGCGCTCGCGCGCCTCGTCCGAACCGCCGCGCTCGACGCTCGCCGCCTTGTCAGCGATGTCGGCGACCAGCGCGCGCATGCGTTCGGCATTGGCGCGGAACGTTTCGGAGGAGGAGGAGATTTGAGAGGTTAGAGTGGCCATTGATAAATCCGGAATGACATCACATTCTGCTATCAAACTTCATCGCGTGTGACGGAATGGGGCTATGAAGCTTTACAAGAGGTACGCAGGCTCGATCGAGTTCGACGACGAGGATATGGTGTTCCATGGTCGCGTCCGCGGCATTCGCGACATCGTTACGTTCGAGGCCGACACCGTCGAGGAACTGGTGAAGCCGTTTCACAGCAGCGTCGATGACTATCTCGCCTTTTGCAAGGAGCGTGGCACTAAACCCCCTCCGCCATGATCTCGCGTCCGATCAGCCAGCGGCGGATTTCGCTGGTGCCGGCGCCGATCTCGTAGAGCTTGGCGTCGCGCAACAGCCGGCCGGTCGGATAGTCATTGATATAGCCGTTGCCGCCAAGCAGCTGGATGGCGTCGAGCGCCATCTGCGTCGCCTTTTCCGCCGCAAACAGCACGCAGCCGGCGGCGTCCTTGCGCGTCGTCTGACCGCGATCGCAGGCAGCCGCCACCGCATAGACATAGGCACGCGCGGCGTTCATCGTCGAATACATGTCGGCCAGCTTGCCTTGCACCAGCTGGAACTCGCCGATCGGCTGGCCGAACTGCTTGCGCTCATGCACATAGGGGATCGCGACATCCAGGCACGCCGCCATCAGCCCGATCGGTCCGCCGGCAAGCACGGTACGCTCATAGTCGAGGCCGGACATCAGCACCTCGACGCCACGGCCTTCCTCATGCAGCACATTGTCGTAGGGAACCTCGACATTGTCGAACACCAGTTCGCCGGTGTTGGAGCCGCGCATGCCGAGCTTGTCCAGCTTTTGCGCCACGGAAAAGCCGGCCATCGCCTTCTCGACGATGAAGGCGGTGATGCCGCGCGATTTCCCCTCCGGATCGGTCTTGGCATAGACCACAAGCGTTTCGGCGTCGGGGCCGTTGGTGATCCACATCTTGGTGCCGTTGAGCACATAGCGGTCGTTGCGCTTTTCGGCGCGCAGCTTGAGCGAGACGACGTCGGAGCCGGCGCCGGATTCCGACATTGCCAGCGCACCGACCTTTTCACCCGAGCACAACGCTGGCAGATATTTCTCCTTCTGCGCCGGTGTCGCCCAGCGGTTGATCTGGTTGACGCAGAGGTTCGAATGGGCGCCGTAGGAGAGGCCGACCGAGGCCGAGGCGCGGGAAATCTCTTCCACCGCGATCACGTGGGCGAGGTAGCCCATGCCGCTGCCGCCGAAATCGGGATCGGCGGTGATGCCGAGCAGGCCGAGCGCGCCGAGTTCTTTCCACAAATGCATGGGGAATTGATTGCTGCGGTCGATCTCGGCGGCGATCGGCGCTATTTTCTCCTGGGCAAAGCGGCGCACCAGATCGCGCAGCGCCTCGATGTCTTCGTCATGCCCGAAGCTGAGCGTGTTCGTGTACATGCCGTTCCTCCGCGAAATCGATCTTCGCGCCAACCAGGCGCATTGTCATTGAAAGATATGTCGCCGTGACTTCAGCCATGGACAGCCGCTCGCCCGGCCGGAACCAGACGATGACGCCGGTCATCATCTGGATCAGCGCCATGGCGGTGAGCCCGGTGTCGTCGATGCTGAAGGTGCCGGCCTCCGCGCCGTCGCGCAGGATGGCGCGCAACTCCTTCTCATAGGCGGTGCGCATGCGCAGGATCTGCGTCAGCCGGTCATGCGACAGGCTGCGCAATTCCATGTTCGAGACATGGGTGGAATGGCGGCGCTCGATGTGGAAGGCGATGTGGTTTTCGACATAGGCGGCCAGCCGCGTCGTCGGATCGGCGGCATCGGGACGTGCGGCGTCCCAAGCTTTGATCAGCCCTTCCATATGCTCGCGCATCAGCGTGAACAGAAGGTCTTCCTTGGTAGGGAAATAGCGGTAGAGCGCGGCCGCCTGGACGCCGACTTCGGCGGCGAGTTGGCGCATCGACATCGCTTCATAGCCGAAGCGTGCGATCAGGCTGACCGCCGCCTCGCGGACGGCGGCTTCCGTCTTTTCACCATCGGATCCGGTCGTGCGCGCCATGAATGCCTCCCGATAAGTCCTAATAATAAAACGAACGTTCAATTAATTCAAGAGAGCAATCAGGATCGTACCTTTAGACGATGATCCGAAAGTCGATGGGGGCGTCGCGGAGTTCGAATTCCTCGGTCTCGACCTTTGAAACCGAAGCTCCGCTTGGTCCTTGCCGTAGCCGTTCGATCATTGTCGAAACCGCGGCATCGCCACCGGCAATCCAGGCCGTCACGGTGCCGTCCCGTTCATTGCGAACCCAACCTACGAGGCCAAGCTCTATCGCTTCGCGTCGCGCCCACACCCGGTAGCCGACGCCTTGCACCTTGCCGTGGACGCGCGCCTGTACCGCCTTTTGCTGGTCATCCATCGTTATCTCCCATGCACAGAGTCTGGCGCAGGATCGAACGAAAGCAACAGGCCTGAACGGCTGGATTGTTGCTGGATCGACGGGAACCCGGCTCACACCTCGAGATGAATGGCATCGTCCAGCAAATAGTTGACGAAATCAACTAAGTCGATGAAGATCGGGCACTGCGGAGTCTTCCGGGAGAGGTGGCCGACATGCCAGCCGATCGAGATGCGTTGGTCGCCGAGATGCGCGGCTTCAACAGGTTCTACACCTGCCGGGTCGGGCTGCTCGATGAGACGCTGATGCAGAGCGCCTACACTTTGGTCGAAGCCAGGGTGCTGTTCGAACTCGGCCACCGGCCAGCTGACGTTTATGCTGGCCCCGGCGGCGAATCGGGATTTTTGGCGAGGGCGTTCCATCTCGATCTTGCGCCGGCTGCATCGGCCCTTGCCGGCGAACTCAAACTCCCGCCGGCCCACCTCATGCGGATCCTGCGAAAATTCACGGCCGCCGGCCTGATCGAACTGCGTGCCAACCCGGACGATCGGCGCCGGCGGATCCTGTCGCCGACGGCCCGGGGCAGTGCCGCGCTAGCCACACTCCAGGCGGCGGCGAATCGTGAGCTCGCCCGTCTGATCGCCGGCCTTGCCGATGATGAAGCCGCCGAGCTTTCAGATGCGCTGAAGCGGGTCACGCGGCTGCTCGGTGGTGGCGGCAAGGAATCGCGGGCTCTGCCGGCTGCAAGGTGATGCCGGTCTGCCGGCTGGTTCGCCCGCAGCATCGTGCCCGTCGCAACATGGCGATGGCAGCGGCCAGTCTAGAGCAATTCCAGGAAAGTGTAAGCGGTTTTCCGTCCGGAATTGCGTCAAAACAACGAGATAGAGCGGTTCGCCGTTTCCGTGAAACGGTGAAACGCTCTAGTTCCCGCGCGCTGCCGCCAGCGCGCCGGGCAGTTCCTCGGCAAAGATGTCGAGCTCATGATCAAGGCCGACGCTGACCCGGATGCAGCGGTCGAGCCCTGGCGCCATAGGCTTGCGGATGAAGACGTCGCGCGACAACAGGTTTTGCAGCACCTTCAGCGCGAAGGCGCCGTCCTGGCCACAGTCTATGGTGACGAAATTGGTCGCTGACGGCAGCGGCTTCAGTCCGTTTGTCTCGGCAATCCCGGCGATGCGTGTGCGGCCGGCGTCGACCCGCGCCACCACGCTGCGCAGCCAGTCTTGGTCGGCAAGCGCTTCGACGCCGGCGACCTGCGCCATGCGGCTGACGCCGTAATGGTTGCGGATCTTCTCAAAATCGCGGATCACCTCAGCCTCCGCCACCGCGTAACCGCAGCGAATGCCGGCCAGCCCGTAGGCCTTGGAGAAGGTGCGCATACGGATGACATTGGGCCGCGCGACATCGATCGGCGGCAGTGCCGAGGCCGGCCCCAACTCGCCATAGGCCTCGTCGAGCACCAGCATGGTGGTTTCCGGCAAGGCTTCGATGAAGCGGGTAATCTCGCTTGCTTTCCACCAGCTGCCCATCGGATTGTCGGGATTGGAGAGATAGACCAGCGGCGCTTTTTCCCTGACGACCGCAGCCAGCAGGCCGTCCAGACTTTCCTTGTCGGTCTCGTAAGGCACCGTGACCAGCCGGCCGCCGACGCCGGCGATGTGGAAGTTGAAGGTCGGATAGGCGCCGAGCGAGGTGACCACCGCGTCGCCGGGCGCCGCATACATGCGCGCCACCAGGCTGAGCAGCCCGTCTATGCCTTCGCCGACCACGACGTTCTCAGTGCCGACGCCGAGATGGCGGGCCGCGGCCACCTTCAGATCGTAATTGTCGGGGTCGCAATACATCCATTGGTCACGCGCGGCGCTTTCCATGCGGGCAATAACGCGCGGCGAAGGCCCGAAACTGCTCTCATTGGCGCCGATGCGGGCGCGAAACGGGCGGCCGCGCTCACGCTCCTGCGCTTCAGGGCCGACAAACGGCACCGTAGAGGGAAGCGCGCCGACAAGCGGCGTGAGGGCAGGGCGCTGGCGCATGGTAAGGCTCACTCGAAAAGGGCCTTCTTGCTAGCGTGCTGGGTCAGTTGGTGCAAGTTCTGACGCACCTGGAAATAGTGGCCAGGACACCTAAGACGAAATCGGCACAGGGCGGCCACGGCTCTATGATCCAGCCGCCGGTTGAGCTTCCAACTTCTGAAGGTCCGCACCGCAGCCCAATCACTACGGCGAAGGATGTTTCAAAAGAAAAACCCGGCGGTTGCCCGCCGGGTTCGATTTTGAGTCAGGCTCTGCCTGTTAGAACGAGCGCTGGAAGCGGAGGAGACCGCCGACGCTGCTCTTCTTGTCGGCGTTGGTGAAGTTGGAGAAGTCGGCATCGTCGAACTTGCCTGCATTGAGGTAGTCGACTTCGGCCGTGACCGTGAAGCCGGGAACCACATCGTAGGCGATGTTCGCGGCGACGCCGAGGTTCTTCCAGTCGTCATATGACACCTGGAGGTTGAACGAGGTTTTCTCGTTGATGGTGTAAGTGCCACCACCCCAGAATGCCCAGTTGCCGCCCCACTGCTTGTAGAAGCCGCGGCCACCGGCGTCGATCGCGTAGTTCGGATCCGTCAGGTTGTCGTCGGTGCCGTAGCCGCCCATGATGAAGAGCGACAGGTTCTGCATCGGGGTGATGTCCAAACGAACCTTGCCGGCGACTTCCTCGTAGTTGCTGTCATAAGCGACGACGCCAGTGATGGCGCCCCAGCCCTGCGTGTACTTCACGCCGCCGACGACATGCGGAACATAGCTGTCGATCGTGCCGACGGTGCCCGAGCCTTCTTCGAGCGAGACCACGGCCGAGAAACCGTTGCCGGCATCGAAGTAGTACTGGACGACGTTGGTGTCGAAATCGCCGTAGGGAACCAGCGTATCCTGGATGACGTTGCCGGCGTAGCCGATGAACGTATCGAAGGCCGATTCGTCCTTACCGACGCGCAGGCCACCGAGCTGGATCCAGGCGAAGTTCAGAGAAACGTTCTTGTTGCCGGCAGGGTTGGAGTTGAATTCATCTGCTTCCGTTGCCGGATCGTCTGCCGACGGGTAGCCGTTGCGGTTGCCGAAGTTGAAGCGGGTCTCGGTGTAGGTCTTCAAGGTGCCGAGCTCGGTTTCCTGGCCGGTCCAGGTCTTCAGCGTGAAGCGGGCGTTCTTGTAGAAGGTATCCTGCTCGTCGCCGTCCTTATGGTCGAAGGACCTGGCACCATCGAACGAGCCGACGTCGCCGACGCCGATGTCGTAACGGACATAGCCGCCGATGCGCAGGCAGGTTTCGGTGCCGGGGATGTAGAAGTAGCCCGAGCCGTAAACGTCGCAAATCTTGACGTATTCAGCCGGTTCCGGCTCGGCGACGACGACGGCGTCGGCGGCGCGCGCACCGGAAACTGCGATCAGGGCCGCAGCGGAGCCGAGAAGAAGGCTCTTGATGTTCATTTTCTGACCTCCAGTCAGAATCGAGAGTGGAGGTCGGTGAAAAGCAGACCGCTGTCCTGCTTTTCTATTTTATTTCAAATAGATGAGCCTCTTTGACGGTCAGTTGGAGCTGTTCGCAAAAAACCGCTTGCTTGCGAAGGCCTTGCCCGACCCGGTTTTGAAATATCGCTCGAGCTGCCGTGCGTTGGCCTCGGTTTCAACTCCGATATAGGCCTTCAAGACCACAGGCAGGTGAGCCTTTGTCGACGTCACATGGCCTGATCGGTGAGATTCGAATCGGCGTCGAAGGTCATTTGTCGATCCAACATAGACATCGCCGTTATGGAGCCGCAGGAAGTAGACGTACCACATGGTCCCCCTACGCTACTCCGTAGCTTCGGGCGACACTCCTACGCCCAAAATGCGGTTCCGGGTGGCCTGCCACCCGAAGCCCGCAGGGCGTAGGGTGGCGGAGAGGATGGGATTCGAACCCACGAGAAGCTTTTGACCTCTACTCCCTTAGCAGGGGAGCGCCTTCGACCACTCGGCCACCTCTCCGTTGCGCCGGTGGATAAAGAAAAGCGCCGGCACAATCAACAAGCCGGCGCCATTATCCGTGAAAAATCCGGATTCGGCCGCAGCAGCCCCTTCGCATGCGGCGATTCTGCGGCAGCTCCTTGGCCAGCGAGTCGGCAACGGAGCCGCAATTTCGGCCGGCCATCGCCGGATTCGGCCGTATTGCGAGGCCCAGGCCAAGGCTTCCAGGCCCTTCGATGGTTAACGAGAGCTTTCTGACTGAGGCCAAATCGTGTCATTTGTGCAACAACGCCGGGGGATAGCGTCCGGTCAGCCCTTTCGCCGGTACGATCGTGGTTGAACGCCGCCGCCTCATGGGTAATGTCGAATTCGAAGGAGCGGCGCGGTGCGCATCTTTTTCGGTAGTGGGGATGGGGCAGGGAACGCTGTCCTTCAGCAAAGAATACCCAGACCCGTTTTTTAACTTTTGACTGGAGGTCAGAAAATGAACATCAAGAGCCTTCTTCTCGGCTCCGCTGCGGCCCTGATCGCAGTTTCCGGTGCGCGCGCCGCCGACGCCGTCGTCGTCGCCGAGCCGGAACCGGCTGAATACGTCAAGATTTGCGACGTTTACGGCTCGGGCTACTTCTACATCCCCGGCACCGAAACCTGCCTGCGCATCGGCGGCTATGTCCGTTACGACATCGGCGGCGGCGACGTCGGTTCGTTCGACGGTGCGACGTCCGCCGACACTGAGGACGGCGGCAGCAACGACACCTGGTTCAAGCATGCCCGTTTCTCGCTTAAGACCTGGACCGGCCAGGAAACCGAGCTCGGCACCTTGAAGACCTACACCGAGACCCGCTTCAACTTCCAGAACAACAACCGTGATTCGGGTGCGGATCCGGATGGACCCGGCCCCCTGTTTGGCTCGCCCAACGCTGCCGGCAACGGCGACACCGTCTCGCTGAACTTCGCCTGGATCCAGCTCGGTGGCCTGCGCGTCGGTAAGGACGAATCGGCCTTCAATACGTTCATCGGCTACGCCGGCAACGTCATCCAGGATACGCTCGTTCCTTACGGCGATTTCGACACCAACGTCATCCAGTACTACTTCGACGCGGGCAACGGCTTCTCGGCCGTGATCTCTCTCGAAGAAGGCGCGGGCGGCGGCACTGCTGGTTCCTACGGCGTGGGCACGATCGACAGCTATGTTCCGCATGTCGTCGGCGGCGTGAAGTACACGCAGGGCTGGGGCGCCATCACTGGCGTCATCGCTTACGACAGCAACTACGAGGAAGTCGCCGGCAAGGTTCGTTTGGACATCACCCCGATGCAGAACCTGTCGCTCTTCATCATGGGCGGCTACGGCACCGACGACAACCTGACGGACCCGACCTACGCGTTCCCGGCCGGCGGTCGCGGCTTCTACAAGCAGTGGGATGGCAACTGGGCAGTCTGGGGTGGTGGCACCTACACCATCAACGAGAAGACCTCGTTCAATGCTCAGGTCTCTTATGACGAAGGCGAAAATCTCGGCATCGCAGCCAACATCGCCTACGACATCGTCCCCGGCCTGACGATCACGGCCGAAGTCGACTACGTCAATGCAGGCAAAATTGATGATGTCGATACCCTTGGCTCGAACCACAACTGGACCGGTATTACTGATGGCGACGACGCCATCGGCGGCATGCTCCGCTTCCAGCGCTCGTTCTAAGGGCTGGCTTTATACAGGTGAATACCAGCCCGGGCGCTTCAACGCCCGGGCTGTTTTGTTTCGTGACTGGGTCAAGACAAGCAGAAGGAACAGGGGGAATCGGCAGCTGAACAGTCCGTAAGAGTGAGTTCGTGGGATCCGCTGATGGGCGGATGAATTCACAACTGCGTGATTAAATCTCTTGAAAGGACGCTTCCAAGCGGGTAGGTCTGACTCTATCCACTCGGGGGTGTGGCATTTGATGACCATCGAAGCGATACAAGAGGGTGATCCCTCCGAACATTTCTCAATGTTCTCTTCTCAAACCTCGAAGATAAAATACAGCTACAACAAGATCAGAGAAGTAAAGTCGCACAGGGTCGGAGAGCTTTTTTCAGCATACCGAGACATACTCTGGGATGATGGGCGGCATAAGTACAATGTCAGCTCCTTCATCGGCGAAATAGACGAGATTCTCCTCGGAGAACGGTTCAGCGCCTTCGACCAGAGCACCCTCGACAACCTTATCGGCACCTTGCGCCAGCGCGGCAACAGCAACGCAACCATCAATCGAAAGATGGCTGCCCTCAGCAAACTGCTGCGCAAGGCTTACAAGATGGGGGATATCCACAGCCTGCCCGAGTTCCGCCGCCAGAAAGAGCGGGCGGGACGGATTCGTTTCCTCGAAAGGGACGAAGAGGCAAGGTTGTTCGCTGCCATCAAGAGCCGCAGCGAGGATGCCTATCGTCTCTCCGTCTTCCTCGTCGACACCGGCTGCCGCCTTGGCGAAGCCCTCGGACTGATCTGGAACGACATCCAGGAACATCGCGTCTCGTTCTGGATTACCAAATCCGGCCGCAGCCGCACCATTCCGATGACCGAACGGGTCAAAGAGGTGATCAAGCTGCCACCTTCAGAGGGTCGCAGGCCCAAGGGTCCGTTCACCAAACTCAGCCAGGCACAATTTCGCGCCATCTGGAACGATGCCAAGGCCGAAGTCGGTCTCGGCGCCGACGACCAGGTGGTGCCGCATATATTGCGCCACACCTGCGCCTCGCGTCTGGTCCAGGGTGGCATCGACATCCGCCGCGTGCAAATGTGGCTCGGCCACCAGACGCTTTCGATGACAATGCGTTATGCGCACCTGGCCACCAACGATCTCGACGGCTGCGTCGTCGTGCTGGAGACGCCGCGCGGCGAGGGTATGTCAGGCGAAAGCTCGGCCTTCGCATCTCCGCTGACCACTGTTTCAGCGGCAGCGCCGAAGCAAAAGGGCGAAGCGACCGCGGCGAAACCGGCCAAGGCGCCCAGGAAAAGCTCGAAAGCCAAATAGTTTCATCGAGTCACTCATATACTGAAAAGATGACCCCAGGATCATATTTGATCTTGGGGTTTACTTTGTTCGAGCCGTGTTTTCCGCCTTGTCCAGGAAAGCTGCGATGGCGCCGGGCAGATCGCCTGTCTCCAGGAAGGGCGCGTGGCCCTGGCCGTCGACCGTGATCGCTTCCAGGCCGGGATGACGCTTGCCCATCTCTTCGAACGTCTCCACCGACAAAAGTTTCGAGTTGGCCCCGCGTATGGCAAGCTGCGGTATGGCTGCCAGCGCCTCGAACTGCGGCCACAGATCCGGCAACGGCTTGCTGAAGTCGACACCCGCCAGCGTCTCGACCAGCCTTGGGTCGAAATCCGGCATCAGCCCCTGATCCGTCTCGCGATAGAGAGCCGACACCATCCGCTCCCAATCCGCCGCGGTCAGCGCAGGAAAATCCGCGCCATGAGCACTGCGTTGGGCATCGATTGCGTCGGCGCGGCTCTTCGGCTTTGGTGCCGGATCGAGATAGGTGCGGATATGAGCGAGCCCGTTCGCTTCGATCACCGGGCCAATGTCGTTGAGCACAATGGCTTTCAGCACGGCTGGCCGCAGCGCGCCGAGCACATGGATGATCAGCCC
Organism: Mesorhizobium sp. P3_A2; assembly: GCF_056403115.1. NCBI lineage: Bacteria > Pseudomonadati > Pseudomonadota > Alphaproteobacteria > Hyphomicrobiales > Phyllobacteriaceae > Mesorhizobium > Mesorhizobium sp. P3_A2. The sequence continues at coordinate 319,760 of NZ_JBFUGC010000006.1, forward strand.
GCCGCGCGACGTGCCGATGAAGGCCGCTTCCGCGGTGTCGAGCGCCGTGAGCCCGGCGAGAATGTCGCCGGCCTCGATGCCGACATTGTAGTGGCCGATTTCAGGGTCATAGGCCGATTGGCCACGGCCGCGATAGTCGAAGGCGATGACCTTGCGCGGATGGTTGGCTCGCCGCGACAGATAGAGCGCAAGCTCATGAAAGTCGCGCGCGTTGCGGGTCAGCCCAGGCAGGCAGACGACCGGCCATGTTCCCGAGTTTGTCTCGCCATAGACGCGGGCGTGAAGCTTGAGCCCGTCCGGCGCGGTGTAGAAAAAGTCGGAAAAGCCGTCGCTGCTCGACATCTGAAGGGGCTCCCTGGTCGGATCGTCTCCGACTGCTACAGGCGAGGGCGGGAGTGGTCAAATAGGGGGTTGTCGGCAAGCTGACAGTCTTGGAAATATCGGAGGGACAGAGGGGGGCGCGAAGGATCGCAAATGTCTGTCTGCGACGCTCTGTCGCCTCAGCTCCGCCCGTTCACCAGGTCGCCGACAATGTCGTACTTCCCGGAAATGCGCATCTTGTAGACTTCGTAATTCTCCATCACGCGCTGAACGTAGCTTCTTGTTTCCGTGTAGGGAATCCGTTCGATCCAGTCGACGACGGCGTCGATGCCCTTGCCGCGCGGGTCGCCATATTTGGCCACCCATTGGCTGGCGCGGTTGGGGCCGGCATTGTAGCCGGCGAAGGTCAGCACATAGGAGCCGCCGAAGCGGTCGAGCTGCTCGCCGAGGAAGGCCGCGCCCAGCGTCGCATTGTAGCCGGCATCGCTGGTCAGCCGATCCTGCGAAAACGTTAGCCCGGCCTTCTTGGCCAATTGTTTTGCGGTGCCCGGCATCAGCTGCAGCAGGCCGCGCGCGCCGGCGCTGGAGACGGCGCCGACATTGAACTCGCTCTCCTGGCGGGCGATGGCATAGGCCAGCGCCTTGCCCGAGCCGGAAATGTCGGCGGTGTCGGGAATGACGCCCAGCGGATGCGACAGCGCGCCGACATCGATGCCGCGCGCGCCGGCGATCTTGCCGACCTTCAGCGCCATGAAATGGTTGCCCTGCTTTTCCGCCAGCACGGCCAGCAGCGCCAGTTCGCCGGGGCTGGTCAACTGTCCGGCGAGGTCGCGGTAGAGCGTCTCGGCATAGCGGTCATAGCCCGCCTCCTGCAGCCGCTTGATGGCGCTGACCGCTTCGCGTCCGTCAAAGCTTTGGCGGTCTGCGGTGCTTGGCTCGGGATAGACGATGTTCAGCGTGCGCAGACCAACCCGTTCCGCCGCCAACTGTCCGTAGAAAGTGGTGCCATAGGCGGCCGCCTTGGTGAAATAGGTTTTCGCCTCGCCGGGGCCGCCGACTTCCGCTGCGCGGCCAAGCCAGTAATAGGCGCGCGACAGAGACATCGGCCCCTGCGCGAGGTCGGCGATGCGGGCAAAATGGGTCGAGGCCGTCGCGGGATCGTTGAGGCCGCGCAGCGCATACCAGCCGGCGTGGAATTCAGCCTCGGCGGCGCTGACGGGGCTTTCGGCGGCATGCGCGGCAACGATCTTGTAGGCAGTCTTCCAGTCGCCCTGGTCGACCAGCGCGCGCGACAACACGCGGCGCTCGACCCACCAGGCATCGGGATCGACCAGCGTGTCGCGATCGGTTGGCGCTTTCATCACCACCGCGGCGGCATCCGCAAACTTCCGCTGCTTGCGCAGATATTCAGCTTGCGCAAAGAAATAGCCGGCCGATTGCTGCGCCGCAGGCACTGCTTTCAACAGCTTGGCCGCGTTCTTGTCACCACGCGAGGCGGCGGCCCAGGCATCGGCCAGCGGTTGCGCGCCGGCAAGTGCTGCGACCCGCAGCGCCGAATTCTCCCGGTCTGCATAAAACATCCGTTCCATGCGGAAACGATGGTCGGCAGCCGGGATGATGGCGCCAAACTCCTTGATGACGGACGCCTCATCCTTCGCTTCCAGTTTTTCGGTGCGCCAGAACGGTGACAAAACTGAAAGGGCGGCCTTGGCGTTGCCCAGCGCCACATAGGATCGGGCCAGGATCACGACGCCTTCGAAGGTCAGCGGCTGGCTGCCATCGAAGGCCTTCACCACGGTCTGCGGCGACGGGCTTTCACGGTAGAGCGCGCGTTCGCTGTTCTTGCGCAGGGCGATGGTGCCCGGCCAGGTCGGCAACATCTTTGCGGTATCGGCAATCTCGCTGCTCGGCACACGGTCGCCGCCATAGAGCGCGATCGCCCAGGCAAGGATGTGGCGGTCCAGCGAATTGGCCGGCAATGTCTCGCGTACGGTGCGCGCAGCGGCAATATCGCCGGTCGCCAAGGCGTCGAGACCGCTTTTCAACACAACGAGACTGGCGGAGGGCGCATCAATCTGCGCGTCGTCCTGCAGGCCAGGCATCGGGATCGACGAGGTTGTCTGCTCATCGACGCTCTCATTTGCCGCCGTCCCCACTATCAGCAGGGCAACGGCGCCAAGCAATACGAAGCGGAGGGGCCGACTGGCCGGCATGATCCTGATCCCTGTTGCGGCACTTTAAATGGCAAGCCCAGGTGCCTCAAAGCCTAGACTTAGGTCGTGAAGAGCCCGTAAACAAAGGGTTATCGAGGCCGTTCGAATTACGCTTGCTGGCACCATCGGCATGCTTGCCGCTGAACAGTGTCGAGACTATGGTGCGCGGCTTCGCTTTCGGCTAGAAGGCGCCGACGCTAAAACACACCAAGAAACCGAAAAGTCCCAAGGAGTTGGACGACATGCTGAGAGGCTCGCTTACTGCGCTCGTGACACCGTTCGAAAAGAGCGGGCGTTTCGACGAGAAAGCCTTTCGCGCTTTCGTCGAATGGCAGATCGCCGAGGGCACCACGGGCCTCGTCCCGGTGGGAACCACAGGCGAGTCGCCGACGCTGTCGCATGACGAGCATCGCCATGTCGTCAAGGTCTGCATCGAGGTCGCCAAGGGCAGGGTGCCTGTCGTCGCCGGTGCCGGCTCCAACAACACCGCGGAAGCGGTCGGTCTGGTGCAATATGCCGAAAAGGCGGGCGCCGATGCAGCCCTGGTCGTCACGCCCTATTACAACAGGCCGACGCAGCGCGGCCTCTACGAGCATTTCGCCGCCGTCGCCAGGGCGACCAGCCTGCCGATCATTATCTACAACATTCCGCCGCGCTCGGTGATCGACATGATGCCCGAAACGATGGGTCGGCTGGCGCACGACTTCAAGAACATCGTTGGCGTCAAGGATGCCACCGGCAAGGTCGAGCGCGTGTCCGAACAGCGCGCCACCTGCGGCAAGGAGTTCATTCAGCTTTCGGGCGAGGATGCCTCGGCACTTGGTTTCAACGCGCATGGCGGCGTCGGCTGCATCTCGGTGACGTCGAATGTCGCGCCCAGGCTGTGCGCCGAATTCCAGGAAGCGACGCTGTCCGGCGACAGCGCCAAGGCGCTGGAGTTGCAGGACCGTCTGTTGCCGCTGCACAAGGCCATCTTCCTCGAGCCCGGCCTGTGCGGCGTCAAATACGCGCTGTCGAAGATTGGCAAGGTCGAGAACGTTGTGCGCTCGCCACTGGTGACGATCGAGGCATCGACCGCCGAGAAGATCGATGCGGCGATGAAGCACACCGGCTTGATAAATTGAGGATGAGGCGCCACCTCTCCGCATCATGAATCAAGTCAGAAAAGCCGATCCCAACAACAAGACCGTTGCGGAAAACCGCAAGGCGCGGTTTTCCTATGAGGTCCTCGACACGGTCGAGGCCGGCCTGGTGCTGACCGGCACCGAGGTCAAGTCTTTGCGCCAGGGCCAGGCCAACATCCAGGACAGTTACGCCTCGGTCGAAGGCGGTGAGATCTGGCTGATCAATTCCTATCTGCCGGAATATCTGCAAGCCAACCGCTTCAACCATGAGCCGCGCCGGCGCCGCAAGCTGCTGCTCAACAAGCGCGAGATGGCAAAACTGTCGCAAAGCATTGAGCGCGAAGGCATGACGCTGGTGCCGCTGAAGATTTATTTCAACGATCAGGGCCGCGCCAAGCTGCTCCTCGCCGTCGGCCGCGGCAAGAAACTGCACGACAAGCGCGAAACCGAAAAACAGCGCGACTGGTCGCGCGAGAAGGGCCGGCTTCTCAAAGAGCGTGGGTGAGGGGCCTCGGAGAATAGCCTTAGAAAAGCCAACGGTTTGGCTTTCAAGGGTTTCGACCAATCAGCCACGACGATGAACAGGGGATGGTCTTGAGAAACCGGATCATCCTTTGGGGCGCGGCCAGCTTGGTCTTTGCCGGCCTCGTCGCGGCAGGCGGCTTCTTCTATTTCCAAACCTTCTCGCCGGATCGCGATGCCTATCCGGTCAGGGGCATCGACGTTTCCCATCATCAGCGCGAGATCGACTGGCGGCGCGTTGCGGCCGATGACGTCGCTTTCGCCATCATCAAGGCGACTGAGGGTGGCGACCATGTCGACGATGCCTTCGCCAAAAATCTGCGCGAGGCCCGTGCGGCCGGCCTTGCCGTCGGCGCCTACCACTTTTTCACCTTCTGCCGGCCGGGCGCCGACCAGGCGAAGAATTTCATCGCGGTCGTGCCGCACGATCAGCCGCTACTGCCGCCGGTCGTCGACATCGAATTCGGCGGCAATTGCCCGCAGCGCCCGTCGCCGCAACAGCTGGGCGCGGAACTCCAGGCCTTCCTCGGGCCGGTTGAAGCCGCGTTCGGCAAGCCGGCGATCATCTACCTGACCGACGAGGCTGAGGACGCCTATGCCGAACAGATAGCTGTGCGGCCGCGCTGGCTGCGCTCGCTGGCGATCAAACCGAGCGAGGACGGCTGGATCTACTGGCAGTACCACAATATGGGCCGCGTCGACGGCATCGAGGGCGATGTCGACCTCAATGTGCTGCAGGGCGGGCAGCAAACGCTGGCTGAGTTGTTTGCACCATCTGCACAACCATCGCCATCGCCCTGAATCAGGCAGTCTTGGCCGCAGGTCTGGTGATGGCCGAAAAGGCCATTCCCGCAGCCATGATCACGATGGCGGCGAACTGGGTGCCGGTCGGCGTTTCGCCGAGTACCGTCATGGCGATCACGACCGTTGCGATCGGCACGCATGGCATGAACAGTGATGCCGTTTGCGACCCCAGCTGTCGGACGACATAGGTGTAGAGGAACATGGCGGCCGCACCTGCCAAAAACCCTTGAATGACGATCTGGCTGGCGATCTCGGCCACTGATGCGGCGCGCAGCCCGCTCGGGGCAAAGAAATAGAGCAATGGCAGCGGCACGCATGACAGGAGCACGACCGTTGCGGTCGCCGTGACCGGATCGACGCGCCAGCGCCGCACGAGAACGGCATAGGCGGCAAACATTGCGCCCGACGCGATGAACAAAAGATCACCGAACGGGACATCCTTCACGCCGCTGCCGGGGCGCACCGGCGTGATGAAAAGGATCAGCCCGGCGATGATGGCGGCGACGCCGATGGTTCGCTGGCGCGAGGCTTTATCAGTTGTAGCCATGTGCGACAGCACGAACGAGAAGAACACGATCGAGGCAGGGCAAAGTGCAGCGCCATGCGCGGCGGGCGCATAGGTCAGGCCCCAATTAATGATGATCGGGTAGGGCAGTCCGGCCAGCGCCGCCAGCGTCAAGGCACGTCTCCGGCCCAATGCGTTGATAGTCGCCAGGCCGCTTCTCCAGACGACCGGGAGCATGACCATGCCGGCGCCGATAAAGCGCAAGGTCGCGAGATCGGTCGCCGTCAGATGCTCCCGCAGGCTGAACCGGGCGGCGACGAACTGCAAGGCGTAAATGCCGATCATTGCCAGGCCGGCAAGAATTGCCGGCTTCGTGTTTCGGTCCTCTGCCGCGCGCATTCTCATCCCGTTGGATCCTGCCGGCGGAGGTTTCTTCCTCTAGCGGCTCTCGTTTAAAGCGCAGCCTATTGTTGAAAATGGTGCGACAAAATATGCTGTTTTCGCAATTGGGAAGTGAAAATCACACCACAGGGGCACCACGAACGTGAATCATGAATCCGATCAGCTTGATGCCATCGACCGCAGCCTGCTGCGGTTGCTGCAGGAGGACGGTCGCCGGACCACGCTCGATCTCGCCGCCCGAGTCGGCCTGTCGCCGACCGGCGCCAGCCAGCGGGTGAAGCGCCTGTTTCGTGACGGGTTCATCACTGCCGTACGGGCCGTGCTCAATCCGCAAAAGATCGGCCGGGGCACGCTCGTCTTCATCGAAGTCAGGCTCGACCAGGCGGCGCCGCATGTGTTCGACCGTTTCGCCGACGCAGTGGCGAAAGCCCCCGAAGTGCTGGAATGCCACATGGTCGTCGGCGGCTTCGATTATCTGGTGAAGGCGCGAATTTCCGAGATGGCCGCCTATCAGGATTTTTTGAAGCGCGTGATCCTGCCGCTGCCGGGTGTGCGGGAAACCCACACCTATGCTTCGATATCGGATGTGAAGCCGGACGCGCTGCTGCCGGTGTGAGACGGACTGCCTGAAGTCAGGCGGCTCGAGAGACCTCAGGCGCCAGCGTCACATTCGCATCGCCCCAGACTTTCAGGGCGGTGATCACTGGCTCCAGGCTTCTGCCGCGCGGTGTCAGGCTGTATTCCACCTTCGGCGGCACCTGCGCATAGACCTTGCGAGCGATCAGCCCATCCATTTCCAATTCGCGAAGCTGGTTGGTCAGCATGCGCTGGGTGCAGTTCGGAATGCGCCGGCGTATCTCGTTGAAGCGCGCTCACTGTATGAAACGCCTGATATTGCCGCGCAGGGCGCACATCTCAACGAACTGGCACGGCTTGTCGACGCCGGCACCATCCGCACCACTTTGGGCGAAACGTTCGGTCCCATCAATGCCGCCAATCTGAAGCGCGCCCATGCGCTGATCGAGACCGGCAAGGCCAAGGGCAAGATCGTGCTGGAGGGGTTCTGAGAGGAGGCGTTAGGTCCGCAGGAGTTCCGCGATGTCGCTGAATACCCTGACGAACATGGCTTCCGTCAAAACACCGGTGTTGGTGTTGTAGCGCGAGCAGTGATAGCTGGAAAACAGTGTAACAGCGCCGGCCTCGAGCCGGCCGCCATGTTTGAATGGATAGGCGGCGACGCGCTGGCCCAGCGCCCTGACCGTCGACTGGTGAGCGATCGAACCCAGCGCCAGCACCGCACGCAGCCTGGGGAAGCGCGCAATCGTCGGCACCAAAAAACTGCGGCAGGTGGCGATCTCGGCGCCGACCGGCTTGTTCTCTGGCGGCACGCAGCGCACCGCATTGGTGATCGCGGTGCCGACCAGCAGCAAGCCGTCATCGGGCCGCGCCTTGAATTCGCCGCGCGCAAAGCCGTGCGCGATCAGCGTCGAATAGAGCAGGTCGCCGGCATAGTCGCCGGTGAAAGGCCGCCCCGTCCGGTTGGCGCCGCGCAGGCCGGGCGCCAGTCCGACGATCAGCAGCTCGACGGCGCCGTCGCCCTCAGGCGGCAGGAAGGTCGGCACCGGCGCATTGAACCATGACGGCTCGCGCTGCCGCCAGTCTGCGATGAAATCATGCAGGCGCGGGCAGAGTGGGCAGTCGCGGTTCGGCTCGGAAGCGGCGTTCAAGGCGGCCGCTTCTCAATAGTCTTCCTCGTCGACCTCGGCCGGCTCGGGCCGGCGCACCGGCCGCTCGGATGGATCGCGGCCAACCTCGTTCTTCAGCGATGTCAGGTCGATGAAGTGGTCGGCCTGGCGGCGCAGATCGTCTGAGATCATCGGCGGCTGCGAGGCCATGGTGGAGACGATCGAGACCTTGCGGCCGCGCCGTTGCAGCGCTTCGACCAGCGTGCGGAAATCGCCATCGCCGGAGAAGATGACATAGTGGTCGACGACATCGGCAAGTTCGAGCGCATCGACGGTCAACTCGATGTCCATATTGCCCTTGATCTTGCGGCGGCCGGTCGAGTCGGTGAATTCCTTGGCCGGCTTGGTCACCACCTTGAAGCCATTATAGTCGAGCCAGTCGATCAGCGGCCGTATCGAAGAGTATTCCTGGTCCTCGACCAATGCAGTGTAGTAGTAAGCGCGCAGCAGATAGCCGCGCTTTTGAAAGCTCGACAGCAGTTTGCGGTAGTCTATGTCGAAGCCGAGTGCCCGCGAGGTGGCGTAAAGATTGGCGCCGTCGATGAAAAGAGCGATTTTTTCACGGGGGTCGAACATGGCAATATTCCTTTTTCGAAATAGGTGGCGGACTAATCGAAATGGGTCTGATATATCGGTCGGCTCGTAAATAAACCGGCTGACCTTTCGTCAACCGAGATAGCGCCAGTTTTACGGCAATCCAAGGGTGCCTGGGCCGACTGCAAGCAATTGTGATCGGTGCCGTATCGTCGCCGGTGGGCAGGCTTCGCCGGCAAGGCATTCATCGGCGCCCGAAACCGGTATTGGTCGGCCCACGAGGTCACAGTGCCATAATGCTTGTATTTTGGCGGCGTTCGGGTTATGGACCGCGCCTGTTTTCCATCAAATCCAGGCATGAAAGGGGCAATCAATGGCCCGCGTAACCGTTGAAGACTGCATCGACAAGGTCGACAACCGCTTCGAGCTCGTGCTGCTCGCCGGCCATCGCGCCCGCCAGATCAGCCAGGGCGCGCCGATCACCGTGCCGCGCGACAACGACAAGAATCCGGTCGTAGCGCTGCGCGAGATCGCCGATGAGACGCTGTCGCCCGACGACCTCAAGGAAGATCTGATCCACTCGCTGCAGAAGCATGTCGAGGTCGACGAGCCCGAAGCCGACGGCGAGGCGATCGCCGACCAGACCGGTGGCGCAGTCGCGGCAACCGATGCCGACGACGCCGAAGAAAACGTCACCTTCGATCGCATGACCGAGGAAGACTTGCTGGCCGGCATCGAAGGCCTGGTACCGCCAGAAAAGAGCGACGACTACTAAGCGGCGCTCTGGACCTGCCGGGAATATGGTTCCGTCACTTCCGTCCCGTCAGTTTCGTGGCTATCTATGAGATGCGCCGTACGCTAGTGCGGCGCATCAATCATTTCAGCACCGCGAGAACCCGCCCATGATGCGTCAGTATGAGCTTGTCGAGCGCGTCGCGCGCTACAAGCCTGACGTCAACGAGGCGTTGCTCAACAAGGCCTATGTCTACGCCATGCAGAAGCATGGCCACCAGAAGCGCGCGTCCGGCGATCCCTATTTCTCCCATCCGCTCGAAGTCGCCGCCATCCTCACCGAAATGCACATGGACGAGGCGACGATCGCCGTCGCTCTGCTGCACGACACGATCGAGGACACGACCGCGACGCGGGCCGAGATTGACGATCTGTTCGGCCCCGAAATGGGCAAACTGGTCGAGGGCCTGACAAAGCTGAAGAAGCTCGATCTCGTCTCCAAGAAGGCCGAGCAGGCGGAGAACCTGCGCAAGCTGTTGCTAGCCATCTCGGAGGATGTGCGCGTCCTTCTGGTCAAGCTCGCCGACCGCCTGCACAATATGCGCACCCTCGACCATATGCCCGAGGCCAAGCGCCTGCGCATCGCCGAGGAGACGATGGATATCTATGCGCCGCTCGCCGGGCGCATGGGCATGCAAGGCATGCGCGAGGAGCTGGAGGAGATCGCCTTCCGCTTCATCAATCCGGAAGCCTACCGCGCCGTCACCGCGCGGCTTGCCGAGATCTTCGAGCGCAACAAAGGGGTGCTGACCGACATTGAGAAGGCGCTGTCGGCGCTGTTCGAGAAGCACGCGATCAACGCCGGCGTGAAGAGCCGGCAGAAGAAGCCGTGGTCGGTGTTCCGCAAGATGGAGGCCAAGGCGCTGTCCTTCGAGCAGCTCTCCGACATTTTCGGCTTCCGCGTCGTCGTCGACAGCGTCGAAGACTGTTATCGCGCGCTCGGCGCCATCCACACGACATGGTCGATGGTGCCCGGCCGCTTCAAGGATTACATCTCGACGCCCAAGCAGAACGACTACCGCTCGATCCACACCACCATCGTCGGTCCGTCGCGCCAGCGCGTCGAACTGCAGATCCGCACCCGCGAGATGAACAAGATCGCCGAATATGGCGTCGCCGCCCATTCGATCTACAAGGACACCGGCGGCAAGACCAACGGTGCCGCGCATACGATCTCAAAAGAGACCAACGCTTACGCCTGGTTGCGGCGCACCATCGAGCAGTTGGCCGAAGGCGACAATCCGGAAGATTTCCTCGAAAACACTAAGCTCGAGCTGTTCCAGGACCAGGTCTTCTGCTTCACGCCGAAAGGCATGCTGATCGCGCTGCCGCGCGGCGCTACCCCCATCGATTTTGCCTATGCCGTGCACACCGATGTCGGCGACACCTGCGTCGGCGCCAAGGTCAATGGCCGCATCATGCCGCTGATGACCGAGCTCAAGAACGGCGACGAGGTCGAGATCATCCGCTCCAAGGCGCAGGTGCCGCCCGCTGCCTGGGAATCGGTTGTTGTCACCGGCAAGGCGCGCTCGGCCATCCGCCGCGCCACCAAGAACGCCATCCGCAAGCAGTATTCGGGTCTCGGCGCCCGTATCCTCGAGCGCGCTTTCGAACGCGCCGGCAAGACCTTCACCAAGGAAAACCTGAAGCCGGTGCTGCACCGGCTGGCGCGCAAGGACATCGAGGATGTGCTGGCCTCCGTCGGGCGTGGCGAGCTTGCCTCCACCGACGTCATGAAGGCGGTCTTTCCCGACTACAAGGATGAGCGCGTCACCGTGAGTGCCCCCAAGCAGCGCGAGGAAGGCTGGTCGAAGATCCGCAACGCTGCCGGCATGCTGTTCCAGATGCCCGGTACGCGAGCCGCGCGCAAGGACAAGGGCCAGCCGCGCGATGGCGCTGTGCCGATCCGCGGCGTGCGAGGCGACCTGCCGGTGCGCTTCGCGCCGGAAGGAGCCGTGCCCGGCGACCGCATCGTCGGCATCGTCCAGCCCGGCACTGGCATCACCATCTATCCCATCCAGTCGCCGGCGCTGCAGGCCTTCGATGACCAGCCGGAGCGCTGGATCGACGTGCGCTGGGACATTGACGAGCAGACCAAGGAACGCTTTCCGGCGCGCGTCTCGGTCACCGCCATCAACGCACCGGGGTCGTTGGCCGACATCGCCCAGGTGGTTGCCTCGAACGACGCCAACATCCATACGCTGTCGATGGTGCGCACCGCGCCCGACTTCACCGAAATGCTGATCGATCTCGAAGTCTGGGATCTGAAGCATCTCAACCGGCTGCTGTCGCAGCTCAAGGACAATTCGAGCGTCAGCGATGCGCGGCGCGTCAACGGCTAACCACTGATTTCGGGGCAGGGCAGGATGAATACGGACGAAGTGCTGGGCATATTCCGCGAGGCGGGCGCTGTTCTGGAGGGACATTTCATCCTGACGTCCGGCCTGCGCAGTCCGATCTTCCTGCAGAAGGCGCGGGTCTTCATGCATGCCGACAAGACCGAGCGCCTGTGCAAGGCGCTGGCTGAAAAGATCCGCAAGGCGGTGCCGGGCAAGATCGACTATATCGTCGGCCCGGCGATCGGCGGGCTGATCCCGGCCTACGAGACCTCGCGCCATCTCGGCGTCCCGGCGATCTGGGTCGAGCGCGAAGGCGGCGAGTTCCGGCTGCGCCGCTTCGAGATTGCGCCGGGATCGCGCGTCGTCATCGTCGAGGACATCGTCACCACCGGCCTGTCGATCCGCGAGACCATCGACTGTCTGCGTGAACTCGGCGCCGAAGTGGTGGCCGCCGCCTGCATCATCGATCGCTCGGCCGGCAAGACCAATGTCGGCGTGCCGCTGATCGCGCTTGCCGAATATGAAGTGCCGGCCTATCCCGCCGACCGCCTGCCGCCGGAACTGGCCGCCATACCGGCGATCAAGCCCGGCAGCCGCAACATCTGAGGGAATGCATCTCGCCCGACAGTGCGCTGGACCTTCCACAATGAAAGTCAGGCAGCCTCTTGCTGCATTGCCTTCTCCGCCGCCTTGGCGAGAAAACCAGATCGCGTATAGCCGTGAGCCTCAGCAAACGCGTCGATCCGTTGAAGAACATCAGCCGGTAGGGTGACGTTTACTCGCACCACCTTTTTAGCATCGGTTTTCACCCCAAACAGGATAGCTACGCCATCGCGATTGATCGCTGATGCCATAATCTCAGACAGAGACGAGGGCTCCGGAATAGCCTCTCCGTCCTCAACGAGTCCTTCGATGTGGAAGGCAAGGGCTTCTTCGGCCATGCCTCGGGCGTCGTCCAAGTTTTCACCCGCCGTAACCAGGCCGGGAAAATCAGGAAAAGAGACGCCAAAGTCGCTTTCAGCATCCTTATGGATAAGTCCGATATACTGCTGCACGGGTCTCACCTCAGTTTCAGTCCGGATTGTTTTTCGATGCTGCGCAGGGTGCCGATGGGTATGTCTCGTTTGGGGTGTGGTACGGTGACCCGTCCCGGTTTGTCGTGCTTGAATTGAGCATGACTGCCTTTTCGAGCAACTTCAAACCAACCATCGGCAACCAACTTTACAATCACGTCGGCACTCTTCATGTGTGTATAAATACACACCAATGCCGTACGATGTCAATGAAAACCGGTCTGGTAGAAGATGAAGGTCGTTCGAAAGTGTGCGGCGGTTTTGGAGCAACGACATGCATAAGGGAAAAACACTATGATCGCCGGTATCGATCATTTCGTGCTGACGGTCCGCTCTGTGGAGGCCACCTGCGCGTTCTATCAGCGCGTGCTTGGCCTGAAACGTCTCGACGAGCCGAACCGGCCGACGGCGCTGCTGTTCGGGTCGCAGAAGATCAACCTGCATGAAGTCGGTCGCACTTTTGAGCCGAAAGCCAAGACGCCGACTGCCGGGTCCGGCGATTTCTGTCTGGTCGCCGCCAGGCCGCTTGCCGAGATCTGTGGCAGCCTGGAGGCCAATGGCGTGGCAGTAGAAGTCGGTCCGGTCGAACGTACCGGTGCTCGCGGCCCAATGATGTCGGTCTATTTTCGCGATCCGGACGGCAATCTGGTCGAAGTCAGCGAATATCGGGAATAGTCTATCCGCCTCGGCGTCGTCTTCGCGGGCGGGCCTTATCGTCGTTATCTAACCTCTCACCTGAGGTCGTCCTCAGTTTCGCCCCAATAGCGCTCTTTTACAGGACTGCGGCAGACCAGCGCGGCGGCGTTTCGTTGTTCCGGGGCAAGGCAGTCGCTATATTAAAGTCGTTGTTGCCTTTCTGCGCCCTCGAAGCGCAAGATAGACCTATCGCGCCTGGCCTGTGATGGTTGGGGCGTTGCTGAACGGGAATTGAAACAGAGTGCTTTTTCGACGCCGCAAGCCTGATGGCCTGTTGGAGCGGGTGCGTACCTATCTGTGGCCGCGCCGCTCGTTTTCCCGCTCGTTGCAGTATTTCTCCAAGCGCATCCTCAGGCTGAAGGCCACGCCACACGCAGTCGCGGCCGGCGTCGCGGCCGGCGTGTTCGCCTCTTTCTTCCCGCTCGGCTTCCATTTCGCCGTCGCCGCCGTGCTCTGCTGGGTAATCGCCGGCAATCTGGTGGCCGCCGCCCTCGGCGCGGTATTCTTCGGCAATCCGCTGACTTTCCCGCTGCTGTGGGGGGCGTCCTGGGAAGTCGGCAAGCTGATCCTGCATGAGCGCCTGCCCAAGAACGGACCACCCGCGCATCTCGGCGAAATGATGCACACGCTGTCGTTTGCCAAACTGTGGCACCCGATCCTGGAGCCGATGCTGATCGGCGCTGTGCCGCTCGGGCTGGTCTTCGGTCTCATCTTCTACGGCATCACCCGCTGGGGCATGACCGCCTTTCGCGAGCAGCGCCGGAAGCGCATGGCCGAACGGGCGCACAAAGCCGGCCACGGCGGACGGGAAGTTCCGGCCGAATGATCATCGGCATCGGCAGCGACCTGATCGACATCAGACGCATTGAAAAGTCGCTGGAACGGCATGGCCAGCGTTTCATCCAGCGCATCTACACCGAGGTCGAGCAGGCCCGCTCCGAGGGCCGTGGCGGGCGTGCCGCCTCCTATGCCAAGCGCTTCGCCGCCAAGGAAGCCTGCGCCAAGGCGCTCGGCACCGGCCTGGCGGAAGGTGTGTTCTGGCGCGATATGGGGGTTGTCAACCTGCCCAGCGGCAAGCCGACCATGGCGCTGACCGGCGGGGCGGCCGCGCGGCTGGCCAAAATCCTGCCGCAGGGACACAAAGCGGCGATCCACCTCACAATCACCGATGATTTCCCGCTTGCTCAAGCCTTTGTGATCATCGAGGCGCTGCCCGCCGAACAAGCGCCACATTGATTGCATCTGACGACCAGCGATTATATCTAGCGCTGGCATGACGTTGCCCAGCGCGCGCCGAGACTCTATACCATCCAAGCACAATCGAGGACGACATGAGCGTGGCTGAAAAATCCGAGAAGAAATCCGGCGGGCTTGGCGAAATCGTCAGCGTCATCATCCAGGCTTTGCTGCTGGCCATGGTCATCCGCACGCTGCTGTTCCAGCCCTTCTCGATCCCGTCGGGATCGATGCGGCCGACCTTGCTCGAAGGCGACTATCTCTTCGTCACCAAATGGTCCTATGGCTTCTCGCGCTATTCGCTGCCGTTCGGGCCCGACATCTTTTCGGGCCGCATCTGGGGTTCCGACCCGAAGCGTGGCGACGTGGTGGTGTTCAAGTTCCCGCCGGATCCGTCGCTCGATTACATCAAGCGCGTCGTCGGCCTACCCGGCGACCGGATCCAGATGAAGGACGGCCAGCTGTTCATCAACGGCCAGGGCGTTCCGCGTGTGAAGACCGGCCAGATCCAAAATCCCGATATCACGGAAGTGCCTGAGCCGGTCGACGTCTATCGCGAGACTCTGCCCAATGGCGTCAGCTACGACACGCTCGACCTGACACCGAATTCGATCACCGACAACACCCGCGAGTTCGTCGTGCCGCCCGGCAACTATTTCATGATGGGCGATAACCGCGACAATTCCTCCGACAGCCGCCTGAGCGTCGGCTACGTACCGGCTGAAAACCTGGTCGGCCGCGCCAACATCGTTTTCTTCTCGATCGCAGGCAAGGCGAGTCCGCTCGAGATCTGGAAATGGCCGTCGCTGGTGCGCCTGTCGCGCATGTTCCATTTCGTAAATTGATGGCTTTGAAGCGCCCGACCGGTGGAACTCTGGCCGATTTGGTGAAAGCCAGAACCGGCCATTCCTTCCGGGATGTCCGTTTGCTCGAGACCGCGCTGACCCATTCCAGTGCGGTCAGGGCCAACAGCAACAACCAGCGCCTCGAATTCCTCGGCGACCGAGTGCTCGGCCTGATCGTTGCCGACCTGCTTTTCGAAAAATTTCCCGAAGCGCCGGAAGGTGAGATCGCCCCTCGCTTCAATGCCCTGGTCGATGCGCGGACATGCTCCGAGATCGGCATTGAAATGCAGCTGGAAGATCTGGTCCGCGCCGACGCCGCCTTGAAGGCGCGCTCGCGCGGCTCGGGCGGAAACTATCTGGCGGATGCGGTCGAGGCGCTGATCGCGGCGGTCTATATCGATGGCGGCCTCGATGCCGCCAGGCAATTCGTCCTGCGATACTGGGAACCGCGCTCGCAAAAGGTCGTGGCAAAGCCGCCCAATCCGAAATCCGACCTGCAGGAATGGATCGCCAAGAGCAGCGATGTCAGGCCCGAATACGCGATCGAAAAACGCGAAGGACCTGAACACCAACCGGTCTTCACGGTGTCCGTGAAGGTCACTGGTTTTGCCCCGGCAAGCGGCATGGGCGGCTCTCGCCGTGCAGCCGAAGAAGCGGCGGCATCGGCATTTCTTGTGCGCGAAGGCATCTGGGCCAACCAAGGGAGTGCGGCATGACCGCCAGCGAAGACCTCCCTCCGGCAGCGGAAACCCCCGCCACCCATTCCGGCTTCGTCGCCCTGATCGGCGCCCCCAATGCCGGCAAGTCGACGCTGGTCAACCAGCTGGTCGGCGCCAAGGTGTCGATCGTCACCCACAAGGTGCAGACCACCCGCGCCATCGTGCGCGGCATCGCCACGCACGACAATGCGCAGATTGTCTTCGTCGACACACCCGGCATCTTCAAGCCGAAGCGGCGGCTCGACACAGCCATGGTGACCACCGCCTGGGGCGGCGCCAAGGACGCCGATATCGTGCTGCTCTTGATCGATGCCGAGCGTGGCATCCGGGGCGACGCCGACGCCATCCTCGAGCGGCTGAAGGATGTCCGCCAGCCGATGGTGCTGATCCTCAACAAGGTCGACCGGGTCAAGCACGAGGCGCTGTTGGCACTGTCCGCGGCAGCGAACGACAAAGTGCCGTTCAAGCGCACCTTCATGGTCTCGGCGCTTACCGGCTCCGGCTGCAAGGATTTGCTCGATTACCTCGCGCAGGCGCTGCCAGTCGGCCCCTGGTACTATCCGGAGGATCAGATCTCCGACCTGCCGATGCGCCAGCTGGCAGCCGAGATCACGCGCGAAAAGCTGTATTTGCGGCTGCATCAGGAGTTGCCCTATTCCTCCCATATCGAGACCGAAAAATGGGAAGAGAAGCCGGACGGCTCGGTGCGCATCGACCAGACCATCTATGTCGAGCGCGACAGCCAGAAGAAGATCGTGCTCGGCCACAAGGGCGAGACGATCCGCGCCATCGGGCAGGCCGCGCGCATGGAGATAGCAGGCATCCTCGAACAGAAGGTGCACCTGTTCCTGTTCGTCAAGGTGCGCGAGAACTGGGGCGACGACCCCGAGCGCTACCGCGAGATGGGGCTTGAGTTTCCCCACTGAGCTTCGTCGTCTAGAACTGCCGCCCCGGCAGTTTGAGACGACGATATGAGTGACCCAAAACTGACCATCGATACCGATCTGGTGCGTCGGTTGATGATTACGCAGTTCCCGCAATGGCGGCATCTGCCGGTGAGTCCGGTGGCATCAGGCGGCTGGGACAATCGTACCTTCCATCTCGGCGATGAGATGACCGTGCGCCTGCCAAGTGCCGCGCCGTATGCGCTGCAGGTCGAAAAAGAGCACCGCTGGCTGCCCAGGCTGGCGCCGCTTCTGCCGCTGCCAATCCCGGTGCCTCTGGCGATGGGCGAGCCGGGGGAGGGGTACCCTTGGGATTGGTCCGTCTACCGCTGGATCGAAGGCGAAACCGCCAAGACTGCCGAAATCGCCGATATCAGGCAGTTTGCGGTCACGTTGGCCGATTTCCTCATCGCCCTGCGAGAGATCGATCCGGAGGGCGGGCCGGCTGCGGGCCAGCACAATTTCTTCCGCGGTGGACCGCTGAGTGTGTATGACAACCAGACAAGGGAAGCACTGCAGGCGCTGCAGGGGCAGATCGACACCGAGTCGGCCACCCGTGTCTGGAACGCGGCTCTTGCCTCCACCTGGCATGGTTCGCCCGTCTGGTTTCACGGCGATGTTGCCTGGGGCAATCTTCTGGTTGAAAACGGCCGCTTGAGCGCCGTCATCGACTTCGGTACTTCCGGCGTCGGCGATCCCTCCTGCGACCTGGCGATCACCTGGACGTTCTTCGAAGGTGAAAGCCGGGAAGCGTGTCGCGCCGCCATCGACGTCGATGAGGCGACCTGGGCGCGCGGCCGCGGCTGGACGCTGTGGAAGGCGCTGATCACCGTTGCCGGCCACGACGCCAACCAGGCCGAGGCCGAAAGATCCCGGCGCGTGATCGATGAGGTGCTGGCCGACCACAGGAAGTTCGCATGACCGTGGTATTTTGACTACGCGTCGGCCGTCCAATGTCAGTACAGATCGCGCGTCTCCGCCCAATCCTTGATTTCGCCTCCCAATCGGTGAAAAGCTCGATCCATGGAATGGCGCGACGAGGGAATCATTCTCGGCACTCGTAAGCATGGCGAAACCAGCGCCATCCTTGAGGTGATGACGCGCGCGCATGGCCGCCATCTCGGCTTGGTGCGCGGCGGCCGCTCGCGCAAGCAGCAGCCGGTGCTGCAGCCCGGCAACCGCGTCGACCTGTTGTGGCGGGCCCGCCTCGACGAGCATCTCGGCACCTTCCAGGCCGAGGCGATCGAGATGAATGCCGCGCGGCTGATGGACAGCGCGGTGGCCGTCTACGGGCTGCAGACCATGGCCGCGCATCTGAGGCTCCTGCCGGAGCGCGACGCTCATGGCGGCCTCTACGAGACGCTGGCGGTGATGATTGCCCATCTCGACGATGCCGACGCCGCCGGTGAACTGGTGGCGCGCTTCGAACTGCTCATCCTCGACGAACTCGGCTTCGGCCTCGATCTCAGCCAGTGCGCGGCGACCGGCGCCCGGCAGGATCTGGCCTATGTCTCGCCGAAATCCGGCCGCGCCGTGTCGCGCCAGGCCGGCGCGCCATGGCGCGACAAGATGCTGGCGCTGCCGGCCTTCCTGCAGCGCGGCTCCGGTCTGCGCGCCGATCAGGCGGCACTCGAGGATGCGTTCCGGCTGACCGGTTTCTTCTTCACCCGCCATGTCTACGAGCCGCGCGGCATGGAACAGCCAGACGCGCGCGCCGGTTTTCTCGCCGCCTTGCGCAAGCATCATTCGGGCGGCAAGGCCGCCGCAACAGCAGGCGCCCTCCCAGAAATCACGACGTGAGAATCATATGAGCGAAGTCGAACTTTATCCCGGCCGGGTGTCGCCGCTTGGCCTCGGCACCATTCCGCATGGCGACCTGCTCGAATATAGCGGCATCGACCTTTTGCAGCGCATCATCGACGGCAAATATCCGGCGCCGCCGATTTCCTTCCAGCTGAATTTTACCCTGACCGAAGTGTCGGAGGGTCG
Source organism: Mesorhizobium sp. P3_A2 (assembly GCF_056403115.1). NCBI lineage: Bacteria > Pseudomonadati > Pseudomonadota > Alphaproteobacteria > Hyphomicrobiales > Phyllobacteriaceae > Mesorhizobium > Mesorhizobium sp. P3_A2. The sequence goes on from NZ_JBFUGC010000006.1 coordinate 338,563, forward strand.
CGCGGTGTTTCGCGGCGTGCCGAGCGAGCGCCATCTCAACCCGTTGGGCGGCGTGCATGGCGGCTGGGCGGCGACGCTGCTGGATTCGGCGCTCGCCTGCGCAGTACAGACGTTGCTTGAGAAGGGCGAGGCCTACACGACGGCGGAGTTCAAGGTGAATTTTACGCGGCCGATCACGCCAAAGACCGGCGAAGTGATCTGCGAGGGCAAGATCGTCCACAAGGGCCGCACGCTGGCGGTGTCGGAAGCGACGCTGAAGGATGTGCAGGGCAAATTGCTGGCCTTCGGCACCGAGACGTGCTCGATCTTTCCAGCCGCCAATCTGGCGGCGCGCTGAGGAAGGCGGCTTGGCTCAGCCGGCTTTGCGCCGTTCCATGAAATCATCGAGGATGGCGCGCTGACCGCTGAGGATCTTGATTCTGGCTTCAGCCAACGAAAACCAGCCGGCTTTGTCGACTTCGGGGAATTCCTTCATCGAGCCGGACCTCGGTGGCCATTCCATGCTGAACATGTTGCTTTTGACGGCATCGGCGTCGACATCGGCTTCGACGCTCCAGGCGATGACGATCTTGCCGCCGGGTTGCCGATAGCTGCCGACAGGCTCGAAATCGCCTTCGACAGCTATGCCGAGTTCTTCCCCGGCCTCGCGCCGGGCTGCTGCCAGTTCATCCTCGTTCTCTTCGATGAGACCCTTGGGGATAGACCACGCACCCTCGTCCTTCCTTGCCCAGAACGGGCCGCCGGGATGGATGAGCAGAAACTCGAGAATGCCGGCCTTTGTCCGGTGAATCAGCAGCCCCGCGCTTCGTTTCGGCATTCGGTTTTCCTCGTAGCTCATCTGAGGATAGCATGGCTTCCTGGCAAGTAGCGGCGGCGCCATTCCTGACCTTCCGAGATGATGAGTGAGGATAACGGCTGTAGACCGCTGGAATTTGCCGACGAAACATGCTCGATGATTTATGGTCGGTCACCAATGCGGTGGCGTGACTTGATTGGCTGTCCGGGTTGGCCGTGTGGCCGCCGCAATTGTCAGTGAAAACGGGCCTGGTTTGGGGGAACCGCCATGTTTGAAAGCCTGATTGGCGCTGTCGTTGTCATCGTGCTTTTCGTCATCGTGCTGCGCCAGCAGGGCCGCATCGGCCTGATCGAGCGCGAACTCGGCGCGCTGCGCAGCCTGGTTCTGTCCGGCGTGAATGTTGCCGCGCCCGCTGCCAAGGCGGTTGAGGCGGCCGCAAATGACAGCGTGCTGGCGGATCCCGCTCAGGCCATCGCAGCGATTGCCGATGTAGCTCCGCCAGCGGTGGCCGAAGCGGCGCAGGCACAGACGCCGGCCGCGGCGACCGAAGCAGCACAAGCACCGGCTGCGACTGCCGAAGCGGCCAGCAGCGAGCCCGTGCCGGAACTGTCGGCAGCGGCCAAGGCGGCGTTGACCGGATCCGCGCCGGCTGCCACCGCGAAAGCTGCTCGCCAGTCCGAAGTCGAAACCGCGCTCGGCACACGATGGGCGGTCTGGGTCGGCGGCATCGCGCTGGCCTTGGGCGGCCTGTTCCTGATCCGATACACCATCGAGGCCGGCATTTTCGGCCCGGAAGTGCGGCTGGCCCTGGCGGCATTACTCGGTCTGGTGCTGATCGGCGGCGGCGAGTCCATCCGCCGCACGGGCTTCAAGGTCCCGGTGGAAGGAGTGGCTGGCGCCTACATCCCGGCGATCCTGACGGCCGCCGGCGCCTTCATCCTGTTCGGCACGGTCTATGCCGCCCATGCCGTTTACGGCTTCGTCGGCCCGGCCTTCGCCTTCACCGTGCTCGGCGCCATAGGCGTGGCAACGATTGTCGCCGCTCTCGTCCACGGCCAGGCACTGGCCGGCATCGGCCTTGTCGGCTCAATGGCGACGCCGGCGCTTGTGTCCTCGCAGGCGCCCAACCCATGGGCGCTATTCATCTATCTCGCCATCGTGCTTGCCGCCACCGCGGTGATCGCCCGCATGCGCGACTGGAAATTCCTGATCGCGGCGGCCTTCTTCGGCACCGGCGCCTGGACCATCGCCTACATGATGGCTGCGCCCGGCACCGACCTTGCCGTCATCCTGTTCATCGACGCGGTGACGCTGGCTGCACTTGCCTTTGTCTGGCTGGGCAGCCGTGGCGGTGAAGCGGAAACTGCAAAGAACGGTTTCGACTGGCCCTCAATCGTGCCTGGCGTCTTCGTTGCGTTTTCAGCACTTGGCCTGTCCGTCGACATGACACTTGTCGCCGCCGGCGGCGCCTTGCCGGGCGCAACCGTCCTCGTTGCCCTTCTCGCCACCGCACTCTACCGGCCGAGCGCTTTGCCACTGCTTCATGCCGCCGGTGTGGTGAGCGTGATGATCTATCTCGGCATCATTCCGCCCGCCACCATCGGCTCAGACATATCCCAGGGAAACATAGGCTTTGACGGCATGCCGGTGGCTGCCGGAAACCCCTGGACGCTGCACATCGGCATCGGTCTCGGCCTGATCTTCATCGGCGCCGGCTTCTGGGCCGCACGCCGCTTCGCCGCCACCGCGCAGGTTCGCGCGGCATGCTGGGCGGCATGGGGCGTGGCCGCGCCGCTGGTCATCCTGCTGGCGCTTTGGTTCGCCTACGGCAATCTCGACCGCGATCTTGCCTATGCCGCGGTCGCTGCCCTTCTGGTTGTCGTCTTCGCCGCCGGCGGCGAGTGGATCGCACGCGCCGAACAGCCACCGCTCAAGGGCGATGGCGCCGTCTCCTTCGCGCTTTGCGGCTCGGCTCTGGCCGGCCTCCTGATGCTGCATATGGCCTTCAGTTCCGGCTGGACCACGCTGCTTGCCGGCGTGGCCGCCGTCGTGCCGGCGCTGGCGACGCGCTGGCGCTCCTATCCGGTACTCGGTTGGATTTCAGTCGGCGCGGTCGTCGCCGTGCTTGGCCGCGTTGCCTTCGATCCGACCATCGTCGGCGCCGCATCGCTGACGACGACGCCTGTGTTCAACTGGCTGCTGCCAGGATACGGCGTGCCGGCGCTGGCCTTCGGCTTTGCCGCCTGGCAGCTCGCCCGCACCACCAATGGCCGGCCGCGCCTTGCCATGGAGGCGGGTGCAGCCCTTTTCGCGCTGCTTACCGTCGCCATGCTGGTGCGCCACGCCATGCATGGCGGTGTCATCGACACCGGCCCGGTCACGCTCGCCGAGCAGGCGATCTATACGCTGATCGCCATCGGCGCCGGCGCCATATTGGTCGCAATCGACATGCGCTCGCCAAGTTCGGTGCTGCGCTACGGCTCGATGGCCGCCGGCGTGGTCTCGGTCGCCTTCATCGTCTTCCAGCATTTCCTGGTGCTGAATCCGCTGTTCACCGACGAGTCGACCGGCCAAATCCCGGTGTTCAACCTGTTGTTCCTGGCCTATCTCCTGCCGGCCATCGCCGCCGGCGGGCTGGCGCTCTATGCCAGGGACAAGCGGCCGCCATGGTATGCGCAGATGCTGGCGGTGGTCGCGGCACTACTTGTATTCGCCTATGCCACACTGTCGGTCAGGCGTGTGTTCAAGGGCGAGTTCATCGGCCTGTGGAGCGGCCTCGGCCAGCTCGAGACCTACACCTATTCGGCGCTCTGGCTGGTCATCGGCGTCGTGCTGCTGACCGCCGGCGTCTGGCTGAAATCGCAGGTGCTGCGCATTGCCTCGGCGGCGCTGATCGCGATTGCCGTGGTGAAAGTCTTCCTGTTCGACATGTCGGAACTGGAAGGCGTGCTCAGGGCGCTGTCCTTCATCGGCCTTGGCGCCGTGCTGATCGGCATCGGGCTGTTCTACCAGCGGCTGCTGACGCGGGCGGCGAAGGAGAGCGTTCCGGAATCTTGATGGAATATCCAGGATGGGATATATAGATATCCATCGGAGGATATTCCATGCCGCTCTATATACGTGACGACGAAGTGGATGCGCTGGCCACCAGATTGCAGCGTGAGACGAACGCTCCGAGCAAGACGGAAGCTGTGCGAATTGCGCTTGTCCACGAACTCGAACGCAACCGCGCCGCTGTGCCGCTACGCGACCGGATCGCCAGTCTTCAGGACAAGGCCAGGCAGCTTGGCCTGCCCAATCCCGATTTCGATATGAAGAAATTTACCGATGAGATGTGGGAAGACTGATGTTTGTTGACGCATCAGTGATCGTCGCAATTCTCAACCAAGAGGCGGGGTGGGAGGAATTGCTGAAACGGCTTTCCGGTTTTTCCGGGCAGGTCCGTGTTTCGCCGTTGGTGCACTTCGAAGCAACACAGGCGCTGGCACGCGCCGGCGCCGGGTCACGCAAACCCAGCGCCGAAGCCCTTCTCCATGCTCGCGATCTGGTCGATGAGTTCATTGTGGAGGTCATGGGAGAGAGTCTGGCCATCGACGACGACATCGGCTCTCGGGCCATTGACGCTAGTGCCCGTTACGGCAAAGCTGTTGGACACAAGGCGGATCTGAATCTCGGAGACTGTTTCGCCTATGCCTGCGCGAAAAGCCGCGATCTTCCGCTGCTCTACAAGGGCAATGATTTCGCACTGACTGATTTGGGATAATTCGGCTTTCTTGTTGATTGCCGGGAATAATTTGGCCAATCCTGTCGTTATCTCATTGCTTGGGTGACCGGGGCGGCAGACCGCTTCGCGCTGGCTGCTTGCGCCGCGCCGAGAAGGCGCGTTCAATCGGGTTAAACAAGGGCGACCTCAGAACCAGCGGTCATGGACGAAAAGAAGGCAGCAATCCTTGGTGAAATACCGCGCCTGCGCCGCTACGCACGCTCGCTTCTGCGCGACCGCGATTCCGCCGACGATCTCGTCCAGGATTGCCTCGAACGGGCGCTCTTGCGGCTCGAGAGCTGGCAGACTGGAGAAAGCCCCCGGAGGTGGCTGTTTACGATCATGCATCATTTGTTCATCGATCAGATGCGCAAGGTGAACCGGCGCGGTGAGGCGGCGATCCTGCCGCTCGACGCAAACGAGGCGCAGGCAGTCCCCGCCGAGCAGTCGGAGAATGCTGCCTCGCGCGAGATCATCGACGCATTGCAGGCGATTAGCCCCGACCGCCGCGCCGCCCTCGTCATGGTCGCCATCGAAGGATTTTCCTATGCCGAGGCCGCCAACATTCTTGGCGTGCCCGCCGGCACGCTGATGTCGCGCATAGCACGCGGGCGCGAGGAGCTGCGCAGCCTGCTCGACGACACGGCGCGCCGCCGCTCGATAAGGATCGTCGAGAAATGACCCGCCGCGATTTTTCCGAACGCGATATCCACATGGCCCTCGACGGCGAGTTGCCGGGCGACGAGCGCGCCGCCTATGACGCCTGGATCGACGCCAATCCCGAAATGAAGGCGAAAAGCGCCCGCTACACCGCCGACCGCGCCGCGCTGCGTGCAGCCTTTGCCGGTGTGCTCGACGAGCCGGTGCCGATGCTGTTCAAACAGATCGTGCGCGGCGAAGGCCCGACCAAAGTGGCGGCGCGGCATTCGCGCTGGTGGCTTGCGGCCGCAGCGGCCGCGGTGCTCGTCGTCGGCGGTCTTGGCGGCTATTTTGCCGGCATCGACGGTATCGGCAGGGATGACGGGGCAGATGACCAGCTGGCTGAAGAGGCGATCGCCGCCCATGTCATCTATGCCGCCGAACAACGCCATGCGGTGGAAGTGCCGGCCAGCGACAAGGATCATCTGCAGACCTGGTTGTCCAACCGCATCGGCCTGAAACTGGTGGCGCCGGATCTGGTGGCGGAGGGCTTCCAGCTGGTTGGTGGCCGGCTGCTGCCCGCCGGCCAGGGCAAGGCCGCCATGCTGCTTTACGAGGACGCCAAGGGCCAGCGCATCTCCCTGTTCGTTACCGCTGATTCCTCGGCCAAGTCCAAGGGTACCTACATGGCCGACGCCGACGGTCCCGAGGCGGTCTACTGGCTGGACAAGGGCTATGCCTGCGCCGTCGTCGGCTCGCTGCCGCGTGAGCAACTGGCTGCGGTCGCCAAGCGCGCCTACGGCCAGCTTCTGGCGGGTCTCGCCAGTTGAGCGCATTCCGTTTTCGCGTCATGCACCGGGGCGGCGGCGCACTTCGCGGTGCCGCTTCCATCGCCTCCCACTCACGGCGGAACCTGTCACAATTCGGCCCTATTCAAGGTGCGATAGCGCTTGGCTGATATCGGCGTTTCGGCTGATGTTTGCGACGTGTTCGACCGGGGCTTTCCACCCACTCAATCGAGGTTTTCTGAACCCGCATGCCTGCCGAGATTCGCAAGGCCCGCGCGTCCGACGTCGATGACCTCGCCGCCATCGAGAAGGCGGTTTTTTCCAGTGACCGCATTTCCCGGCGTTCCTTTCGCCTGTTGATCGAACGCGAGACCGCCGAGATGCTGGTCGCCGAAGCCGATGGCCGCGTCGCCGGCTACGCCGTGGTGCTGTTTCGCAAAGGCAGCGGCGTCGCGCGGCTCTATTCGCTTGCCACCAGCCCGTTTTTCAGTGGTCGCGGCACTGGCCGCATGCTGCTTGCAGCGGCCGAAGAGGCCGCCTTCGAACACGACCGCATGATGCTGCGCCTCGAAGTGCGCGAGGACAATCTTCGCGCCATCCGCATCTATGAGCAGAGCGGCTACCGCAAGATCGGTCGCGAACCCGACTATTACGAGGATGGCGAGACGGCGCTGCGCTATGAGAAGACCTTGCGCGGCGATATTCCCGTCGCCACCAAAGTGCCGTTCTACCAGCAGACCTGCGAATTCACCTGTGGCCCATGCTGCCTGATGATGGCGATGGCCAATTTCGATTCCGGCTTCGTGCCCGATCCGGTCATGGAAATCCGCCTGTGGCGTGAGGCGACGACGGTGTTCATGATGTCAGGCCCTGGCGGCTGCGAGCCGTTCGGCCTTGCGGTGGCAGGCCACGAAAACGGGCTAGCGGCGGAAATCTTCGTGTCCTTCTATGGCGCGCTGTTCCTGCAGTCGGTGCGCAGCGAGGACAAGCGCCGGGTGATGGAACTCGCCCAGGTCGACTTTCGCCGCCGCGCGGAACAATACGGCGTCCCGGTGAATTACCGTTCATTCGCCATCGACGACATCCGTGGCGCTTTGGCCGAAGGCAAACTGGTGCTGGTGCTGATCAGCGGTTTCCTGATGTTCGGCAAGAAGGTGCCGCATTGGGTGCTGGCCATCGGCGATGACGGCGATCACATCCTGATCCACGATCCCTGGGTCGAGGACGAAAGACAGGAGACTATCCTCGATGCCGCAAACATTCCCGTCCCCTACGGCATCTTCATGAACATGGCGCAATTCGGCCGCGACGGACTGCGTGCTGCCATCACTCTTGGGAAACGCTGATAACAATGACCTGGGTCATCCTCACCGGCCGGCAGAACGATCTCGACCAGGCCGCGACGCCGCACAAGATCATCACCAACCGTGATTATCTTGCGCATCCGGCGCTGTTTCGCGGCCAGCAGCCGAAGGTCATCAACCTGTCGAACAACTACGCCTACCAGAGCCGCGGCTACTATGCCTCACTGCTCGCCGGTTCGCGCGGCCACAAGGTCATCCCGACGGTCGAGACGATGATCGACCTGTCGGAGCGCAAGCTCTACGAGCACGCGCTGCCAGAACTGGAACTGGCGCTCAACAAATGCCGCAAGGATCTCGGCGGCGTCTTTCCGCAAAAAGTCTGCATCTTCTTCGGCATCGGCCCGTCGAAGATCTGGGATCGCTTCGCCAAGCTGTTGTTCGACTGGTTCCGCGCCCCGGCGCTTGAGGTCCACATCAAGGACAGTGCCGAATGGGCCTCGATCCGCAAGATCGGCTTCCTGCCGCTGGCCAGGATGACCGAGGAGGAAGAGGCCTTCTTCGTGCAGGCGCTCGAGACCTACACCAACCGCGAGTGGCGTGACACCAAGGGCCGCACACCGGCGCGCTACACCTTCGCCACGCTGGTCGATCCGCATGAGGAGCTGCCGCCGTCGGAGATTTCCTCGCTGCGCTACTGGGCCAAGATCGCCGAAAAGATGGGCGTCGAAATCGAACCGATCACCAGGAAGGACCTGGCCAAGCTCGCCAATTACGACGCGCTGTTCATCCGCGAGACCACCTCGATCTCCAACCATACCTACCGCTTCGCGCGCCGCGCCCAGCAGGAAGGCATGCCGGTGATCGACGACCCGCTGTCGATGATCCGCTGCACCAACAAGGTCTATCTCAACGAGCTGATGGCCTACAACAAGGTGCCGGTGCCGCCGACGGTGATGATTGCCGGCACCACGGACCTCGACTTGGCGGCGCAGACGCTGGGCTTTCCGCTGGTGCTGAAGATCCCGGATTCATCGTTTTCGCGCGGCGTCAAGAAATGCGGCAACTTCGAGGAACTGAAGACACTCGCCACCGAGTGGCTGGAGGATTCCGATCTTCTGATCGCGCAGAAATTCATTCCGACCGAATATGACTGGCGTGTCGGCGTGCTCGGCGGCCAGCCGCTGTTTGCCGTGCACTATCTGATGGCCAAGAAGCACTGGCAGATCGTCAACCACAAGGCCAGCGGCAAGCCCGACCAGGGCGGCATCAAGACCTTCACGCTGAAAGAGACGCCGCCGCATGTTGTCGAGACCGCGGTGAAGGCGGCGCGCTGCATCGGCGACGGGCTTTACGGCGTCGACCTCAAGGAAACCAAGGACGGCGTCTTCGTCATCGAGGTCAACGACAACCCCAATCTCGACCATGGCTGGGAGGATTCCGGCGAAAAGGACGAGGTCTGGGTGCGGCTGACGCAATGGTTCCTGGAGCGGCTCGACCGTCCCGGGCGGTAATTCAAGGCGAGGGGGACGTATGCAGTTCATCGTGATCGAGGATTTCACCGGCTGCGATCGCAAGGAGATCTATCGCCGCTTCGGCGAACGTGGCCGCCTGAAGCCGGATGAGCTTGTCGTGCACCACTCCTGGATCGCGGCGGATATGAGCCGCTGCTTCCTTCTGGTCGAAGCCGATGACGTCACGCTGCTGCAGCGCTGGGTCATCGAATGGTCCGACCTGGTGGAGTTCGAGATCGTTCCCGTGGCGACGAGCAAGGACATGGTGGCGGCGCTGGCGGGCCATCTCTGAGTGGGCAAGCCATCATAGAAGCGCCGGCGAACCTACCGCCCGCCGGCATTCCTCGACTAGCCAGGCGCGAAACGCCGCCACCACATCGCGCCTTGCGCTGCGCTCGGGGATCGTCAGGCAATAGGGTTGGCGCAGCGCGATCGACAGGGTATTCGGCCGGACCAGCCGGCCGTCTTCCAGCGCCTGGCCGCAATAGATGCCTTGTGCCAGCGTCACGCCCAACCCTGAAATGGCAAGGTCGAGCGCTGCCCGCGACGAGTTTGCCGACAGGCCGCGCTGGACTGCCCGGCCGGGCTCGATGCCAGCTGCCTCGAACCAGTTGCGCCACGAGGGAAATGACGCGCCAGTCGGTCCCCAATCGGTATGGATCAGCGGCAGGCCGGCCAGTTTTTCCGATCTGGTGGCAAGTCCAGGTGCGCAGACGGGATAGACGGCGTCCCTGACAATGTCCTCGGTCGGGTGCTCACGATAGTGCGGTCCGAAGGACAGTCTGAGGTCGATCAGTTCACGGTCGAACGGCACCGGGTCGTCATCGCCGCGCATGGATATGTCGACGGCGCCGTGGCTGGCGACAAAGCCGGCGAGACGTTCCGAAAGCCAGCCCATCGCCATGGACGGCGGCACCGATATGACAAGCCGCGGGCGGAAGGCATCGCTGCCGCGCGCGATGCTGCCGATTTCCTGGAAGGCCAAGGTCAGCCTCGGCAGCATCTCGACGCCGGCCTCGGTCAGCACCACGCGGCGGTTGACGCGATGAAACAGCTTGCGGCCCATCTGCTCCTCGACGGTGCGGATGAGCTGGCTGACCGCAGCGGCCGAGATCGACAGCTCCTCCGCCGCCGCGGCAAAGCTCCCCGAGCGTGCGGCCGCCTCGAAGGCTTGCAGTCCTTTCAGGGATGGAAGCGCGGCCATTTGGCGATCCAGTAGATAAGTTCAGCTTACCTATTTTGCAGAAATCCTCGTTTTTAGAAAGGTTTCTTGTTGGGGTAGCGTGGCGCCATGAACATATCGGCTCAGACTGAACCCAGAGACCATCGCGATGTCATCGCGTCGCTGACCAATGAGCAGCGCAGCCGCCTGACCGGCAAATCGGACGGGCCGGGCCTGGTTCAACTCGCATTTCATCTGGGCGGGATCGTCGTTGTCGGCGCGCTGATCGCGGCCAAGGTGCCTTACTGGCCGCTGCTGATGCTGCCGCAAGGCATCCTCATCGTCTTCCTGTTCACGCTGCTGCATGAGACGGTGCACAGGACGGCTTTCGAGACCCAATGGCTCAACGATGCCGTTGCAAGGGTCTGCAGCCTGGCGATCGCTCTGCCGGCCGACTGGTTCCGCTGCTTCCATTTCGCTCATCACCGCTTCACCCAGGATCCCGAGAACGATCCCGAGCTGGCTTTCCCCAAGCCCGAAACCTTGCGGCAGTATATCGTCCACGTCTCGGGCCTGCCGGTGTGGTGGGGGCATTTGAAGACGCTCTACACCAATGCGACCGGTGGCGGCGGGGAGAGCTACGTGCCGCCGAAAGGGCGGCCCAAGGTGCGCGCCGAGGCGCGCGCCATGATCGCCTTCTACATCGTTGTGCTGGCGCTCGCAGTCTGGTTCAGGGCGACGGTGCTGCTCTATGTCTGGATCGTGCCGGCGCTGCTCGGTCAACCATTCCTCAGACTCTATCTGCTGGCCGAACACGGCCGCTGCCCGTTCGTCGCCAACATGCTGGAAAACACCCGCACCACGCTGACCAATTGGCTGGTGCGCAAGGTTGCCTGGAACATGCCCTACCACGCCGAGCATCACGCTTATCCCGGCGTGCCGTTCCATCAGTTGCCGGAATTCCACCAGCTGATCGAGCGGCATCTCAAAGTGGTCGAGCCCGGCTATGTCAGCTTCCACGAGAAATACATCGAGACCTTGCGCTGAGGGCGTTCAGCCCGTCTTCGCCAGCGTCTGCTCGACGAGGGTGACGAAATAACTCAGCACGGTCGGAACGATTGCGTCGTTGAAGACATAGCGATCGCCATGCAGTCCTTCGCCCGGTCCGACCGAGCCGGCGCCGATCCACGCATAGCAGCCGCCGGCTTCGCGGATCATGTAGGCGAAATCCTCGCAACCGAGGCTTGGGTTGAATGCGGTCTCGACCTGCTCGCGGCCGACGACAACGGCTGCGGCCTGGACGGCTTGGGCCGTCGCGGCTGATGTGTTGACCAGCGGTGGATAGCCTTTCCGATAGGCGAGCTTGGCGGTCAGGCTGTGCGCCGTAGCGATACCGTTCGCGATCTCGCCGATCAGCCTTTCGCAATGATCCGACAGAGCGGGCTCGAAGAAGCGGCAGGTTCCCTGCAGCCAGACCTTGCCCGGCACGATGTTGCCGACATTGCCGCCATGGATCTGCGTGATCGAGACGACCAGCGCCGTCTGCGGATCGACCGAACGGCTGACGATGCGCTGCGCGGCCTGAACGAAGGCGCCGGCCGCAAGCACCGGGTCGTCGCCAAGCTGCGGCATGGCGGCATGTGCGCCGGTACCCTCGAAACTCAACTCGAAAGTGTCGACGGCCGCCATCATCGAGCCGGCTCGGGCCGCGATCGTTCCAAGCGGCAGCCCCGGCCAGTTGTGGACGGCGTAGACGGCTTCCACCGGGAAGCGCTCGAACAGCCTGTCCTCGATCATGCGCATGCTGCCGCCTTCATTTTCCTCCGCCGGCTGGAAGATGAAATAGACGGTTCCGTCGAAGGCTCTGTTATCGGCGAGCAGCTTGGCGGCGCCGAGCAGCATTGCGGTGTGGCCGTCATGGCCGCAGGCATGCATCACGCCATCCTTTTTCGAGGCATATGGCAATCCGGTCTTCTCCAGCACAGGCAAGGCATCGAGCTCGGCCCTGAGCCCGATGGCGCGTGTCCCCGACCGACCCCTGAGGACGCCGACCACGCCGGTGCCGCCTATGCCTTCATGGATTTCGTCGAGCCCGAAGGCGCGCAGGCTGTCGGCAACAAAGCGCGCGGTCTCATATTCGCTGAAACCGAGCTCGGGATTGGCATGGATGTGGTGCCGCCATTCCACCACCTGCGGGGTGAGGGCGGCGACGGGGTCGTTGTGCAGCATTGCGCTCTCCTTGCCGGCCGTCGTAAATTCGGCCTTGTCGATGCCAGCACCTAAAAGGTTTGCGCCGGCAGCGTCTTGAACAGGATTGACCGTGTCGGGAATTCAGGAGCCGCAGGAGACAACGCAGTTCTGGCGTCATCCGCGCTTTCGCGATCTTGGCATGCTCAAGGCGCGTTTCACGCGGCATCGCTATCAGCTGCACACGCACCCGACCTATGTCGTCGCCCTAATCACGCAAGGCTGCGAGCGTGTCCGCATCGGCAACGAGACCGTCGTTGCGCCTTCGGGCACGGTCCTCCTTGTCAATCCGGAGATATGGCACGACGGCGAGGCTGGGGCCGAGCAGGGCTGGGCCTATCGCACCTTCTATCCCTCGACCACGCTCATGGGCGCGATCGCTGCAGAACTCGGGCAGGATCGCGCGCCACTGTTTTCGCAATCGATCGTCGATGACGCCGACCTCGTCCAGGCGGTGGCCGCCGCACACCAGGCCTCGACATCAAGCGATGCCACAAGTGCCGAGACATCCATGCTGATCGCCTTGCGCAAGCTCATCCTGCGCCATGGCGATTGGGGCGGCCGGCGGCGCGAGGCGGTCGAAAGCTTCGGATCGAAAAGCCGGCTGCAGGTCTATGAACAGGTCATCGAGGACCATCTGAACTCGGACCTCGATTTGCGGCGGCTCGCCGAAGCCGCAGGCGTGACGCGCTTTCAGGTCATCCGGGATTTCAGGAAGGTGCTGGGTCTCACGCCCGCAGCCTTCATCCGTGACCGCCGGTTGCGCCGCGCCGATCTCCTGATCCGCCAAGGCTCAAACCTCGCCGACGCCGCCTTTGCGGCCGGCTTCTCCGACCAGAGCCATCTGTCGCGCACCTTCCGCGCGGCGCATGGAATGACACCGGGGATGTTCAGGCGGGCCGGGACGCTGCCTTCGACTTGAGCAGCCGTGCCATGTCAGCCGCGTTTGACGGCACGCCGATCAGGAAGCCCTGCGCCTCGACGCAGCCAGCCTTGCGCAATATGTCGAGTTGCGCTTCGGTCTCGACGCCTTCAGCGGTGACGGTGATGCCGAGCTCAGCGCCAAGACCGATAATCGTGCGCACGATCGCCGCCGTGTCCCGGTTGTCGATATCATGGATGAACGAGCGGTCGATCTTGATCTTGTCGACGGGAAAACGCCTGAGATAGCCAAGCGACGAATAGCCGGTGCCGAAATCGTCGAGCGCAATGCGGACGCCGAGTTCGCGCAGCTGCCTCAGCGTCTTCAGCACCGTCTTGCTCTCATCCATCAGCACGGTTTCGGTGATCTCCAGCTCAAGCCGCCTGGCCGGCACGCCGGAAACGGCCAGCGCCGAAATCACGCTGCGGGCAAAGTCGGCGCTTCTGATCTGCACGGCCGAGACGTTGACGGCGATGCGCATTTCGGGCGGCCAGCCGGCGGCCACGCTGCAGGCCTGTTTCAGCGCCCATTCGCCCAGCGGAACGATCAGTCCGCTGTCTTCGGCGGCCGCGATGAAATCGTCGGGCGCCACCAGGCCGCGCGTCGGTGAATTCCACCGCATCAATGCTTCGGCGCCGACGATTTCGCCCGACGCGATGTTGGTGATGGGCTGGAAGTCCAGGACGAATTCCTGCCGCTTCAGTGCCGTCTCGAGATCGGTTTCGAGCGCCCGGCGCTCCCGCACCAAGGCATCCATGCCGGGTTCGAAAAAGCGGTAGACGTTGCGGCCTTCGCTCTTGCCGCTGTAGAGCGCCATGTCGGCATTCTTCAACAGCGTGTCGGCGTCCTTGCCGTCACCGGGATACAGCGCGATGCCAAGGCTGATGCCGACATGCATGTCGCGGCCCTTGTCGCGAAACGGCTGGCTGACGACAGCGACGATGCGCTTTGCCAGTTGTTCCGCATCGGTGGTACCTTTGGGATTGAACTGTAGGATGGCGAACTCGTCGCCGCCGAGACGGGCGACCACATCGGTCTCGCTGCGCAGGCTGTGCCGCAGCCGCTCGGCCACGCATTTCAGCAGCCAGTCGCCGGCAGGGTGTCCCCAGGTGTCGTTGACGGCCTTGAAGCGATCAAGGTCGAGCGAGAAGATCGCCAGCGGAGTAGCAGGGGTTTCGCCAAGCGCCTGGTCGAGCCGCTCGCGGAACATCGAGCGGTTGGGCAGGTCGGTCAGCGTGTCGTAATGGGCAAGGTGGCTCATGCGCTCTTCGGCGCGCCGGCGCTCGGTGATGTCTTCGAACGTCGCCACCCAGCCGCCGCCGGCAAGCGGCCGGCGCGCAATCAGCAATGTCCGGCCATCGGCAAGGATGCGATTTGTCGAGCGCGTTTCGCCGGCCTGCAGGCTGGCCCTGGTCTTGGAGATCTCGCCGTCGATGTCGATCGACGGATAGATGCGCAGGCGCACCATCTGTTCGAGCAGGGCGCGATGGCTCATGCCGAGCGGGAAGTCTCTGGGTGTGACGTTGTAGAGGTCGAAGAAGCGCTGGTTGCGCACGATCAGCGTGCCGTCGGCGTCATACATCAGCAGGCCTTGCGACATGTTGGCGAGCGCCGCATCGAAGCGGCGGTGCTGCTCCTTCAATTCCTGCTCAGCCCGCCTTTGCTCGGTGATGTCCTCATAGATCGACACCCAGCCGCCCGAGGCCAGCGGCCGGTGCGTGATGGAAATGATGCGTCCGTCCGACAGTTTTTCCTCGTAGGTCGAGGCTTGCGCGCGCTCGATATAGGGCTTGCGGATGGCATAGAGGTCTGCGGCGCTCTGCGAGGCGACGCCGATGTCGACGCTGTGCTGGAGAATATCCAGGAACGCGATGCCGGGCCGCACGATCTTCGCATCGAGGGAAAAGATGCTGAGATAGTTGCCGTTGCAGATGATCATCCGCTCGTCGGCATCGAACATGCACAGGCCATGCGACATGTTTTCGACGGCCGCCGAAAAGCGCTCGTTCTGGTGGCGCAATTCGTCTGCGATCTGCTGTGGGGCGGCGACGCCTCCGGCTCCCCCCCTGCGGACGGGCGAACCACCCTTGACGTGCGCAACGGACATGAGGCGTACCTGCTGACCGTGATCGAACCCGGTACTGTGGTTACCGCTGGTTAATTTAGCGTATGTTCACTCGGCCGAATGCACAGCAACCGCTGCCTGGCGCTGCTTTTCAAGCGTCGCATAACGCTTGAGGAACGCCGCCTGCGCCGAGGTCACCGAGCGCGGGTTGAAATCGAAACGGTCGGCATTGAAGCCGCGCGGCCGGCCGAAGAACTCGGTTGCCTCCGCAGTCGAAAAGCCGGCGAGCAGCGTCGCCTCATAGTAGGCAGCGATCTGGTCGGCGCGCTTGATCTCCTTGCGCAGGCCGGCGCCGAGTTCGGCCGGCAGCGAAAAGCGCTGATGGATGGCGCGCTGCAGGCGCAGCTCGCAGTCCTTGTAGGAGCCGCCCATCACCGATTTGAACGGCGAGATCATGTCGCCGATGACATATTCCGGCGCGTCGTGCAGCAGCGCCGCCAGCCGCGCATTGGCCGAGGCATCCGGCTGCAATTCGCCAAAAAGCGCCTCGACCAGCAGCGAATGCTGGGCAACCGAAAAGGCGTGATCGCCGCGTGTCTGACCATTCCAGCGGGCGACACGGGCAAGCCCGTGGGCGATGTCGGAGATTTCGATGTCGAGCGGCGAGGGATCGAGCAGGTCTAGCCGCCGTCCCGACAGCATGCGCTGCCAGGCGCGCGGCGGCGCCCCGACACGGTCGGCGGCCATCAGGCGTCCTCCGCGCCGACGGCTTCCTTGGGAAAGCTGAACTTTGCCCAGGCCGGAATGGCGAGCGAAACAGCGACGTCACCCGCCAGGATCGGTTGGCCGGCGTCGAGCGCCGCCTTGACCCGGTCGATGCGGGCAATGGCTAGGCCGATCGAGCCTTCGCTCGAGCCGAGCGTGCCGACCGGCCGCCCCGCCACCGTCAGCTCCGTGCCCGGCGCGGGCAAGGCATGGTCGGCCGAAACGATCAGCACGCGCCGTCTGGCGGTGCCGCGATGCTGCATGCGCGAGACCACTTCCTGGCCGACATAGCAGCCCTTCTTGAAGCCGACCCCGCCGGTCTCGTCGAGCAGCACGTCATGCGGGAAGGCGTCGCCGAGCTGGTAGTCCGGCCCGCTTTCGGCAATGCCGTGGGCGATGCGCAGGGTTTGCCACGCAGCCTGATCGCCGCCTTCGGATACCCTTCCATAGGAGCGGCTGACGGCTACGTCACGGAAGCGGGTATCGGCAAGTGTCGTTGAATCAGAATGTGAAGCGGTTGAATCATCGCCCCATGCAACCGTAACAAGCGATTGATCCTGCTTGGCAATCTCGGCCTTCGCGCGCAGCTTGTAAAGCATCAGCCGGCGCAGGAAATCGTCTGCGACGTCGGCCCGGCATTCCAGCTGGAAGCCGCTTTCGCCGGCGCGCGCGATCAGAAAATCGAACAGGATCTTGCCCTGCGGCGAAAGCAGTGCGCCGGGCTTTGCCTCTGCGGCGGCCAGCGTGTCGAGGTCGGTGGTGAGGATGTTCTGCAAAAAATGCTCGGCATCCGGGCCTGACACGGAAATGAGGGCGCGGTCTTTAAGCAGGGCAAAGGGCATGGGTTGAAATCAAGCCTGATCTTGCAAAAGGGTCGGCCTTTACGTAAGCCGACGACACTCCCCCCGCAAGAGACCGCACGCTCATGGCTACTACCTACGACCTCATCCTGACAGGCGGCACGGTGGTCAACCATGACGGCGAGGGCGCGCGCGATGTCGGCGTCAAGGACGGTCGCATCGCGGCCATCGGCGATCTTAGCCAAGCCTCGGCCGGCGAGAGCGTCGACTGCCGCGGCCTGCACATCCTGCCGGGCGTCGTCGACAGCCAGGTGCATTTCCGCGAGCCGGGGCTGGAGCATAAGGAAGATCTGGAGACGGGCTCGCGCGCGGCTGTGTTGGGCGGCGTCACCGCCGTCTTCGAGATGCCCAACACCAACCCGCTGACCGCCAGCGAAGCGGCGCTTGCCGACAAGGTGCGGCGCGCCACCGGCCGCATGCATTGCGACTTCGCCTTCTGGGTCGGCGGTACGCGCGAAAACTCCGGAGATGTCGGCGAACTCGAGCGGCTCCCCGGTGCGGCCGGCATCAAGGTGTTCATGGGCTCGTCCACAGGCGACTTGCTGGTCGAGGATGACGAGGGCGTCGCTTCGATCCTGAGAAACACCCGCCGCCGCGCCGCCTTTCATTCGGAGGATGAGTTCCGTCTGCGCGAACGGCTTGGCGAACGAATTGAGGGCGATCCGTCATCGCACCCCGTTTGGCGCGACGAGATCGCCGCCTTGCGCTGTACCGAGCGGCTGGTGCGTATTGCGCGAAACACCCGCGCCCGCATCCATGTCCTGCACATCTCGACCGCGGAAGAAATCCTGTTCCTCGAACAGCACAAGGATGTCGCCACCTGCGAGGCGACGCCGCATCATTTGACGCTCGCGGCCGACGACTATGCGCGGTTGGGCACGCTGATCCAGATGAACCCGCCGGTGCGGGCGGCACGCCATCGCGACGGCGTCTGGCACGGCATTGCGCAAGGCATCGTCGATGTGCTGGGCTCCGACCACGCCCCGCACACGCTGGCCGAGAAGGCAAAGCCCTATCCGGCCTCGCCGTCGGGGATGACCGGGGTGCAGACGCTGGTGCCGATCATGCTCGACCACGTCAATTCAGGCCGGCTGACCCTGCAGCGCTTCGTCGACCTGTCCAGCCACGGCCCGCAGCGCATCTTCGGGATGGCCCGGAAAGGCCGCATCGCCGCCGGCTACGACGCCGATTTCACCATCGTCGACATGAAGCGCCGCGAGACCATCACCAATGCGCAGGCCGGCTCCAAAGCCGGCTGGACGCCCTATGACGGCAAGCAAGTGACCGGCTGGCCGGTCGGCACCGTCGTGCGCGGCCGTCGCATCATGTGGGAAGGCGAGATCGTCACGCCCGGGCAGGGCAGGCCGGTGGAGTTTTCCGAGGCCTTGGCGAAATAGCCTGACGGCAAAAACTCAATCCCCGGCGACGAAGAATGTCCACTGCCCGGCGGGCGTGATGCCGACGCGGTAGAAGATGTAGGCGCCGAACTGTTTCATGTCGTCATAGTCGCCGGCGGTGACGATCTTGAACAGTTCGACCCGCTGTTTGGCGTCGAGCTTGTCCAGCGGCATGGCGAAGAAGTATGGCCAGACATAGAGCTCCTGCGGCGTGCCGACATCGACATGGACATAGCCGGCATTGAGCACCTCTTCCATGATGGCGAGGATTTCCTGGCCTTCCTTGTCGCCCGAAAGCCCCTTCAGGAAGGCGATCGGGTCGCCCTCGATCTCGCCCAGCGACAATTGGGTCATGGTCTCGCCGGTGCCGATCAGGGGCCGCAGCTTCTCGATGTCGCCGCTGACGCAGGCTTCGACCATCAGGTCGTGCATGCGCCTGACCGGCTCCGGCAATTTGGAAAGGTCGTAGACGACTTCAGGCACCGGCGCATCGGGATCGGCACGCGGGTTGGCCACGCCGCCATCGTCGGTCGGCCCTTCCGGCTCGCTTTGTTCGGGCTCTGCGGGTGACTTCGGCTGGCTGGCCGCTGGCGGCGTCGTGCCGGGCAGATCTGGCATCGGCACGGAATTTTCGGATGGCGCCGTCTCACCATTGGCTGGCGGCGCAGCCGGCGCCGGAAGCTCCTCGCGCTTGATCTCGCTCAGCGCGTAGGCAGGGCTGCTTGTCAGGACAAGTGCCGGCGGAACCGCGGCGCAGGAAGCGGCAAGCCAGATGCTGAGGACCAGTCCGCGAGGCTGGCCTGACATCGAAAAATTCACCGCTTGCCTCTCCTTGGGCCTGGGCTCCTTCAGGTGCCAGGCATGATGCCCAAACGGCGCGCCGTCGTCAAAGAACCGATCAAGGCGCCGGAGCGCCGGTTTGCGCCCGGAGGGACGCAGGCAGATCTAGTGGCGCAGCCGCTCCGGCTCGAAAGCGCCGGCGATCACCTTTTCACGCATGCGGTCGAGCAGGGCAAGAGCTGAAGTCTCGCCATTGGCGCGCAGCATCTCGCCGAACGCCATTTCAAGTGCTGCCTCGGCGATGATTTCCGGCTCGATGCCGGCCGACAGACCTTCCGCCCAGGCCTCGCTATGGCTTTCCACCGCGGTCAGGCGCTTTTCTTCCCTGACCAGCGCGTCGATGTCGTTGACGCCATGTTCCATTTGCGATGTCCACCCTTTTCAAGCGGCGATCCGACGGGTCGAATCCGGCTTGGGCTGTCCCTGTCTCCACGCAGGCTAAGTAAGTATTTGTAAATACGACATTTTTTTGATCGTCTTTTACAAACTTCATCGCCTGCGTTCGGTCCAGGTTAAACTTAGCCGATTAGACCGGTGAGCGGGATGAAAACCTTCAGTTTGAGTTAATTCCACATCCGTGCGCTAACGTTTCGTTAATACTGTTGCCAAAGTGCAACACCAACATTGCATCAACATGCCGTGGATACAAGGCGGAGGTACACGAAAAGGTGTGGCTATAACGCAGTCCGGCGCTCGTCAGTTGCCATAGCGCGAAGCGATGTCGCGGGTCAGTGTCTCGCCTTCCTTCATGTAGCGGCTGATGGCCGCGGTCGCTGACGGCGTGCAGTGCGTGTAGGTGCCGCCGAAGGAGCGGTAGCCGCGATTGAAGCTGGCAATGAAGCGGGCGCGCCGTTCCGGATCGGGATTTTCCGAATCGATCAGCTTTTCCATCTCCGTGCGCCACTGGTCGCCCTTTTCGCCGCACAGATTGCGCAGGAAATCCAGCGACCCCAGCACCTCGGCCAGCCGCATCAGCCCAGGCTCGAACGGCGACTCGGCGGCCGGCGCCGGCTGGACGGCAGCCGTGCTGGCGGCGAAGCATGCGGCAAGGAAGAGCGCGGCGCGGGTCATAAGTCTTTCTGGCCAAACAATTTGTCGCCTGCAAGGCGATTCTCTGTGTTCAGATACCGGGACCGTTTGAGCCCAGAAGCTCCTCAGCGACCTCAAACACGTCGCCCGCGAGCGGCATGTCAGTCATTTCGTCCAGCGTATAGAAGGCTGCGGTCTCGGCGTCGTCGCTGGCTGCCGCTTCGCCGCCGGCATAGACAGCGCCGAACACCGTCAAGAGATAGTCGACCGGGTGATTCTCGCCGCTGCCGTCGATGTGGATGTCGCGAAGCGGACGATAGTCTCTCGCCCGCAGCCCGGTCTCTTCCAGCAATTCACGCGCCGCTGCCTCCGCAAGCGTTTCGCCAGGCTCGACCTTGCCGCCGGGAAAGGCAAAAACCCCTTGCGACGGCGGCCGCGCCCGCTTGACCAGCAGCACTGTCGTGCCGCGCACGACAGCGACGGAGACGGCGGGAAGTGTCTTGCGCTGCTCGTTCATCGATCGCGATTCGCCTATATGAGGTCAGACCCTTGTGGACGGCTGGCGGCATTGAGCTTTAGCGGTTGCGCACGGCCGGTTCCATCGTCACCTTCGCGGTCGGATCATTTCATCGAGCTTGCTTTATGTGCGGACGCTTTGCCCTGACGGCCACGCCGGACCAGACCGCTGCCTTGCTCGGCCTGGCGGAGCTGGAGGAGTTTCCGGCCCGCTACAACATCGCGCCGACGCAGCCGGTGCTGATGGCGCTCTCCGGACCGCCGCGCATGCCGGGCTCGAATTTGCCGGATCGCCAGGCGATGCTGGTGCGGTGGGGTCTGATCCCGGCCTGGGTCAAGGACACCAGGGAATTTCCGCTGCTGTTCAATGCGCGCTCGGAAGGAGCGGCGGAGAAGGCCTCGTTCAAAGCCGCCATGCGCCATCGCCGCGCATTGGTTCCGGCCTCCGGCTTTTATGAGTGGCAGCAATCGGGCAACGGCAAGAAGGGCCAGCCCTACTGGATACGGCCGAGGAATGGCGGGCTCGTCGCCTTTGCCGGGCTGATCGAAACTTATGCCGAGCCGGGTGGTTCGGAGATGGATACCGGCGCCATTCTCACCGTCAACGCCAATGCCGGCATCGCCCATATCCATGACCGCATGCCGGTGGTCATCGCGCCTGAGGATTTTGCCCGCTGGCTGGACTGCCGCACGCTCGAGCCGCGCGACGTGGCCGACCTGCTCAGACCTGCACAGCCCGATTTCTTCGAGGCTGTGCCGGTCTCCGACCTCGTCAACAAGGTCGCCAACACCGGGCCCGAGATACAGGACAGGGGCATCGTCGGGCCTGAGCCCGAGAAGGTCAGGCGCCAGAAGCCCGGCGCGGACGACAGTCAAATGACACTGTTCTAGAGCACAACCCCAAGAAACCAGTCTTCGGGAAGAACCTGCTCAATTAGGAAGTGCTGTTGTTTCAGGCGCGCTTGGGCGTCTCAGCCTTCCGTGCCGGCGTACGCCTTGGCGGCGGCCGGTGCCCGAGCTTTGATCAGGCAGCGCGGGGCGAGGTGATTTTCGGCGCCGGCTTCTTCTTCTTGGCGGTGTGGAGAAGGGCGGCGACGATGGCGGCCGGGCCGATCGCGCGGTAGTGGTTGGCGAGCGCCGGTTGCTTGGCGCGGCTCGATTCCTGCTTGGTTCGTGACATCAATCTCTTCCCTGGTAACATTTCCGTGTCTGCGTTTGCCGGCCGAATCTGACCGAATCGTGACCCATGGTGAACTAGCCGGCGAATGTTTCATGACTGTGCCGACATGTTTAATAAAATGTTTCAGTGCCTCATGACCTGTGATCCAGCGACGCTTTTGCCGGAAGTTGCGACTTGACGGCAACACCGGCCAAGGCGATAAAGCCGCCCATGAAAACGTCTTTCGCCATTTGTGGCATTTGCATTATTGGCTAGCCTCGCGCTGGTCCGGACGTTTTCGCCTCATCTTTCCCCAGAGTGGACAAACGCCCCGGCCAGCAGGCTGGAGCCCGATTTGTGCCTCGGCGCAAGGACGGCTCGGCCCAGAGCATGATCCCGAACCGAAGGTCCACGAAGTGAAAAGTGGGTACCGGTTTTCGGATAAGATCATGCTCAACCAAAGAGTAACGGACCGGAAGGGCACGCATGTCTGACGCATCGAAGGGTCTCAGCCTCTACAACACGCTAACGCGGACGAAGGACGTGTTCGTCCCGATCGATCCGAGCAATGTGCGCATGTATGTCTGCGGCCCGACCGTCTACGACTTTGCCCATATCGGCAATGCGCGGCCGGCGATCGTCTTCGACGTGCTGTTCCGTTTGCTGCGTCACCTCTACGGCGAGGCTGGTGTCACGTATGTGCGCAACATCACAGATGTCGACGACAAGATTAACGCCCGCGCGCTGCGCGATTTCGGCGCCGAGATCGCGTCGGGAAAACTGACGCTCAACGAGGCGATCCGCCGCGTCACGGAAAAGACGGCCGACCAGTATCACAAGGATGTCGCGGCCCTCGGCTGCTTGCCGCCGACGGTCGAGCCGCGCGCCACCGAGTTCGTCGCGCGCCGCGCCGACGGCAAGGCCGACATGATCACCCTCATCGTGCGCCTGATCGAGCGCGGCCATGCCTATGTCGCCGCCGGCGAGGTATTGTTCGACACCGCCTCGATGCCGGACTACGGCGAACTGTCAAAGCGCAATCTCGACGAGCAGCAGGCCGGCGCCCGCATCGCCGTCGATGCGCACAAGAAGAACCCCGGCGATTTCGTTTTGTGGAAATTGTCGTCGCCGGAAGAGCCCGGCTGGGACAGCCCGTGGGGCAGGGGCCGTCCGGGCTGGCACATCGAGTGCTCGGCCATGTCGGCCGCCTATCTCGGCGACGTCTTCGACATCCATGGTGGCGGCCTCGACCTGATCTTCCCCCACCATGAGAACGAGATTGCCCAGTCGCGCTGCGCGCACGGCACCGACGTCATGGCCAATGTCTGGATGCACAATGGCTTCCTGCAGGTCGAGGGCCAGAAGATGTCGAAGAGCCTCGGCAATTTCTACGCCATCGCCGAACTGCTGGAGACCGACACATTCGGCGGCCGCAAATGGCCGGGCGAGGTGCTGCGGCTGGCGATGCTGATGACGCATTATCGCGAGCCGATCGATTTTTCGGTCCGCAAGCTGGAGGAGGCTGAGAACACGCTGCGCAAATGGAAACGCGCCGCGGACTTGGCGCCGGCCGCAGGGCAGGTGCCGGCGGAAGTCGTGGCAGCGCTGTCGGACGACCTCGCCACCTACGCCGCCTTCCAGCAGCTGACGCAGCTTGCCGGCAAGGCCGCGGACGGCAACGAAGCTGCCGCTTCGCTGAAGGCCTCGCTGCTGTTCCTCGGCTTCGATGTCGGTGCGGCCAAGGTCGATGAGGCCGCGGTCGCCGAAGCCATCGCCAAGCGCCTGGAACTGATCGCCGCGAAAAACTGGGCCGAAGCCGACCGCGTGCGTGATGAGCTGCTGGCGCAAGGCGTGCAGCTTAAGGACGGCAAGGATCCGGCGACTGGAGAGCGCGTGACGACCTGGGAGGTGAAGCGGTGAGGGTGACGCGAGGCACCGTTGCGAGGTTGGCGAAGGCGCCGATGACAGCTGATCTCCCCCCTTGCGGGGGAGAT